>CBFIHA010000001.1:0-24738 GCA_965662195.1 uncultured Pirellulales bacterium
CCTTGGAGCAGGCCACCCAATTCGCTGATCGACGTCGGCGGTGGTGGGGCGGCGTTGCCACCGGAGAGGACCGTGGCGGCCGACTCGCTCTCAGGCTGGGGCTCGGCCTGGCCCGCAGTGGGCGGGCGGGCGGGCACGGCGGTCAGATCGTCGGTGGAGTCCATCGGTATCGACGGTAGCACCGACCGGGCAAACCGGCAACGCGGACGGCCGGCGGCTTTTCTCAGCCGACGATTGACGCCACAATAAGTCTGCTACCCTCTGGCAGCGCGGCGGAGCAGCCCATTCTCCTCTCCTTTTTCCCCGAGGTTTCGTCATGCCCAAGTCAACTGACCCCTTCAGTCGCGTTGCCATCTGGTGTTTTGTGCTTGCCGGCATCTTCGCCGTCCTCGGCGGCGTGGCCCTGGCCGCCCCCTGGGTGGCGGCGACCGTAATCGTCATTTTCTGCGGCATCACGCTCCTGGCCGCCGGCATTTCGCAGCTGGCGATGGCGATCGGCACCTACACCTGGCGGGGGTTCTGGGTGATGCTTTTGTGCGGCGGCCTGTCAACGCTGGCGGGTGCCGGCATGCTGGCCCTGCCCAAGGCGGGGGTCGAGGCGCTCGTGATTTTTCTGGGGCTGTTGCTGGCCTTTGAGGCGGCCGCAAAGCTGGCCGCCGCCTTCACCATCCGCGATGGCTTTCCCTGGGGCTGGCTGCTGTTTGATGGTGTGGTGACGGGCATCCTGGGTGGCATCCTGCTGACCAGCAGCCCTGCCGCCGCCGGGGTGCTGCTGGGCATCTTCGTCGGCATCAACCTACTTTCCAGCGCCGCCACCTTTTTGGCCGTCGGCCTCCACCTGCGACGGGCCGGCCGGCTGGCGTGAGGCATTGATGCCTGAGACCACCAGGTTCTTGGCAACGCCGAGAAGAACCTTTTTCAGTTCTCATGGAAGATGCAAACCGGATGACACGCAGCCTGACAAACCCGCCCGGCACTGCCGCCACTCGGAGGAAGTTTCTGCAGGTAGCGACCGCGACTACCACGGCATTGCCACTACTGGGCCACAGCCGCCTGGCCGCTGCATCTCCAGAGCAGCCCGTCATCGACACCCACACGCATTTCTATGACCCCCGCCGTCCCCAGGGGGTGCCGTTTCCAGCGCCGAAAGACCAGCTGCTCTACCGGCCGGTATTGCCAGCTGAATGGGAACGACTAGTGCAGCCGCTGGGGGTGACCGGCACGGTGGTGGTCGAGGCCAGCCCCTGGCCGGAGGACAACCAGTGGCTGCTCGATCTGGCGGCCGGCCAGAACAACCTGCCCGGCATGCAGGGCATTGTCGGTGTAGTCGGCAACCTGCCGGTCGGCACAGCCGAGTTTGTCGGGCTTTTCGAACGGTTCGCCGCCAACCCACTTTTCCGCGGCATCCGCGTCAACGGCAGCAAACTGCTGGCGGGCCTGGAAGAGACCGACTATCGCGGCGACCTGGCTCGGCTGGCCGAACGGGGACTGGCCCTCGACGTCAACCACGGGCCGACGTTCGCGGCGGCCACGGCAGCTGCTGCCGCGATCCCATCGCTGCGGATCGTGGTCGATCACATGGGGGGTGGCCGGATCGTCGGCACGGGCCCCGCTGCCGACTGGGTCGAGCAGGTCGAGGTGGCGGCGGCCCGGCCGAATGTGTTTTTGAAGGTGTCGGCCCTGCTTGAATCGGCCTATTTTTCGCAGGCCCAGCCAGCCGACGGCAGTGACCGACCGCCGCCCCCGACCGATCCCGACCGCTACCGCCCCTGGGTCGATCGGGTCTGGCGGGCCTTCGGCCAGCGGCGGCTCTTGTTCGGCAGCAACTGGCCGGTCGCCCTGCGGGCCGGCAGCTATGCCGACGTGCTGAATGTGATTCGTCCGCTGGTAGCAGAGCGGGGATCGGAGGCAGAACGCTGGTTCTTCGCCGAGGCCGCGCAGGCGGCCTATCGCTGGCAGCGAGGATGACCGCGTCTGCAACCCGACAGCTGGTCGGGTAGGATCGGGCGCGATGCTGGGGCTCAAACGTTACTCGTAAGGCAACCAATTCATGACCACCGACCATCCCATTTCGTCCCTGCCGCTGCTGGTCACGCTGGCTGCAGTCTTCCCGTTAATCTCCAGCCCCGCCAACGTGTCCGCCGCGCCCGAGACGAACTATGACGAGTCGTTGGCCGGGGCGTTCGTGCTGCCCGACGTGCTGGCCGGGCCGGATGAAGTGCCCGCGTCCTCACAGCAGGAGTGGGAACAGACCTCGCGGCCGCATCAGTTTGAGATGCTGGAAAAGTACCTCTATGGCCGCAAACTGCCGGCGGTGCCGGTCTCGGTGGTCGGTGCGGTGGAGCGAGCTGAGGTCGATCTGGGCAGTACGAAGGCACTGCGGCTGCAGGCAAGGCTGCGGCTGGGAACAGCCGCCGATGCCCCGACCACCAATGTGTTGCTCTATCTGCCAAAAGCCACGAACAAGGTTCCGGTGTTTTTGAAGCTGAACTTCCGCGGCAATCAGGCTGAGACTGACGACCCGGGCGTCTGGCTGCCGACCGGCTGGATTCCTGCTGACACGCGGTTTGAGGGAATCGTCAACAATCGTGCCACCGATGCCTCCCGCGGTGCGCTGCAGCGGCGGTTTCCGGTTGCTTCCCTGGTTGGCCGCGGTTATGGCATGGCCACCGCCTACTGCGGCGACTTCTTCCCGGACCGGCCCGACGGCCGGCCGCAGAGCGTACTGGCCGCACTGGGCCGACCGGTGGAAGGCACTCTCCCCAAGGACGAGCCCGGGGCAATTGGAACCTGGGCCTGGGGGCTGTCACGAATCCTCGACTGGCTGGTGACCCTGCCCGAGGTTGATGCCGACAAGGTGATCGTCGTGGGCCACTCACGGCTGGGCAAGACGGCTCTCTGGGCGGGGGCCTGCGACCAGCGGTTTGCGATGGTCGTCTCAAACGAGTCGGGCTGCGGCGGTGCCGCCCTCTCGCGACGGAACTTCGGCGAGACGATCGCGGTGATCACCAGTCGGTTCCCCCACTGGTTCTGCCCGATGCTGGCCGACTACGCCGGTCGTGAGATCGAACTGCCCTGCGATCAGCATGCGCTGCTCGCCATGGCTGCCCCACGGCCGCTCTATGTGGCCAGTGCCGAGCAGGACCGCTGGGCTGATCCCCGGGGTGAGTTCCTCGCGGCGGTTGCCGCCGGACGGGCCTGGAAGCTCTACGGCCTGACCGGCCTGGGCACCGAGGCAATGCCGCCGATCAACACGCCGATCGGCCAACTGGTCGGCTATCACGTTCGCAACGGCAGCCATGACCTGCTGCCATATGACTGGACCCAGTTCGCCGACTTCGCCGATCGGGCCCTGCTGGGCAAGACCCAGCCGGTCGCTGCCGAGGCTCCAGAGCCGGACGCCCACAGCCGAGATTTGCTGGCCGCCTTCACGCCCGATCAGTCAACGCTCCCAGTCGCGCCGCCGGCCGACGCGGTGCGACTCATCGCTCCTGGTGTCGAGCCGAAGTTCACCTCGATGACGGGCGGCCCGATCAACTGGGAGATTGAGGAGGGCACGCTCGTCGTCACCCGGTCCAAGAGCCATGCCAACCACATCGTTTCCAGCGTGATGTTTGAAGACGCCGACATCCATGCCGAGTTCATGGTCTCGCCGCTGGCCCACGGCAACAGCGGCCTCTACATCCACGGCCACTACGAGATGCAGATCTACGACTCCTTCGGCGTCGAAGAATTCACCTCACAGGACGAGGGCAGCCTCTATCGGTTTTCCAAGCCGCTGGTCAACGCTTCCCGGCCGGCTGGTGAGTGGCAGGTCTACGACATCCGGTTTATCGCCCCCAAGCGGAACCCCGACGGCAGCCTGAAGTCGGCCGGCACCCTGAAGGCGTGGCTCAATGGCCAGTTGGTGCAGGATGGGGTCAGCTTCACCGGCCCGCGGTCCCCCTACATTCCCTACAAGCACGGTGTGACCGACTACCTGCGGGGCGTTGAGAAACAGTTGCAGGCGACCGGCAAGGGCCCGCTGTTCCTGCAGGACCACGGCAGCCCGACCCGCTATCGCAACGTCTGGATCAGACCGCTGCCGTAGCGATTACTTCAGATCATTCGGCGTGATGCCGGCGGTCTTACCCTTGCAGAAACCGTACATCGTCGGCTCGAATTCACCGACGACATTGACTTCACTGCTGGCTGAGATGGCGTCCTCCAACCCGGCCGCCCAGTAACAGGCGTTGACCAGCAGCCGGCGCACACCGCCCGATTCAAGATCGGTTGACGATCCCATCGTCGTCGTGAAGACCCGACCGGTCGGCCCACCGTCGATGGAATAGGTCTTCACCCAGGCGACCGGCATCATCGGGTCGTTCTTGGCCACCTTGTTCTTGGCTTTCTCCTGCACGCCCTCAACCGGGGGCGAGTCGGGGCCCATGCCGGCGAGCACCTGGCCGAGCACCAGCGGCTGACTGTCGCCCGGCAGTGGCAGCCGTACACCGTAGACGTCGGTCGGCCCCCAGATGTCACCGTCCTTGATACCCCGCAGAATCGGATGGCCTGACGCACCAGGGGCAATCAGTCCCCGGGTGCTCTCATGCTTGTGATGGCCATGATGGCTGATCCAGGTCTCACCCAGCACCAGCCGACCGAAGCCCTGGGTCCAGTCCTGCTTGTCACCCTTGTAGTTGAAGCTGTAGTGGGCATAGGGACTGCCCCCTGGAATATTGAAGGCATGGGTCGCTGTCCGCATGCCGATCACCGGCCGGCCACTTTTGAGATACTCGTCAATCTCCTTCATCTGATCATCCGGCAGGTTGCGGAACCGGGTGGCGATCACCATCAGTTCGGCCTCCCGCAGCGATTCAAGGCCAGGGATATTCTGCTGGTTGTTGGGGGCAATCTCACCCGACTCCGGGTCGATGGCGTAGAGCACTGTGCAGTCAAAGCCGTGGTGGGTCGCCAGAATCTTTGCCAGCTGTGTGAGGGCCTCCTCACTGCGGTACTCCTCGTCCCCGCTGATCAGCACCACCTGCTTGCCCTTCCCGGGACCATCACCGCCGGGAAAAGAGTTCCAGGCTTCGGCAGCCATGGCTCCTGGTCCGCAGACTCCCACCACCATCAACAGCAGGGGGGCCCAGACAAGACAACGACGCAGGAAGACGACTTTCATCAGAACACTCCCGAAGGACGGCGAGACAGGCAGACAGGCTGCGGGGAAGCCGCAGTATAGTCGCGGACCAGTCAGTACCGAATCGCGAGACCCGCGTCGGAGAAGAAGTTGGCCGCATCCTCCGTCAGGCCCCAGCCAACGCGGAGGCCGAGTTCAACATTTTTGGAAATGACGATATGCGTGCCGGGGCTCAAAAAAGGCCGATTCACGTCATCCAGCAGCCCTTGCGTGAAAGTTCCAAAGTACTCGGCGTGAATCTCCCACCGCTCGGTCATCGGTAGCCGCAGGACGACCGATGGCCCCCAGCGGGAGAACCAGACGACGTCACTCTCAGCGTAAGCGTATCGAACCGCGGTATCGACCCGCCACTTCGCCGGAAACTCCCAGCCGAAGGCGACGGTGGCCACCGGCTCGGTGCCAAACTCCTGGCCGTACATCGGCGTCGTCGCCTCCATGATGAAGCAGCTCTGGGGAATCAGCCCGTCCTGTTCGGAGGTGGCGAGCTTGAAGCCGTAAAGAAAGTTCGACTCATACAGCGTGCCGCCGTCGATCGGCAGCTCCCCCGCTTCGACGCTGGTGACAACATTGCCCTGCGAGCCGACCGAATAGTTCACCCCGAGCCGCCACTCCAGCCGGTCGGTGGCACCGATGCGGCAGATGTATTCTGGATAGTTGTTGGTTGGCTTCCCCGCGCGATTCTCGATGTAGACGTGCGACATCTCGTTGAGGACCCGCCCCGGCTGGATCGTGAAGGTCGAGGGCGTGAAGGCATCGCGATCGGTGTGGAGCTCCTTCGGCTCAACCGCCTGTCCCTGGTTGACGGACACGGCAAACCAGACCGCGATGGCGGCCATTGTTCGCAGGATCAGCCGCGGGTGCGAGCCCGAAGACGGTCGGCAGCCGGCCGTGTAATGAATATCCCGGTGACAGTGCATGTCGGGGAAATCGGCAGCGACAACCGGCCGCACCGCTGTTTCCCAATCGACCGCCAGCCCTTGCGAATCTCCCCGATTTGCCGCAGCCCCCCCGGCCAACCAGTCGGGTTACCGGGACTGTCGGTTGCGCCAGCCGGAGATGTTGCCCATGCTCGCCAGCTCCCAAAAAGGGCCCGCCAGATGGTGCAATCACTCCACGCGGCACGATCGGTCAGCTTTTCCCAAAAACCTTCACTGAAGGACCATTGCCAGATTTGCCGACCCACCTTTTCGGGGGCTTACTGAACTGGACGGAGGTCCGCCAGTGAACCTCCTGTATTGGATACAGGGTTGGCAGTAGCTCTCGATGCGGTTTCCAGAACTCGTCTGTCGCAACGTTCTTCGCCGGCCCTTCCGGACCGCCCTCACCGTCGCTGCCCTGGCGACGGCAATGACAGCGATAGTGGCCCTGCTTGGCATCTGCAACGGCTTCAAGCGAGCTTTCAGCGATGTCTACGAAGCCCACGGCATTGACATCGTCATTTCCCGCCAGGGCTCGGCCGACCGGCTCAGCAGCGCTGTCGAAGCGGCCGTCATCGACCAAATCCAGGCCTTGCCGGCGATTGAGCGGACCGCAGGCGTCCTGCTGGAAACACTCTCGCTGGAGCAGCAAGGGGTCTACGGCGTCCCGACCATGGGCTTGGAGCCGGGCTCCTGGCTGCTGGATGACTACGAATCGGCGGCCGATGGAAATGGCGAGGACGCCACCCTGCAGTTCTCCCAGAGTGGTGGCCCGGAATTGCTCGTCGGACGCAATCTGGCCCAACGCCTCGGCATCACGCCGGGCGACAAACTGCTGCTGTTCGATGAGCCGTTCCGGGTGGCCGGGGTCTTTCGCAGCCACAGCGTCTGGGAAAATGGCTCGCTGATCCTGCCACTCACGCAGTTGCAACGGCTGACCGGCCGCAACGGGCAGGTGACCTACATCAACGCCGTCCTCGACCGGGCGGGCGGGCCGCCCGATCAGGCAGCGGCCACTGCCGCCATTGAAGCACTTGACCCGAGGCTACTGGCCCTGGCAACGGCCGACTTTGTCCGGACCGACACCCGGCTGAAGCTGGCCGACGCGATGGCCTGGATGACGTCGCTGGTGGCCGTCGTCATTGGCGGCGTTGGGGCACTCAACACCATGCTGACGAGCGTTCATGAGCGGACCCGTGAGATCGGCATCCTGCGGGCCATCGGCTGGCCCCGCCGTCGGATCGTGCTGATGATCCTGGCCGAGTCGTGCTGCCTGACGGGAGCTGCGGCGGTGATCGGAGGCGTTGCGGCCCTCGGCCTCACCTGGCTGCTCAGCCAGAGTGCCGCAGCGGGCGGCATGCTCGTGCCGGTGATCGATCTACCGATCATGGCCCAGGGGCTCGCGCTTGCCATCGGCATCGGCCTGCTCGGAGCCTGGCTGCCGGCCCGCCGAGCAGCCCGGCTCCAGCCCACAGCAGCCTTCCGCGAAATCAGCTGAGGCCGCCAGCCATTTCCTTTCCCCCTTGCCCCTTGTCACGGACCAGACACAGATGACGTTCGACACGAATCCCGCCCCTCGGTTCAGCTCTGCCGACCAGCGGTCTTCCCCCCAGCAGCAGCCAAAGCGAGGATCACGAGCAAACCAGAACGAGCAGTGTGAGCCGCTGGCGATTGTCGGGATCGGCTGCCGGCTGCCGGGGGAAGCCAACGACTGGCAGTCGTTCTGGCAGCTGCTCGAGGAAGGCCGCGACGCCATCACCGAAACGCCGGCAGACCGCTGGAGCACCGCCAAGTTCTTTCAGCCGGGTGACGCAGCCCCGGGCAAGCTGCTGAGCCGCTGGGGCGGTCATGTCACCGACATCGCCGGCTTCGACCCGCGGGCCTTCGGCATCTCGCCCCGCGAGGCGGCCCTGATGGACCCGCAGCAGCGAATGCTGCTGGAGGTCGCCTGGCGGGCCATCGAAGATGCCGGCACACCGCCCAGCCGGATCGACGGCCGTGACGTCGGAGTCTTTATCGGCATCTCGTCGTTCGACCATGCCGTTGCCAGCCTCAGCTTCCGCGACCGCGGCGTGCTCACGCCCTACAGCAACACCGGAGGCTCCTCAAGCATCGCGGCCAACCGGATCTCCTACTGCTTCGACCTGCGTGGGCCGAGCCTGGCAGTCGACACCGCCTGCTCCTCGTCGCTGGTGGCGGTGCATCTGGCCTGCGAGTCGATTCGCCGGGGGGAAAGCCGGATGGCCTTGGCTGGGGGTGTCAACGCCCTGTTGATGCCCGACTTCACCGTCGCCTTCAGCCAGCTCGGTGTGCTCTCTCCCGACGGCCGCTGCAAGACCTTTGACGCCGCCGCCAACGGCTATGTCCGCGGCGAAGGGGCCGGCATGGTGTTGATCAAGCCGCTGCAGGACGCTCTCAACGACGGCGACCTGATCTATGCGGTCATCCGCAGCACCGCCAGCAACCAGGACGGCCGCACGCCAGGGCTGACTGTTCCGAGCGGAGACGCCCAGCAGCAGCTGATCCGCGAAGCCTGCCGAAAGGCCGGTGTCGCGCCGGCTGAAATCGGCTATGTCGAGGCCCACGGCACCGGCACACCGGTCGGCGACCCGATCGAGGCCAATGCCATCGGCAGCGTCGTAGGCCAGGGCCGGCCGGCCGACAGTCCCTGCCTGATCGGCTCGGTGAAGACCAACATCGGCCACCTCGAGGCAGCCGCCGGCATCGCCAGCCTGATCAAGGCGGCCCTCATGGTCTATCACCGTCGCATCCCGGCCCATCTGCACCTTCAGCAGGCCAACCCGGCAATCGACTTTGAGCAGCTCGGCCTGGCGGTTCCCATAACCAGCCGAGATTGGACCGTCACCACAGCCTCCGGTCAGGCGGCCCGCCGCATCGCCGGCGTCAATGGCTTCGGCTACGGAGGCGCCAACGCCCATGTGCTGCTGGAGGAGCCACCAGCCGCGACTACCTCGCCCCGTCGTGATCCGGCCTCGGAGTGGGTGAGCGAACCACTGCTGGTGCCCCTGGCTGCCCGCAGCCACAAGGCCCTCGCCGCCAGTGCCGGCCTGCTGGCTGACTGGCTGGAGCGAGCAGGCCGAACAGTCAGCCTGCCCGACGTCGCCGCCTTTCTGGCCCATCGGCGGTCTGGCGGGCCGGTGCGTGACCACCTCGTGGTCAACGACCGGGCCGATCTCATCGACAAGCTACGACAGCTGGCAGACGGAGCTGACCGGCCCGCAGCCGGCAAGCGCACGGCCGCACCAGATCCTGCCGAACTGGCCTTCGTCTTCAGCGGCCAGGGGCCGCAGTGGTGGGGCATGGGACGGCGACTGTTCGCATCCAGCGGCAGCTTTCGGCGGGTGATCGAACGCTGTGGTGCAGAGTTTTCACGGTACGGTGACTGGTCGCTGGTCGAGGAACTCCTGCGAGACGAGGCCGACTCGCGGCTCCAGCTGACCCGGTTTGCGCAGCCCGCGATCTTTGCAGTGCAGGTCGGCATCGCGGCTGTCTGGAAGCAGTGGGGTATCGAGCCGGCTGCCTGCGTCGGCCACAGCGTCGGTGAGATTGCGGCGGCCCACGTGGCCGGCGGCCTTTCCTTCACAGAGGCTTGCCGGGTCGCCTTTCATCGAGGCCGCACGATGGACCTCGCCTCATCCCAGGGGGGCATGCTGGCGGTGGGGCTGAGCCGCGATGAACTCAAAGCCTGGCTTCCCGATGAGAATGGCCCAGTCGGCATCGCCGCCGTCAACGGACCGACGTCACTGACCCTTTCCGGCCCGGCCGCTGCCATCGCGGCACTCGCCGAGAAGCTCGAGGCGGCTGGTGTTTTCTGCCGCCGGCTCGCTGTCGAATATGCCTTCCACAGCCCGCTGATGGAGCCGGTACGGGAGGAACTGCTGGTGTCACTGGCCGATCTCAGCCCGACAGCCACCAGCCTGCCGCTGTTTTCGACGGTCACCGGCGGCCTGATCGACGGCACTGCCCTGGGGGCTGACTACTGGTGGCAGAACGTCCGCCAGCCGGTGCTGTTTGCCGACGCGATGGCCTGCGTGGCGACCACCGGCAAGACGCTGGCAATTGAGATCGGTCCCCACCCCGTGCTGGCCTATTCAATCAATGAATGCTTTGAGGCAGCCGAAGCCACCGTTGAAACACTGCCGTCACTCCGCCGCGACACCGACGATGTCGCCACCATGCTCGCCTCACTCGGCCGGCTTCATACGCTTGGCCTGCCGATTGACCTCGGCCGGCTGCACCCGCGGCCCCACCGTCGCCTGCCACTGCCGCCGGAGCCGTTCCTCACCCAACGCCTGCGAGAGGAGTCGCCCGAGGCCCGCGAGTCGCGCGCTGCCCGGTCGCTTCACCCGCTGCTGGGTGACCGTACCGAGGCTCCGACCGCCCGCTGGGAATGCCGGGTCGACCTGCGGTTGCAACGATACCTGGGTGACCACCTCGTCCGGGGTGCCTGCGTCCACCCGGCGGCGGGTTATCTGGAGGCCGCGATCGCCGCAGCCGGAGAATTAGCCGATGACGCTGTGGCGACAGTGCGGCTTGAGCGGCTGGTGCTGCGGCTGGCCTGCCTGCACGACGAGGCAGCCCCCCGCTGGCTCGCCTGCAGCCATCGTCCCGATCGCCGCAGCCTTCACTTCGCCCAGCGCGGGGTCGCTGACTCCGACTGGAGTGAGCTGGCCAGCGTCACCATCGCCACCGCAACCGGCCCGGTGCCGCCACTGGCTGGAGACCTGGACGAGGTCAGCCACCGCTGCGCCGAGGCCTTCACCGGCGCGCGGCTCTATGCCTACTGCCGCCGGCTCGGCCTCGACTACGGCGAACAGTTCCGGGGGATTACGACCGGCCGACGGCGCAGCGGCGAATGCCTGGCCGACGTATTCCTGCCCCCGCAAGCTGCAGCTGAAATCGAGCGTTACCGGATCCATCCCGCCCTGCTCGATGCCTGCTTCCACGGCATGATCGCCGCCGACCGCGACTTCGACCACACCGTGTCAGGCCTCTACCTGCCACGGGAAATCGGGACGGTGCACTTCATGGCGGCCCCCGGTGCGACTGCAACCGTCCATGTGCAGATTACCGACCGCAGTGACGAACGGATCGTCGCCGACCTCGACATCCGCGGCGCCGACGGCCGTCTCTGTCTGGCCATCCGGGGATTTATCAGTGACCGCGTCGCCGGCAGCGAGCCGGACGAAACCACCGCCGACCTGGTCTATCGGCTCGACTGGGTAAAGCAGGCTGCAGCCAAAGCGGCCGCGGCCGAAACAGCTGAGCCGGCCTGCTGGCTGCTGTTTGCCGACACCGGTGGGCGGGGCGACCGGCTGGCTGAACAGCTGACAGCGGCCGGTGACAGCTGCATCCTCGTGCGACCGGGCGATCGGTTTGCGGCAAATGACGATGGCAGCTTTGCCCTCAACCCCGACAGCCGGGCCGACTTTGCCGAGCTGCTGCGGGCGATCGCCGAGGCAGCCATCGGGGGCGTGATCTATTGCTGGGCCCTCGATGCCCCCACCACCTCCGGCCTCACATCGAGCCAGCTGCGGGCAAGCACACTGCTGTCCTGCCGGGGTCCGCTGCATCTGATACAGGCCTGGGAAGCGGAGGGCCCCGAGGGCCAACTGCCCTGCTTCTTCGTGACGGCTGGTGGTCAGACCATCGAAGCGGCAGACGCCCAACATGTCGAGGTTGCCCAGACACCACTCATCGGCATGGGCCGGGTGATCGCCAGCGAATATGGCCGGCTCCGCACCCGCCTGGTCGACATCGCCGGCGCCGCCGATGCCACCGCATTGGCAGCACTGGTTCACGAACTGCACCGTGACGATGCCGAGGATGAGGTGCTGCTGCGGGAAGACGACCGCTGGGTTCGCCGCTTCATTCCGCACACGGATGCCGTCGCCTGCCCAGCCGCCTGCCGACAGCTGCCCGGCCGGCTTGAGGCTGCCGCCACCGCTGGTGTCGAGGACCTCAGCCACCGGCTCTTTCATCCCGGCCCAGTCGGGCCGGGCGAGGTGGAGATCGCGGTCCACGCCGCTGGGCTCAACTTCAGCGACGTGATGAAGGCGCTTGCCCTTTACCCCGGCCTACCACCCGGCCGGCCGGTGCTCGGCAGTGAATGCTCCGGCGTGATCACCCGGGTTGGCCCGGGGGTGACCGACTGGCAGCCGGGGGATGAAGTAATCGCTGTTGCCCCGGGTGCCTTTGCTACCCATGTGGTGGTCGCCACTGAATTGGTCGCCCGCAAGCCTCGCAATCTCAGCCATCAGCAGGCGGCAGCCCTACCGATCGCCTTTCTCACGGCGATCCATGCCCTGCACGAATGTGCCCGGATCCGGGCTGGTGAGTCAGTGCTGATCCATTCCGCCAGCGGTGGTGTCGGTCTGGCCGCTATGCAGCTGGTGCGGCTGGCCGGCGGCCGGGTGCTGGCCACCGCCGGCAGCGAGGAAAAGCGGGCCTTTGTCCGCGAGCAGGGTGCCGAGCAGGTGTTTGACTCGCGCAGCCTCGGCTTTGCCGACGAAGCCCGCCGCCAAAGTGGTCGCATCGATGCCATTCTCAACAGCCTGCCGGGTGAGGCGATTCCCCGGGGCATCGAGGCACTGGCCATCGGTGGGCGGTTCCTGGAGATCGGCAAACGGGATATCTATGCCGACGAGGCCCTCGGCCTCTATGCATTCCGGAACAACATCGCCTTTTTTGGGATCGACCTCGACCAGCTGTTCAAGCGGCAGCCGGCGCGGATGGGTGAACTGCTGCGGAGTCTGCCTGAGCGATTCGAGTCGGGCGAACTCAAGCCGCTGCCGGTGACCGTCCATCCGGCCGCCGAGGCAGTCGCCGCCTTTCGGGACATGCGGCAGGCTCGGCACATCGGCAAACTGGTGATTGACTCGAGCACGCCACCAGTGGCGGTGCGGCCGCCCGAACCGGGGCAGTTCCAGTGCGATCCCAACGCGAGCTACTGGGTGGCCGGTGGGCTGGGGGGCTTTGGCCTCGAGGTGGCCCGCTGGCTGGCTGAGCAAGGCGCCGGCACGCTGATCCTCGGTGGCCGCAGCCTGCAGGTTTCGGCTGCGGCGGCCGCCACGATTGCGGCGATCGAAGCCTCCGGCACCCGGGTGCGGCTGCTGCCGGCCGACATCACCCGGCCCGAGGATGTCCGGCGGGTGCTGGCGACGATCGCCGCGGAAGAAAAGCCTCTCAAAGGCATCTTCCACACCGCGATGGTGCTCGAGGACCGGCTGCTGGTCGATCTCGACCACGAAACGCTCGACCGGGTGCTCTGGCCCAAGCTGCTCGGTGGCTGGAACCTGCACCGCGAGTCACTCGGCCTCGACCTCGACCAGTTCGTGCTGTTCTCGTCGCTCTCCAGCGTCTTCGGCCATGCCGGCCAGGCCAACTATGCCGCCGCCAACGCCGCCCTTGATGGACTAGCCCACTATCGCCGGGGCCTCGGCCTGCCGGCCACGGTGATCAACTGGGGGCATCTGGGTGAGGTCGGTTATCTCTCTCAGCGGGACGAACTGGCCGCCCGGCTTGAACGCCAGGGCGTGCTCTCCTTCACGGTGCAGCAGGCGATGGACTGCCTGGCCCACGCGATCACATCTCACGAAACCCAGCTGAGTGTCCTGCGGATGGACTGGACCCGCTGGCGGGGCCTGGGGATCACCGACAACGTGCCGCCGAAGTTCGCCCATCTGTTGCGGTCGGTGGGGACGGCCGATGGTGGCGAGACAACGACCACGATTTCACCAGAAACCCTACGGGCTGCTGCCCCTGCCGAGCGTCGGCGACTTGTCGAGATAACAGTGCGGGCCAAGACGGCCAGCCTGCTCGGCACCGACCCGGAAAGCCTGGAGGCTGACCGGCCGCTGCTCGAACTCGGACTCGATTCCCTGATGGCCGTGGAGCTGCGGAACTGGATTGACAACCAGACCGGCGTCAATCTGCCGATGGCAGCCGTGATGCGCAGCCCAGGCGTCACGGCGGTGACCCAGCAGATCTGCCGGGAACTCAGCGACGGAGCCGTGGATGAGACCACCGAACAACCGCTGTCGGACCGAGCAGATGCGCAGCCGCCGGGACCGGTGATCTTCCCGATGGCAGCGGGGCAGCGGGGGCTCTGGACCGCCTTCCGCCGCGCTCCGACCGGCACCGCCTACAACGTCTTCCTACCTACCAGAATCCGTTCACCGCTCGACATCGATGCACTTCGGGCAACAATGAATCTCGCGGCCAACCGGCATGAAAGCCTGCGAACCACCTTCGGTGAAAACGGTGGTGAGATGCTGCAACGGGTGCATCCCAGCCTGCCACCCGAGTTCACCGTCCACGACGCCACCGGGCTTGATCCTGACGCTGTTCGGGAGCTCGCTGCCGCTGACGCCCAGCGACCCTTTGACCTTGAGCGGGGCCCACTGCTTCGGGTGACTGCCTACCGGCTGGCTGCCGATGACTGGGTGGTGCTGACGACCACGCACCACATTGCCGTCGACTTCTGGTCGCTGATCCTGCTGCTGGGTGAGATTGCCGCAGGCTACGCCGCGCAAGCGACGGGACAGCCGCAGGTGCTGCCACCTGCGGCCAACAACTATGCCGAGTTTGTTCACCGCCAGCAGAAACTACTGGCCAGCGAGCGGGTGCCTGAGCTGCGAACCTTCTGGCAAGAGCAGCTGGCCGACATGCCGACGACGCTCGACCTGCCCCTCGACCATCCCCGGCCAACGCGGTTCACCGGTCGGGCCGGCAGTGCATCACTCACGATTTCACCCGTAGCCTCAGCCGCGGTCACAAGCCTGGCAGCAGCCGTCGGTGTGACCCCATCGGCTGTGATGCTCGCCGCGGTAAAGGTGCTGCTGGCCCGGTTTTCTGGTCAGTCCAGCTTTCTGATCGGCATGCCGTTTTCGGGCCGCAGCCAGCGGCGGTTCGAGGACACCGTCGGCTTTTTCATCAACATGCTGCCGATTCCCGCCCGGCTCAATGACAGTCCCTCGTTCCGCAGCCTGGTTGAGCGGACCGGCGACACACTGATGGCGGCACTGGAACATGAGGACTATCCCTTCGCGGCAATCGTGGCCGATGCCCGCTGCGGCTTTGATCCGGGCCGCAGTCCGCTGTTCCAGGTAAGCTGCACGTTCGAAAAATCACACCGCCGTGGCGAGACGGGCCGGGCCGGCTTCCTGTTTCCCGACCGGGCCGAAGTGGTCAGCTTCGCCGGACTGCGGCAGGAGAGTTTTCCGGTGCCGCAGCAGGCCTGCGTTCACGACCTCGAGTTTGTCTTCGAGCAGGCAGACGATGGCTACCGGGGTGTCCTTCACTTTTGTCAGGACCTGTTCGGGGACGAGACGGTCGCGAATCTTGCCCGTTGTCTCGAAGGCCTTGTGGCTGCCCTCACTGAGAATCCCGACAGCCCCCTCTCAGACGTCGCCTGGCCTGTTGTTCCCAGCCTGCCGAAGCCAGCGAAATGTCCGCCGGGCACATTGAAAAACCTGCTCCGCCCCGTCAGCGACCGTCAGCCGGAGCAACCAGCGTTTCTCATCGGTGACCAGCAGTGGACCTACCGCGATCTCAGCCACCTGAGCAGTGCGGTGAGCCGGAAACTTGTTGCCGCAGGCCTGGGTGGTGATGATCTGGTGCCGGTCGTTGCTGACCGCCGGCAGGGGATGCTGGCCACCGTTGCAACCATGCTGGCCGGCGCTGCGGTACTTCCAGTCGATGCCGAGCAGCCGGCGGCGCAGCTTGCAGATTTGATCAGCAACACCAACGCCAAGGCGATCATCACAGCAGGAGCACCCCAGACTCCACAGGCAGTTGGCCTGGAACTGCCTGTGATTGATATCACTGAACTTGAGCAAAGGTCTTGCTCGGGTACCACCACACCCCGGCTTCACCCAGGAAGCCCGGAGCGGAAGCGACGGGACACGCAGTGCACCCACAGCCACGCGTCAACAGCCGACCGCCTCTCCTTGCCGCAGCCGACCAGCGATGACCTGGCCTATTGCATCACCACCAGCGGCTCGACCGGCCAGCCAAAAGGTGTGCTGGTCGAACAAGGGGCGATTACCAACCTGCTCACCTGGCGGCAGCAGGTGATGCCGGCAAGGCCCGGCGATCGCATGCTGCTGCTGTTCTCCCACCAGTTCGATGCTGCTCTCGGCACGACGCTGGCAACACTCGCCGCCGGTGGCACCGTGGTGGTCGCCGAGGACGAGGCTCCCCGGGACATTGCCCGACTGATTGACCAACTGATCCGCGACCGGATCAGCATCCTGCCAGTCATTCCCTCACTGCTGCAGCTGCTGATCGAGCATCCCCGGTTCGGTGAGTGCCCCTGGCTGCGGCAGATCTGGTGTGGCGGCGAGGCCCTGTCGCCGGCGCTGGCCGAGGCGGTAGCCCGGCTGCCCGGAGTGACGCTCTGGAATTGTTATGGGCCAACCGAGACGACGGTCGAGGCGGCGGTCTGGCAGGTCGAGGCCGACGCCTGCCGGGGCCGAGCCCGGCTGCCGATCGGCCAGCCAGCAGCTGGAGCCGGCCTGATGGTGGTCGATGACCATCTGCGGCCGCTGCCCGATGGCCTGCCGGGTGAACTCGTGGTGATCGGGCCGGGCCTGGCCCGCGGCTACCTGGGACAACCAGAACTGACAGCGGACCGGTTTGTCATGCTGCCAGGGGCCGCTGGCCGGACAGCTGAACCGATTCGTGGCTATCGCACCGGTGACCGCTGCCGTCGTCTGGCCGACGGAAACTTCGAGTTTCTCGGTCGGCTTGATGAGCAGGTGAAGCTGCGTGGCTACCGCGTGGAACTGGGTGAAATCGAAATCTGCCTGCGGTCGTATCAGGCGGTGACCGAGGCAGCCGTGAAGCCGATTGCCGTTGGCACCCCCGAGGCCCGGCTGGCCGCCTTCGTCGTCATCGATCCGGAGTCGGATGCAACCGAAACGGAAGATTCGATCGTCAGCCGGTTGCACCGACATCTGGCTGCCCGGCTGCCCGCCTGGAAACGGCCGGCCACAGTCGATCTGATCGACACCATTCCGACCACGGCCAGCGGCAAGGTCGATCGGGCCCGGCTGCCCGAGCCGACCGCTTCCCATCCAGAGCTGGCCGGCGTCGAATCACCCCACACGCCACTGCAGCAGCATCTTGCCGACTGCTGGCGGGAGACACTTGGCCTGACTACCGTCGGCATCCGGGAAAACTTCTTTGACCTGGGTGGCACCTCGCTACAGGCGGCGGTGCTGGCCGCCCGATTGAGTAGTGATCTGGGGGTTGAGGTGCCGACCGTGCTCTTCTTCGATCTGACCGACATTGCCGCGATTGCCCGACGGCTCGCTGAGTTGCACCCGGCTGCCGTGAAAGCCCGCTTCGGGCCGGATTCACTTGCCACTACCGAGGCCGACGACGACAGCCACCCGCTGGTGGTTTCCCTCAAGCCAGATGGCAGCCTGCCACCTTTGTTCATGGTGCATCCACCGGGAGGAATCGTCGTCTGCTATGCGGCCCTTGCCCGGCAGCTCGATCCCGACCGGCCCCTGATTGGTATTCGTTCCCGCGGCCTGCATGGCGAGGAAGACCTGCCCACCAGCCTTGAGGCTCTGGCTGCCGATTACGTCACGGCCATTCGGGTGACGCAGCCAGCCGGCCCCTATCTCGTTGGCGGCTGGTCACTCGGTGGTGTCATCGCCAGCGAGGTTGTCCGTCAGCTGCTGGTGGCTGGTGAGACCGTCGACCGGCTGCTGCTGCTCGACTCGGCCCTGCCGGAGGGGAGCCACGAGGCTGATGGAAAAACCGGTCGTGAGTACGGCCTCGAGCTTGGGCTCAGCGAACTTGGCGATCTCCCGGCAGCAGAGCAGCTGCCAGTTCTCTATGAGCATGCCCGCAAATTGGGGCTGATCGAGGAGACCGCTCCGAAAGAACTGGTGGCCAGGATGCTGGGCGACCTGCACCGGCTCTTCGCCCATCACGCCCGGCTGTGCAGCAGCTATCAGCCCCGGAAGCTGGCCGTCGACGCGGTGCTGTTCCGGCCACGGGAGACACCGGCAGAACTGGCCGAACCGGCCGACCGGGGCTGGGGCCGGCTGCTGCGGTCAGTCGGGGTCCGCGAGGTGCCGGGCCATCACCACAGCATGGTCGCCCCGCCGCACGTGACGGCCTTGGCCGCCGCAATCGACGAGGCCCTCGCCGAAGCGGGTGTTTCATCGTGAGCAACGATGATGAACACCACCCCATAAAGCCGGCTTCGATGTACCACGAAGTCACAAAGGGCAGGAAGCCCGGGGCGAACATCTGACGAGATGGCACGGCCCGAGCCCCGACGCTTGAAAGACAGGCCCCGAACAAGCCAGAAGAACCATTCAGGAAAAGGCCGTATCGCGGACGACTTGTCCGTCGAGCATTTCGATGGTGCGATCGGCACGGGCGGCAATGGCCGGGTCGTGCGTAACGACGACGAGGGTCAGGCCACGCTCAGCATGCAGGCCGCAGAGCAGGTCCATGACCTCGGTGCCACTGGTACTGTCGAGGCTGCCGGTCGGCTCGTCGGCCAACACCACTGCCGGCTCGTTGGCAAGGGCCCGGGCGATGGCCACCCGCTGCCGCTGGCCGATCGAAAGCTCACCGGGCAGGTGCCCCGCCCGCTCGGCAAGGCCTACTTGAGCCAGCAGGCTGTCAGCCCGGGCCACCCGTTCGGCGTCGGTCTGGTCGGCACCGAACAGTGGCAGCTGCACGTTCTCGCGGGCGGTGAGATTGGGCAGCAGGTGGAACGACTGGAAGACAAAGCCGATCTCCCGGCTGCGGAGCCGGTCGAGATCCGTCCCCGCCGAAAGACGCTGGCCACGGAAGTGAATGCTGCCACTGGTGGGCTGATCGAGGCCGCCGATCAGGTGCAGCAGGGTCGATTTGCCACAGCCGCTCGGGCCGGTCACTGACACACATTGGCCGGCCGGAAGCTCGAGTGTCACTCCGGCCAGCGCCCGGACATTGCCATCCCGGTAGGTTTTGGTCACCTCCCGCAGCGAGATGAGGCCAGCCGCTGCCCCGGCCGCCGTCTCGGCTGTCAAATCTTTCAGCCTTGATTTCATGCTCCCTCCTCGGTGACGATTCACAGTCTGCCAGGCGGTGTCCTGCGGAGACCACCGATGATGCGGTTCCCAATTCTGCCATTCATTCAGCCGCGTGTCGGCGGCATTTTGTCGGTTATCACACCGGCCTTGCTGCTGTCAGTGGTGATCGCTCCGGCCTATGCCGCTGAGCCTGCCCCGATCGCCCTGCCACGGGTGCCGCCAGGCACCGTTGCCATCGCCCCGACCGCCGCCCGCTTCAACCGGGTGGTCTACCTGGCAGCCTCGCAGATCGCCAGCGGTGATGCCGATGCAGTACCGGCGATGATCACCAGCCGGGTACCGCTGTTCACCCTGGCCCTGCTGGCAACGGTCGGCCGGATCAATAACGCCGCCGGCCAGCCGGTGCACCGGCTGCTTGAGGTGGGGGCCGGGTATGCCGTGCCGCTGGCTGGTCAGCTGACGGTGATCGACCCCGATGCCCCGCCAGCGGCTGCCGGCATCGACATGATCGGCCGGCAGGTGCTCGCGGCCAACGGCCGGCATCTGGCTGAACTGCGGCGGGTTGGGGCCAATGGCACCATGCAGGTCGTCGACGTCGATTCGCTCTTCCTGCGAGGCGGACGTCATACTCCGCTGGTGATGCGGCACTTTATCTGGGTGGAACCGGCCTCGGGCCGCTGTTCATGCTGCGTCTGGCTGCTGGCCCGAGCGGCCAACCGCAGTCTTCAGCCGACAACTGACCCACCCCGCTGGCTTCAGGAAGGCACCCGGGACAACCGGGCCATTCATGTCGATGCGGACGAGTTCTTCCTCGGAATGCCGACGAAAGATGCCTTTGCTCTGACCGATCTGCCTCCCGGCACCGATCTGGTCTGGTCGGCTGCACTGCAGCAGGCGGCCTCGACGGCTGAATATACCGAGCCCGATCTGCAGCGGCTGGCTGAGGTGATAAACCAGGCTCTTCAGCCGCTGCGGTAGGCTGCGCGGTGATCAGTTGAGCCCCTCGCGCAGCATGTCGTCGATCGATCGCACCATGACCGTGGCCGACGATGCCTGGCAGGCAAGGGCAGCATGGCAACCGGTGCCAAGGTCGAGCAGGGTCAGGCCGAATTGCTGGGGACGCAAGGAGGGGTCCGTCGGCAACTCCACCGGCACAAGCTCACAGCGGCGGGGCCTCCCAGCGTCCTCCGGTGTGACCCGAGGTAGTTCCCGCGGCAGCAGGCATTGCCGCAGACGATCGCCGATACCGGTACCGGCGGCCTTGAAGACCGCCTCTTTTGCCACCCAGGCGTCGAGGATGGCGGCGGCCCGCTGATGCTCAGGCAGCAACTGCCAGCGGGCGAATTCCTCTGCGGCGAAGATGGTCCCCGCCATTCGCCGGGCCCAGGCGGCGTCCTGGGTTGGCTTGCCAATTTCCAGGTCGATGCCGAGAGGACCCTGCCGGGTCACCGCTATCAGCCCCTCGTCCCCGGAATGGCTGACATTGAAGGCGATTGAGTCGGCATGACTGCCGGTGAGCACTGGCTTGCCGTGCGAATTCGTGGCCAGCGGCACCGCCCGCGGCGGAAGCGCCAGCAGGTGGCCGAGCAGCTGCCGCAGCTGGCCCCGGCTGACGACCGCTCGGCGGCGGACGTCAGGCAGTCGCCGGCCCGCCCGCTCCTGTTCGTTCACTGAGAGCAGCTCGGTCAACTGCTGGTAGTCAGCGGCGGTGGCGGTGAGCGTCAGCCTGACGAGCAGGACCTCGCAGGCATCACGGGCGGCCCCGGTTGACTCCGGGAAGCCTGGGGGGCTTGGGACGCTGGCGGTCATCGTGACCCCCCGGGGGACTGAGGCGGGCTACGGCGTTTCCACAGGCCACTGCGACAGCACCAGGGAACCGGCAGCTGAGCGAAAACCGATCCCCGACTCGACCGATGAAACCACGGTGAGGCAGCCCCGCCGGTTTGGAAATCCACCATGCGCCGATCGATTGCTCTGTTCTGTCTGCTCGTCGTGACGCTGACTGCCGGTGGCTGCCGCCACGATCCCATCAAGGTCTTCATGCAGGGGACGATGGGAATGACGGGCGACATGGCGATGAACGGCTCGATGGACATGCAGGGCGACCTCGGTGTCGACGGCACGATTGTCACCTCGCTGAAGACCGACAACCGGGCCTCACCGCTGTCACGGGTGGTGGTCCGGGCTGGCGATGAACCTGGCGGCAGGATTGCGATTGTCGACGTCGACGGCCTGCTGCTCAACCGCAACATCGGCGGCCTCGGGTCAATGGGCGAAAACCCGGTGGCCCTGTTCCGGGAGAAGCTTGAATCGGTCGCGGCTGATGCATCGGTTGGTGCGGTTGTCCTGCGAATCAACAGTCCGGGCGGGGGCGTGACTGCCTCCGACATCATGGCCCGCGATCTTCAGGCCTTCAGGATGCAGCGGGGCATCCCGGTCGTCGCCTGCCTGATGGATGTCGGCGCCGGGGGCGGTTATCTGCTCGCCTCGAACGCCGACCTGATCGTCGCCCACCCCACCACGCTGGTCGGTGGCCTGGGCGTGATCCTCAACAGCTACAACCTTGAAGAGACAATGGCCCAGTTCAACGTGATTGCCCGGCCGATCAAGGCGGGTGAGCTCATCGACGCCGCCTCACCCATCCGGCCGCTGGAACCGGAGGAACTGGCAATGCTCGAAGGCCTTGCCGATCGGTTCCACGATCGGCTGCAGCAGCAGATTCGGGGGACCCGCAGCGGGCTGGCCGCTGATGACGCCCTGTTCGACGGCCGGGTGGTGGCAGGTGACGAGGCGGTGACGACCGGACTGGTCGACCGACTCGGCTATCTCGATGATGCCATCGCTGAGGCAGGCCGGCTGGCTGGTCTCGACCAGGCCGCAGCAGTCGTGATGCTGCGGCGGGACAACGACCGAGCCCACACGCCGCTGGACATTACGCCGAATGTACCGCTCCAGGCAGGGCTGCTGCCAATCAATGTGCCCGGTCTCGACCGCAGCCAACTGCCGACCTTCCTCTACTGCTGGCAGCCCGAGACCAGCCTGGCTGCGACGGCCGGCGGCTGAGCCTGGATGAGTGCTGAATTCTTTCGGAACGGAAAGGGGCTGGCCACCGAAAGCACGCCCACGGAGCGTCACGGTGCAGCCGCAGCCCCAAGCCGTCGCCGCAGTGTACGAACTCCTTCCTGAGTAATCAGTGGAATCTTGGCCCGCAGCAGGTTGCTGCCGCCGAACCAGCTCTCCGGCTCGGCGATGACCAGCCTTGACTCCACAACAACCACCGGCGGGCCGGTAGTCGAGTCGTCCCGGGGAAGTTCCCGGGCAATCACAACTCCGCAGCCACCAGCATAGGGCTCGGCTGGCCCGACGACCCGGGCACCGAGCTGATTCGATTCGATCCGTGAGGCCGTGCTCCGGAAGTCAGGCTGGCTGTCAAAGCGATGATCAAACTCCCAGACCAGCATGATGCCATCGTCAGTACGCTGCCGCACAATATGAATCGTCCCGCGGACCACAACCCGGTGAAGCAGCGTGAGGTTGATCAACGCAAAGCGTTCATCCTGTTCGCCGGGGGGCTCGATGCCAGCCTCAGCCAGTTCAGCAGTGGTGAGCAGCCGGTACGAGCCACCGGCTCGGCCCAGCCCCAGCGGCTCTGCTTCCTCCTGATCTTGGTCGAGGTCGGTCAGCGACGTCCGCAGCCCGAACGCGGCCCGCACCTGATGCCCGACGCGGCTGCCAGCGGTGGTGACCGGCGTGATCGTCAGCACAACCGGTGCCAGCCGGCTGTCGGACACAAATCGATCCCAATCATGCCGCCCGGCAAGAGCGGCCTGGGTCGCCGGTGACACCGGGCCCTCGAATGGAAGGAGTGAAGCGGGCAGTTTCTGCCGTAGGCTCGGCGCCAACTCCCGGCTGCTGGCCGGTGATACGACCAGGGCTTCACCATCACCACGAATCCGGCCGCTCGGCGGTGCTGCAATCGTGGCGTTCGTCCACGAGATAGCCAGCACCCCAGCCAACAGCATTGGGCCGATCATTGAAACAACAGCCAAGCGGTCGATAACAAACAGCGGCATCCGTCCTCCATGACCAGTACGCCCGGCTGGACTCGAACCAGCGACCCTGGGATTAGAAATCCCATGCTCTATCCGACTGAGCTACGGGCGCGTCTGGGGTTTTTGCGTGTTCGGCGGCCCCTTGTTAGGCGCTTTGTTAGGCGCAGGCCTCCGAAACCCCATTATCTACCATACCGGCCCCGGCGCGGCCGCCACCGGTGGCGGTTTTCCCGTAGGCCTCCCAGCAGGCATCGGCGGTCCGCTCGGCATTGGCCCCCACGTAGTAGCGGAGCGTGGTTTCGATGGATTCGTGCCGCATAAGTTCCTTTAGCTGGGCAGGCATGATCCGGGCGGACCACCGCTCACCGAAGGCCCTCCGAAAATCGTGGGCCGAAGCGTATTTCATCCGCTTGGGGTCCCTCGGATCCACGTAGACCCGCACCCCGGCCGCCTTTCCGATCTTGGAAACCACCCTACCAACCCACTTCGAACGCAATTCGGCAGTCTTCGCCCGGATGCCGGGCAGTTTGAAGACGGCCCCGCTCCGCTCAGATTCGGCAGTCTCTTGGAGAAACATCGCAAACTCGGGCGCCATCGGGAGGAGGCGGTCGGCGTGGCCCTTCTCCAACTCGGCCGGGATTCGCAGCATCGGGCGGCCCCGCCGGGGGAACGTCGGAAGAAGTCGGTCTTCCCGATCCCACCAAAGTTCCAGAGACTCGGATAGCCGCAGGCCGCTGGTCCAAAGGCCGAGTAGGTAATGCCTCCAAGCAGCTGCCGCAGCTGGGCCGACCACCTCGGGAACCTTCTTCAGCATCCGCTCAAACTCTTCGAGCGTGATGGGGCGGCCCTTCATCGGCGTGGTCCCCTTACTCTTCTTTTTGCGTTGGACCTTGGGGAACGTGGGGCAGGCCGGAAGAAGTTTCTGCCCCACCGCCCATCGAAGCATCGCCTTCAGGTGGGCGAGATAGCTTTGAATCGTGGTCTCCGCTCGTCCGGTCGCCCGGATGGTGGCCGCGAAGTGGGAGATTCTTCGCTCATCCATATCCCGCAGGCGGGAAGGCGAAAGGATCGCGTCTACGTGGTTGAAGACCACGGCGATCTTGTTGGCGGTCTCCTTCGCCAACCCCGGAACCACTTCGGCCTCGTAGCGTTGCCGAAACTCGGACCACGTGAACTTGGACGGGATCGCGGCCGATCCGGCGGCCAGCTGGGCTTGAAGTTCTCCGGCCAGCCGCTCGGCGGCCTTGCGATCTCTCGCGAGACGAGAAGCGGGAATTTTCGTCGCCTTCGTCTTTAGCTTCCGGGTAATCGGATCCCGCCACTGAAGAGCGAAGTTCGGCCGGTCGCCAAACCGGACCACGTAGACGCTGATTTCTTCTCCCATGATCCAACGCTCCTATTGGCTGCGGATACTTATCGGTTCGCCTGCGATCATAGCGCGAATAGAAGTTCGCGCAAGCCTGAAATCGTCACCACCATTCACGCTTTGGCTTCGCGAAGGCCCATCGAAAAAAACGAAA
>CBFIHA010000001.1:24748-79748 GCA_965662195.1 uncultured Pirellulales bacterium
CACGCCGGTGGCCTACTCTATGGGGGCAATCACCCACTGTCAGAAGTATGCCCAATAGAAAGAGGACCGATAGTGAATTTTCAAGTTTGCGAGAACCTATCCCTGAGGTTGACTGGGGGGCCATTTTTGCCAGTCAGAAAAATTGCGGCATTTGTCTTTGCATCCCTCAGCGTGATTTTCTTAAGCGTGGGCAATTACGCCTTAGCCGCTCCGGGCTGGGGAGGTGTGGTTTTCGTGCTTTGCGAAGCAAAGGAACCTGATGAACTACCACCACCGTTGAACGACGGGAGTTGGGACTACGTGTGCGTGGTCGGCGCAATCGTTGAGGAGTCGAAAGCGAAATCGGCTGGACTAAAAGGGGGCGATATCGTTTTCAGATGTGGAGGACTGATAAAAACAAAAGACGACTTCGAGGAGATGAAAAACAAAGAAATCGAGTCTGGTGACGTAATAACGCTCTCGATAAAACGCAGGGATGACAAAAAAATAAGTGGTTGGTCGACAAAGACGATTCGGTTTAAAGCAATTTCAGCCAATGTGAAGAAAAAATATGAAGACGAACTCGCAGATGCAAAGAAAAAAATTGAGCAGGATTACAAGGCTTCAAAGTGCCCCATTGAAGTTTCGCACGGTGTCATAAAGAAGAACTTGATCGACACACCGGTGATTCATTTTGGCATTGAGAACAAATCTACAGAAAAAATTCTCGGAATTGAATTCAAAGTGAGGTGCCTCAATTCATTTAACGAGCAGGATGGCAAGGATGTGACCGAGGTCTTCCAGACTCCGATAGATCCGGGCAGAGTGACAATGGCTGAAATTCCTCTTCATCTGAATAGAGAAACAACCAAGGCCATTTTTGTCGTTACCCGGATAAAACTAGCAAGTGGGCAGACCTGGACACAAACAGCCGAGGATGCGAAAAAGTATAACCGGGTGCACGCGGCGGCTACCCCAGATGAAATTGATGCACTGTCTAGAAAATCTAAATAGGCAAATAACGCCGCCATAGGACCCCCACGGCAAACCGGCTCACCGTTTGACATTCTTATTGAAGACGATTGCAACTGTTTGTATTTCTTTCTTGGTCAAGAGCCCCAGCCGGTGAAGAATTCGCGGCTGGTCCTCGCCCGGTGGCGGGTTGCGGCCCATCTCGAACTTCCAGAACGCCCACGGGCGGCGGCCGGGGAAGAGTTTGAGGTGTTCGAGCATGATCTCCGGCCGCAGCACGGGCCACGCTTCCTCGGCGGCCTCCCAATCAAAATCTCGGCCTTCCCCAAACCCCTCTCCAAGGAACTCGTAGAGGTGGCCATGTTGCAACTGAAACGCGTGGCCATCGTTGTAGGCCGCTCGGCCGCGTTTGTGGTCCTTTCGTCTTTTTGGTGGCATCTACGCTCCCTTCGCTCAGATGAGGCCGAGAAGGGCTTGGTCCTCCTCGTCTAGGCCAGCGCCGCTACCGCCCAGCTGCGGCATCTTCCGGTCTCCCTTCCCGGCGATCCTCGGCGGCCTGCCGCCTTCAGTTGGCCCTTCCACGTCCAAGGCCAGTTCCCGGAGCATCCGGGCGAACGAGATTCTGGAATCACGTTCAATCGCCACCTCCGGCCGCGCACGTGGTTGCCCGAATCGGTCCACGTAGACGCTCCCGTGTTCGGCAATCGCTTCTCGGGCCTCTTGGCCCCGGTCCCACGCTTCGCAGGCCAGCCGCAAAAGGCGGCGGTGGTGGTGTTCGAGATCGAACTCCCGATTCACCTCCGCCCACCACTCGGCCGTTTCTTGCCGCAGATGGGACGGCGTGGAATCTTGTTTGAATCGGGGAGAGGGCCGCGTATTCTTCGAGGCACGTAATGGTATGGGTGAAGGTTGGCCCGGCTTTCGGCCTCCCCTATCCCCGCTCTTCGATTTCTTTGCCATTGGCTGCAATCCTCTTCAGCTGAAGGAAAAAACTTTTCGTTGCCGTCCGGTCGATCTCGCGAAGACCCTTCAAAACACAGTATTTCAAGGATGCTCTTGGTGGCCGTCCTACCTCGGAGGCGGGCGGAGGACCCGTGAAAGACCCAAACACCCGCCCGGGGCCGCGTTGGTTTACAAGCGGTCTAGTGGTTCACAGGCGGGCAACGTAGACGCCCCCATCGGCGGGCCTGTGATGATTTCGACTACTGGGCATCGGCCCCGCCCGGTCTTCACGAATCGCACCAGCGATCCGGCCTCCAACCGCCGCAGACCGTTGAGCATCTGGCCAGCTGAAAGGCCCATCTTCCTGCGGACCGCCTTGGATGATCGAATCGGTCCTTCGTGGCCCGATACCCGGCGGACGAACCAAAGGCAGATACCGGCGGCCAGCGCCGATCCGCCGAGGTCCTGCGACTTGGCCAACCACTCCATCGGAATCGGCCCAGCCAGAAAGGCCCCCCGCTTGCCACGCGGTTTCCTCGGTTGGCTGGGAAGTTCTGCTGCGGAGATCACCCCGAAATCTTCAATGCTTCTAATCATTACCCCCACCCCCCATAGAAGAAAAAGAGACCTCTTTAGGAGACTCTCTTAGGAGACTAGACCGGTTCGCGTTTTCCAGTGAACTAGATCGCGCAGAATCGCGAACTAGTTCCGGTGGATTCGGGTTGTCTCGGACCGGACCAGCCAGCCGGAGGACCGTTTCCCAAAAGTCGGCCCCTGCCTCGTCCACGTATCGCTCCGGCCATGAAACGATTTTGGCATCCGCGCCAATCTCGAAACCCCGGAGGACCACCCGTGAGGCCTCGGCCATCGCTGCGCCCGTTTCCGCTACCACTCGGTCGATTTCGTCAGCTGGGCCTTCCACCATCACCGCATCATGGACCGGCGCACAAAGGCCGATCCCACGCTCGGCCAGTAGGCAACAGGCCAGCCGCAACATCTCGGCCGCGTTGGCTTGAACTGGGAAGTTCGAGAGCGCCCGTGGGTTGGCAGCTGGCCGCGAAGGATCGACCGATGGGCCAACGCGGAGCGGCCAACCGAAGACCGTTTGGATCTGCCCGGTGAGCGTGGCGCGGTCCACGGCTGATTCCGACCACTTCCAGAACTTCGGATAGGTCCGCCGGTGGAGCGAAAGAAGTTCGGCAGCGGCGGCGGTGGGCTTCCCGATTCGCTGGGCCAAGGATTGCGGCCCCATGCCGTACATCACCGCCAAGGCGCAGGCCTTGAAGAGCGCCCGCTCTTCGGCGTGGCTGGCCTTCGTGGCATCGGCTGGAACGGCCCCGGCCTGCCGGGCGAAGGCCAGATAAAAATCGCCGCTGGAATAGGCCTCCAACATCGCAGGATCGCCAGAGAGGGCAGCGCCGACCGCGATCTCCTGCGATACAAAGTCCAAGTAGGCCACCGCCATTCCCGGTTCCGGCCGAATGAGGCTTCGCAGCCATCGGGAAGGTCCAAAGATGAACCGGGCATTGGATGGCTGGTTCCGGCCGGTCCGGGCGCGAAAGGGAGCGATGCCGGTTCGATTGCGGCCATCCGGCCCGATTGCGAGATCTTCAAAAAGTCGCATCTGGCCGAGGGCAGCCCGAAGTTCTCGCAACTCGGAGACCACCGGGTAGGCCTTGGCCTGCGACCGGAAGGTATCGTCGGAGAGGTCCAGCTGCCCCGATTCGAGCATCGGCCACGGGATCTTCCGCTCTATGAGGAACCGGGCGAAGCGGTCTCGCTTGAACGTGGTCCCATCGAAGACGTGGTACCGCTGGTCCACTTCCGCGACCAACTTGGTTTGGACGTTTCGCCATTCCCGCTTCAGATGTTCAAACGTGGGAACGTCCACCGGGATCCCCCGATGCTCCATCGCGGCCACTGCCCACGCGTAACGGCCCCGCAGGAGCGCGCGGGGGAGGTCTATTCGCGGCATCATGGCTGGCAGGAGACGCGCGAGCGCCGCCACGTCTTCGGCGCAGTAGTCGAGAAGGGCCGCCCGCTCCGAGGCCTCATATGGGCCGCCTCGGATCGCCAGCCCCCGCATCTCCTCTTTCTCCGCTCCCTCCATCGCGGGCAGACCGTGATAGATGAGCGCACCGAGAAGACCACTGCCGCTCGGGGTTTGGAGGCCGTTCGTCAGGGCGCGGAACTCGAAGAAGAGATCCAACGTCCGCTCGGGGGCTGGCCAGCCGAGGACATGGAACACCGAAAACTCGGCGGCGGCCGCGTAGGCCACGAAAAGAGATCCACTATCGGTCCGAAACGGGGCGGCCCGCAGCTGCGCCAGCTGGTCTTCCCAGAGGCGCAGCTGCCGACCGGAACGAAGTTCCACGCCCACCAAACAAATCGGACGAGGCCGATGGCCGGTGGGCGCGGAATACTCCGTATCGACGCACCAGATCTCTTCGAACGCTTCGAGACCCTTCACGCCACCCCCCGTAGCTGGCGAAGGATAGCGTGGTCCACCGATTCGATGAACCGATCCCGAAACGCAATCTTCAGGACCTCGGGAAAGGTGAGATCCGGCCACTTCGGTTCCGGCAGCTCAGCCGCCGGTTCAAAGTGGGTGTAATGGCCGTTGCTCGTATCCGAGACCATCCGACACCACGAAGACTCCGCAGCCTGCGCGATTCGGAGGGCCGATTCGGTCCACGTATTCGAGCGGCCATCGGGGCCGGGGAGTTTGATTCGCCAGAGAAACAAATCCCCCCCCCGGTTCAAACAGGTGAGGACCAGCGCGGGCGAAATCTCACCAGAAAGATCCGGCCAGAGATGCTTCGCGACCAGATAGGTCGCCCGGTCCACCCCGTTCTCGATTTCGAGAACGGCCGTTTGCAAACGCCAACCATCTCCCGGCCGAACTTGGAACCACTCCGACTTGTTGGGCTTCCGCGTGGGAATGGTGGAAATCACCTTCTTCACGCCAAGGCCCTCGGAATAGTCGGCCCCGAGGTGGAGCGATGCCGGATCGAATGGATCCGGTGGCGGTCCGGCAGCTGCGGCCGGATGGTCCCGATCCAAGGCAGCGGCGTGGCCGTTGTCCTCGGGGTTCGCGGTAGGCAATCGACTAGCGAGCATGGCGGCCTCCCTTCTTCACCACTTCGGGCGGCTGGGCATCGAAAGCAGGCACGTAGAGATCCGACGCGATCCGCTCCGGGGTTGGTCGGTCGAACCCCACCCCCCCGGCTTTTTCAAACCACGGGAAGACCAGCTGCCCCGGGGCCGCCATTCTGGCCTCCCGCTCGGCGGCTCGGCGGCCCGCGCGGAACCGGTCCTTTGTGTTTGGTCGCTTGCGCTTCATGACTGCCCCCCTTCGCTGGTGACGAAGGCGGCCAGATCGCAGCCAGCCACATAGACCCGCTTCCCGACGCGATAGGTCTTCAGCCCAGCCCGACAAGCGGACCGGAAAGCAGCATCGCGCCAACCCATCCGGGCCTTCGCCTCGTCCACGCGATATATCGCGTCCGAGACAATCGCACCCGGAACCATCTGCGAAAGGCCGATGGTTGGCCTTCTCGGCTGGTTTCGTTTCATAGCGAAACTCCTAGAGGTTAGGGGCCGCTTGGAACGTCCTTACCGGCCCTCTACCACTCCGGCCGGTCGGTCGGTTTGCACAACGGAAAATCATCCCGCGCAAAACGAAAGGGGCCGATTTTCCGAAGAAAACCGCCCCCTTTGCCGCGAACTATTCGTTCGTTTTTTTCTCTAGGCGGCCCCGAACCGGTCGGTTTCGCAGGATTGCATTGTCCGATACCGCTCGGCCGCTTGAAGTCTCCCCAATTCGCGATATCGATGCCGGGCCGGCCCAATGACCCGCTTCCACATCTCGCTATCTCGCGTTTGTTGAAGACTTTTGCCGATCCGGTGCGCCACTTCTTCTCGGTTCTTTGCTTGGACGACCAGCCAGAATTGCCCTTCCTCGGTGTTCCATAAGTCCCGCAATCGCTCGTTCGCAGTCTTTCCGCGTGGCTTTTTGGCCTTCGGGCGACCAGTGGAGCGGGGCGGGCGGGCGGGATCCGGTCTCGGGGCCTCCGCCGCAGCAGGGAGAGCCTTTTGCCGCCGGGGGGGCGAAAACACCGCAGAATCCCCGATAAGTTCTGCGATCAACCGACTTGGCGCGGTAGCCGCCTCTTCCACCATCCGTCCGATCTTCCTGTTGAACTCTTCCATCTGCCGGAGAGGGGCGGTCGCCTTCTCCATCTCACGGCGGAGGTGGGCCGTGGATCGCTCCATATCGCGTTGGAACTGCGCCAGCCCAACGCGGCGGCGGCGGCCCGAGGAGGCGGGGTCCGGCATGATCGACTTCCTGTGGCCGGGGCGGTCGGCCGGAGCGTGGGGAAGTCGATACCACGCTTCTCGGCCGACCAGCGCGGGAGCTACCCGCACCCTCGGCGTTTGTTAGGCGCAGTGGTCTGAGGCCTGAAATACAGGTGTTCAGTATATCATGAACAGGCCCATAAAACAAGCTAATCGCAGACCAACCGAAACCCAACCGCAGGCTTCCGGTCGATTAGAAATCCCATGCTCTATCCGACTGAGCTACGGGCGCGTCTGGGGGATTTTAATGGGAAACATCAGATTATTCCGCCTCCGGCTCTCAGGCCACCGCGAGACGGGCCCGATAAGCCCTGCGGGCTGGGACATCGCCTCCGATTGTCGGGGTGACGGCTGGCCATCGACCCGGCGAATTGGCGGCCGTGCTGCCAATTCGCCGATCCCCCGGCCTGGCCACGGCGTATCCTGAAAGTATGAGAACAATCATACAGACCAGCCTGCTCGCTCTCGGCCTGACCTGCCTGCTGCCGGCAACAACCAGCATTGCCGCTCCGCCGATCCCGGTTGTCGATGACGAGTCCCTCGCACGAAATTTCGTGCAGGGACTTGCTCTGATTGTAGACCGAGGTGACACCTCTTCGGGCACCACCGTCATCGGAAGCCGCCAGGCTGCCGACCAACTGCTAGCAACCGAAGGCCGTCAGATTCGGCTGCCACCGTCACCGACGCTCTGCACCCTGCAGCCCGAAGCATCGCTCTACGAAGCTGTGATGCCGGCGGTGGTGGTCGTTGGTTCGATCTACAAATGCAACAACTGCAGCGACTGGCATCTGGGAGGAATGGCCAGCGGCTGGCTGCTGGCCGACAATGGCCTGGTCGTCACGAATCACCATGTCTTTGGGGAGGATGGTTCCCATCGGTTCGGCGTCATGACTGCCGCTGGCGAGGTCTTCGCCGTGACGGCGATCCTGGCCGCCGACCGGACTGGTGATGCCGCCATTGCCCAGATCGACACCCGCGGCCGACGGCTGCCCTCACTCGCGTTGGGCAGCCGGCCCGCCTGCGGTGACGCCGTCACCGTGATCAGCCACCCTGCCGGACGTTTTTACAGTCTCACCAGAGGTGTCGTCTCCCGCTACCACCGGCAGCAGGATTCGACCGCAGCCAGTTCCCGCCGGGCAGGTGACACCGAGGCGAGTGAGGCGGCGACCGCTTCGGTCTGGATGAGCGTCACTGCTGACTTTGCCGTCGGCAGCAGCGGCGGCCCAGTCTTCAATGCCGACGGTGAGGTGGTGGGGATGGTCTCTCGAACGTTTTCCAGCCAGGCCAAGCGGAACCACCGTCGCTATGGCAACTTTGGCACCCAAATGGTCTTCAAAGACTGTGTCTCACTCGACACCCTACTGCGGTTGATTGACCCTACCGGCTGACTGTCAGAAACATTCGGGCCAATGGGCGAGCGACCGTACTCAGGCGTGAATTGCCCGACCATCAACTGCCAGGGCAGCTTCCTTGAGTGCCTCCGGCAGGGTCGGGTGGGCATGACAGACCCGGGCGATGTCCTCAGCGGTCGCACCAAAGTTCATCGCAGCCGCGGCCTCGCCGATCAGATCCCCTGCCGCGGGCCCGATGATGTGGATTCCCAAGACCCGGTCGGTGGCCGCGTCGGCCAGCAGCTTAACCTTGCCCGTCGTGTCGTTGATGGTACGCGCCCGGCCGTTGGCCCGATAGGGAAAGACGCCTTTCTTAAAGGTGACCCCGTCAGCCTGCAATTGCTCCTCGGTCCGGCCCACCGCGGCAATCTCGGGATGGGTGAAGACCACTGCCGGCACCAGACCATAGTCAACATGGCACCAGCCGGACTGCATCGCCTCAACACAGGCGACCCCGTCCTCCTCGGCCTTGTGGGCCAGCATCGGGCCCGGGACGCAGTCGCCAATGGCAAAGATGCCCGGAGCGGCCGTCCGGAACTGGGCATCGACCGGAATCCAGCCCCGCTCGTCGGTGGTCAGGCCGACCGTTTCCAGCCCAAGGTCGGCCGTCGCCGGCTTGCGTCCGGTCGCCGCCAGCACGCGGTCACAGATGATCGGCTCACGGCCCTCGCACTGGACAAAGCAGCGATCACCCTCGGCCCGGGCTGAGGTGACCTTCACCCCCAGCTGGATGTCGAGCCCCTGCTTCTTAAACAGCGTCAAAGCCTCGGAGGCGATCTCGGCGTCGATGCCGGTGAGAATGCGGTCAAAGTATTCAAGCACCGTCACCCTGGCGCCCAGGCGTCGCCAGACACTGCCCAGCTCCAGCCCGATGTAGCCACCACCGATAACCACAAGATGATCTGGCACCTCGGGATAAGAGAGCGCTTCGGTGCTGGTGCCGACCCGGTCACCGTCATAGCTGATGCCGGGCAGCACCACGCTGTGGCTCCCGACCGCAAGCACGATCCGCTGGGCGGCCAGTTCGCTCGTCGATCCATCTCCCCCCGTCACCGTAACCCGGCCCGGGCCTGTCAGGCGACCGGCGCCCCTGACGCGGGTCACCTTGTTCTTCCCCAGCAACGCCTCAATACCCTTCGACAATGCCTGCACCACCGCTGCCTTGCGGTTCATCATTGTGCCGAGGTCAAGCGAAACGTCACCGAGAACCACGCCATGCTGGGCCAGTTCGCCACAGGCCAGTTCATACTTGTGGCTCGACTCGAGCAAAGCCTTCGACGGGATGCAGCCAACCCGCAGGCAGGTGCCCCCGAAGCGGTCCTCCTTCTCGACGATGGCAACCTTCATGCCGAGCTGGGCTGCCCGAATCGCTGCCACATAGCCACCCGGCCCACCACCAATCACCACCAAGTCGTGTGTCATGTTGTCCTCGAAAGCCCTGGCTGACCGCGGCTGCCTCACACCTCCAACAGCAGGCGGGTCGGATCCTCGATCGTGTCCTTGACCCGCTTCAAGAAGGTCACCGCCTCGCGGCCGTCGACCAGCCGATGATCGTAAGTGAGGGCAAGATACATCATCGGACGGATCACCACCTGGCCATCGACTGCCATCGGCCGCTCCTGGATGGCATGCAGGCCGAGGATCCCGCTCTGGGGTGGATTGATGATTGGGGTGCTCATCATTGAGCCGTAGACGCCACCGTTGGAGATCGTGAAGGTGCCACCCTGCAGCTCTTCGAGCTTCAATTTATTGTCGGCCGCCCGCCGGGCGAAGTCACCAATCGCCTGTTCGATCTCGGCAAAGTTCAGCTGCTCGGCGTTTCGGAGGACCGGCACGACGAGGCCCTTGCCACCACCAACGGCAATACCGATGTCACAGTAGTCGCGGTAGACGATGTGCGGATCCCGGAACTCGGCATTCACCTGGGGCACCGCCCGCAGGGCCTCGACCGCGGCCCGGACGAAAAACGACATGAACCCGAGTTTCACGCCATACCGGTCGGCGAAGGAATCTTTGAACTTCTTTCGCACCGCCATCACCGCCGACATATCAACCTCATTGAATGTCGTCAGCAAGGCCGCCTCATGCTGGGCCTCGACGAGTCGCTCAGCAATCCGCCGTCGAATCGGGCTGATCAGTACAGCTCGCTCGGCCCGTTCAGCTGTCGATTCCGCAGCGAGTGAGGTGGTACCACTGAGCGCCGGGGCTGCCGCCGCGGGCCTTGGCGCCGGAGCGGAGGCCGCCGCGGCAGCCCGCTGTGCCGGCCCCGAAGCGGCAGCAACAGCGTCACTCTTGGTCACACGGCCACCCGGTCCGGAACCGGCGACCGACTGCGGCGGGATGCCAGCCTCCCCCAGCACCCGGGCGGCAGCCGGCATGACCGGGCCGGCCCCCGAGGCTGCCGGCTGAACCGAGCCGATCATGGTGCTGCCTTCCCGACGCCGGACATCGACCGACTGCGGCTGCGGGGGGGTGGACGGAACCACTGGGGCTACCGGTTCCGAGGTGCCCGCCCCGACCGCCTCGAGATAACCGATCACCTCGCCGACGGTCGCCTGCTCACCGGCCTGCTTGAGAATCTGACTGATCACCCCCGCCGACGGTGCCGGCAGCTCAACCGTCGCCTTGTCACTCTCAATTTCGACCACCGAGTCATCGGCGGCAACCTGCTCTCCGACTCCTTTTTTCCATGTGCCGATCATCACCTCGGTGATCGATTCACCGACTTCTGGAACCTTCAATTCGATCGCCATGGAACCCTTCGCCGCTCAGAGAAATACCGGTTGGTGCACTTGGTCATTCCGACCTTCGGATGACCTGCCAGACGTGACGAAGCCAAATCATAGCCAACCTTGACCCAATCCGTGGAGGCCCCCCGGCTCGACGGCCCGGACCGACCAGCTTTCAGCTGTGGAAGGCGGCTGAAAGGAGTTCGTTCTGTTCAAGGTCATGGCTCTTCTTGGAGCCGGTGGCAGGACTGGCCGCGCTCTGGCGGCAGACCCCGGAGAAGGGCAGCCGGTCAAAGAGTCGTTCACCGAAGTGAATCCGCAGGAACCGCCAGGCCCCCATGTTCTCGGGCTCTTCCTGGACCCAGATCACCGGCGTGCCGTCGGCGTAGCCGGCCAGGGCCTCCTCCAACGGCTTCCGCGGCAGCGGATAGAGTTGTTCAACCCTGACAATCGCCACGTCCTGCCGCTCAAGCTCTTCCCGCCGCTTCTCCAGCTCATAGGCGACCTTTCCCGTACACAGCAGCACCCGGTGGACGCCCTCCGGCGGCCGGCCCGACCGGTCGGGAATGACCCGCTGGAAGCTGCCTTCGGCCAGGTCGTCGAGGCTCGAGACACACCTGGGATGCCGCAGCAGACTCTTGGGCGTCATCACCACCAGCGGCTTTCGCCAGATCCGCAGCACCTGCCGGCGGAGACAATGGAACAACTGGGCGGGCGTGGTCGGCTGGACCACCTGAATGTTGTCCTTGGCCGCCAGCAACAAAAACCGCTCCAGCCGGGCGCTGGAATGCTCCGGCCCCATCCCCTCAAAGCCATGCGGTAGCAGCAGCACAATGCCCGAGAGCCGATTCCACTTGTCCTCGGCCGAGACAATGAACTGGTCGATCACCACCTGGGAGACATTGACAAAATCACCAAACTGGGCCTCCCACATCACCAGCCCGTCAGGACAGTCGAGGCTGTAGCCGTACTCGAAACCCAGCACGCCCGATTCCGACAAAGGACTGTTGTAAATCTCCACCGGTGCCTGATCGGGAGAGAGCCGGGCCAGCGGACAGACGGTATCGTCGGTGATGCGGTCATGAATGACGGCATGCCGGTGACTGAAGGTGCCCCGCTCGCTGTCCTGCCCGGAAAGCCGAACCCGCAGCCCCTGCACCGCCAGGCTGCCCATCGCCAGGGCCTCGGCCGCCGACCAATCGAGCGGCTGGTTGCCATCGGCCATTGCCAGCCGGGCATCGAGCAGTTTGCGAATCTTGGCGTGCGGCTCGAACCCGCCTGGGAGTACCGTGAGCTGGCGGAGCAGATCCGAAAGCATTTCGCGACGGACGCCGGTCTCGACGTCGGCGGCCTCCTTCTCGCGGCCACCGATGTAGAAGGCCCAGACGCCGGCGACATCACTGCGGTGGACGTAATCCTCGCGTTTGGCAGCCGAAAGCTCCGCATCGAGACGGGTGCGGTGTTCGTCGGCAATCCGCATGGCCTCTTCCCGGGTCACCTCGCCCAGGGTGAGCAGCTTCTTCAGGTAGCTTTCGTGGACGCTCGGCTGCTGTTCGATCACCCGGTAGAGCGCCGGCTGGGTGAAGGCCGGCTCATCGGCCTCGTTGTGGCCGCGGCGGCGGAAGCAGTACATGTCGATGACCACATCCCGCTGGAACTCGCGGCGGAAGTCCATCGCCAAGCTGACCACCTGGGCCACCGCCTCGGGGTCCTCACCGTTGACATGAAAGATTGGGATTTGCAGCATCTTGGCCACGTCGGTGGCGTAGATGCATGACCGGGACTCCTGCGGACCGGTGGTGAAGCCGATCTGGTTGTTGACGATCACATGCAGGGTGCCCCCAACCCGGTAGGAGTCGAGCTCACTGAGATTGAGCGTCTCCTGAATGATCCCTTCGCCAGCGAAGGCGGCATCACCGTGGATCAGGATCACCATGCCATGCTGCCGGGCTCGATCGGACGAGCGGTCCTGCCGGGCCCGCATCCGGCCGATCGCCACCGGATTGACGTACTCGAGATGGCTGGGGTTGAAGCAGAGCGTGAGATGAACCTTGCGGCCATTCTCGGCCACATAGTCGGTGGAGTGGCCAAGATGGTACTTCACATCGCCACGGCCGACGTGCAACTCGGGGTCGAGATCGGCAAACTCCCGGAAGATCCGCTGCGGGCTCTTCCCCATGATGTTGGCCAGCACATTCAGCCGGCCCCGATGGGCCATCGCCATCACCACATCGTTGATGTCCTGTGAAGCAGCCCGCTCAATCGCCATTTCGACCAGCGGAATCAGGCTCTCAGAGCCCTCCAGTGAAAAACTCTTTGAGCCGAGGAACCGTTTCTGGATGAACTCCTCGAAGACGGCGGCCGTGGTCATCTGCCGATAGATCCGCAGCTGCTGCCGGCGATCGAGCTGGATCCGGTTTTCACAGCCCTCCATCCGCACCTGCAGCCACTGCCGCACCAGCAGGTCGTCCATGTGCATGAACTGCACGCCGATCGACCGGCAATAGGTGTTGTGCAGCCGCCGGATGATCTGCCGCAGGGACATCGACTGCGGCCCCTCAATCGTGTCGGTCGAGAAGACCCGGTCCATGTCCTCTTCGGTAAGATCATAAAAAGCGGGGTCGAGCTCCGGCAGGCCCGGTCGGGGGCGGCCCAGCGGGTCGATGTCGGCGGTGAGATGCCCCCGAACACGATAGGCCCGCACCAGCTGGTCAACCCGGTCCTGCAGGAAGGCAAACCGCTCGTCGCCGCTCAGCCGGAGGGCATTCGGAAGCGGTGCCGGTTTTTCCTCGCCGGCCGGAGCATCGGGCAGCGACACCTCGCCACCGGCGATGGCCACCGCATGCCCCGTGGCGATGCCCTCGGGCGAAACCATGGTGTCATCGTCGAGCAGCGTCGCCGGCGACGGCACCGCAGCAGTCGGCTGCAGCGTCGCCAACGGGCTGGAGTTGGCATCCTGCAGCGACCGGCCATTGCCCGCTACCGCTGGTGGGCCGGGCACGGCAGGCAGAACATGCGTTCCAGCCTGCCCGTTGCCGGCGTGCCCGTTGGCCACCGGGGCGTTCGCCGGGGTAGCAAGCGACTCGAAGTACCGTTGCCAGTCGGCGGGTACGCTCGTGGGGTCGCTCTGATAATGGGCGAAAAGATCCTCGAGAAACGCAAGATTCGCCGTCCCGGCCGAATCAATGCTCGCGGTGGTGGTCACGGTGGGTTCCGTTGGTCACATGGCCAGCAGCAGCCGGCCGGGGCTTTCGAGATAGCCGATCACTTCCTTCAGAAATCTGGCCGCCAAGGCACCGTCGATGACCCGGTGGTCATACGACAGCGACAAAGGCATCATCAGGCGGGGTTCAATCCGGTCTTCATGGACCACCGGCAGTTTTCTTGACCGGCCAATCAGCAAGATGGCCACCTCGGGCCAGTTGATGATCGGCGTCGAGTAGCTGCCTCCGATGGCCCCAAGATTGCTGATGGTGAAGGTCCCGCCACGGAGGTCTTCAACACCATACTGGGCATTCTTCGCCTTCTCCGCCGTCTGGGCAATCTCCTGGGCGATGTGCGGAATCGACTGCTTATCGCAGTCCCGCAGCACCGGCACCACCAGCCCCCGCGGCGTGTCGACCGCCAGGCCGACGTTCACGTAATCCTTGTAGATCAGTTCGCCCTTCTCCATGTCGACCGAGGCATTCACCACCGGGTGCTGCCGCAGCGAGAGGCTGACCGCCTTGACGACAAACGCCAGAGCCGTGAGCTTGACGTCGGTCTTGGCATACTCGGCCGCACTCTCCTTCCGCAACCGCTCCAGTTCGGTGACGTCGGCGTCATCAAAGTTGGTCAAATGCGGGATGGTCGAAACGCTACGAACCATGTTGACGGCAATTGTCTTTCGCATCCGCGACATTTGCTCGCGGTGAATCGGCCCCCAATCGTCTCGCTCGCCGCCAGAGGCCGTCCGCTGCATTGCAGTGCCACCAGCACCGCCCCGACGAACCGCCGCAACGACGTCCTCACGGACAATCCTGCCTGACGGGCCACTCCCCTCCACCCGCGAAAGATCGACGCCCAACTCGCGGGCCAGACGGCGAACGGCAGGGCCGGCGGGCTCAACGGCGGCCTGGTGATCGCCGCTGGGCTCAGCCCTTCCGTTGGGATGGCTGGCAGGTGCCGGCTCAGCAACCGCGACGGGCTGTGGTGCCGGCGCTGGTGGCTCTGCCGGTGCCGGAGCCGGTGCATGGGACTGGGACTTGGCGGGCGGGGCCGGTACCGCGGGGGCAGCGGTTGGTGCAGACGCAGCCACGGGTGCTGCCGCTCCGGCCGGCTCCAGCGACAGGAGTTGCTGGCCTACCGCCACGGTCTCACCCTTTTTGACCAGCACTTCCTTGACGACACCGCCCGGCGGACAGGGCACCTCAATCACCGCCTTATCGGTCTCGACCTCGAGCACAGCCTGTCCTGGTTTGACCGTATCGCCGGGACCAACCAGAACCGAAACAACGTCTCCGGAGTCGATGTTCTCACCCAGGTCGGGCAATGTGAATGCTGTCGCCATGCTCGCTCACAAAGTGGTCAAAACGTTGCTGAAAGCGGCTCAAACGTGGCTCAGCAGGCTGCTGCAGGCCGCTTTAGTCGATCTTATTAAATAGTAGCAGATGTTTCGGACAAACACGCCCGCATCACAGAGAAATTTCACCAGAGTGACCGTCATCAGGCCAGGGCGGCATCGACCTTCTCGGGGTCGACCCCGAGCGTCACGATCGCCTTGGCCACCTGATCGGCCCCGATCGCACCCCGCTGGGCCAACTGATACAGCGTGCCAATCACGATGCATTCGGCATCGACCTCGAAGTGCCGCCGCAACGGCCCGCGGGTTTCACTGCGGCCGAACCCGTCAGTACCAAGTGCGAAGAGACCGCCCGGGATCCAGGGGTCAAGCTGCTCGGGCACCGCCCGGACATGGTCGCTGGCCGCCACGAAGACGCCTTCAGCGGCAGCCAACGTTGTTTCCAGATAGCTCTGACGGGGCTCTGCCTCAGGATGCAGCATATTCCAGCGACGGCATTCCTGGGCCTCCCGCCGCAATTCCTTCCAGCTTGTCACGCTCCAGACCGTGCTCGAAACACCCCATGACTCGGCCAGCAGTTCGGCGGCCCGGAGGACCTCACGGAGAATCGCCCCCGAGCCCAGCAGTTGCACCTGCGGCAGATCGGCCACCGGCTTTTCCGCCACCACGTTCCGCAACTGGTAGACCCCTTTAAGAATGCCCTCCTCGCAGCCGGAGGGCATCGGCGGCATCTCATAGTTTTCGTTGTAGACGGTGATGTAATAGATCCAGTCCTCACCCTTGGCGTACATCCGATCCATGCCGTCGAGCATGATCGTCACCGCCTCGTAGACGAAGGCAGGGTCATAGGCCCGCACCGTTGGATAGGCCATCGCGAAGAGATGACTATGGCCATCCTGATGCTGAAGCCCCTCACCAGCAAGGGTGGTGCGGCCGGCGGTGCCGCCGAGCATGAAGCCCCGGGCCCGCATGTCGCAGGCAGCCCAGATCAGATCGCCGATCCGCTGGAAGCCGAACATCGAGTAGTAGATGAAGATCGGGATCATCGGCACGCCGTGGCTCGAATAGGCCGTGCCGGCGGCGACGAAGCTGGACATGCTGCCAGCCTCGGTGATTCCCTCCTCCAGAATCTGCCCGTCCTTTGCCTCGCGGTAATAGAGCAACTGGTCGGAGTCGACCGGCTCGTAGAGCTGTCCGGTATGGGCATAGATGCCACACTGCTTGAAGAGTGGGTCCATGCCGAAGGTCCGCGATTCATCGGGCACGATTGGCACGATGTACTTCCCGACCGATTTGTCCTTCAGCAACGATGCCATCAGCGTGACAGCCCCGGTGGTCGTCGAGACCTCACGGCCAGCACTCTTCTCAATGAACGGCCGGTACTCGTCGAGCGATGGTGTCTTGAGCAACGGTGCCGTCCGGGGCCGGGTCGGCACATAACCGCCCAGAGCCTCCCGCCGCTCCCGCAGGTACTTCATTTCCGGGGAATCATCGGCCGGCTTGTAGAACGGCGCCTTGGCCACCTCGTCGTCCGAAATCGGAATACCAAACCGCGACCGGAAGGCCCGTAACTCCTCTTCGTTGAGTTTCTTCTGCTGGTGGGTGACATTCCGGCCCTCGCCGACCTCTCCGAGGCCGTAGCCCTTGATCGTTTTGGCGATGATGACCGTCGGCCGGTTGGGCATGTCGCGGTCGTTGACTGCCTTGTGATAGGCCGCGAAGACCTTTTCCGGATCGTGACCGCCACGGCGGAGTTTTTTCAGTTTCTCGTCCGAGAGGTGGGCCACCATTTCGGCCATCCGTGGATCGGTGCCGAAAAAATGCTCGCGGATGTAACTGCCGGGCATGACCACGTACTTCTGGTACTGACCATCGACCACCTCGCCCATCCGCTGGACCAGCAGGCCGTGATCGTCCTGGGCCAGCAGCGCATCCCACTCCTCACCCCAGATCACCTTGATCACATTCCAACCGGCACCGCGGAAGACTCCCTCGAGTTCCTGGATGATTTTGCCGTTGCCGCGGACCGGACCATCAAGCCGCTGGAGGTTGCAATTGATCACAAAGACCAGGTTGTCGAGCCCTTCACGGGTGGCCAGTGAGATTGCGCCGAGGGTCTCTGGCTCATCGCACTCGCCATCGCCGATGAAGCACCAGACCCGCTGGTTGCTGGTGTCCTTGATGCCACGATCCTGCAGGTACTTGTTGAACCGGGCCTGATAGATCGCCATGATCGGGCCAAGGCCCATTGAGACCGTGGGGAACTCCCAGAAACCGGGCATCAGCCAGGGATGCGGATAGCTCGAAAGCCCACCCCCGTCGGCCAGTTCACGGCGGAAGTTCTCCAGGTTTTTCTCGGTTAGTCGGCCCTCAACAAAGGCCCGGGCGTAAATCCCCGGTGAGGCATGGCCTTGGAAATAGACCTGATCCCCGGAGTAGTCGTCGCTGCGGCCACGGATGAAATGGTTGAAGGCGACCTCATAGAGGGTGGCGGCGGAGGCATAGGTGGAGATGTGGCCGCCAATGCTCTTGTCTTCCCGATTGGCCCGCACCACCATCGCCATCGCGTTCCAGCGAATGATGCTCTTGATCCGCCGCTCCAGTTCGCGGTTGCCCGGAAAAGGTGCCTGCCGGTCGGTCGGAATCGTATTGATGTAAGGCGTGCTGACGACAAACGGAATCTGCACCCCCAGCCGGTAGGCCTCCTGCTCAATCGCATGGAGCAGGTAGCTGGCCCGATCGGCCCCCCGGCTCTCGAGCACATACCGCAACGAGTCGAGCCACTCCTGGGTCTCGGTCGGATCGGCATCGACCGCGACCACGCCATCGGCCCGCTGCGGCTGACCGCTGGTCGAGTCGCTGGCCTGCCCGATTGACATTTGTGCCTGAGCTCCCGGCGGGAGGACGCCGTTCCCCGTCGATTTGGCCTCCGTGTCGACCGCCCCGACACCTGACGACTCACCACGGGACTGATCCAACTCGGAACTGGCCATCGATTTCTCCAAGGCAGAAGCTGATTGCTCGAAGGATTATCCCGACACGGGCAGCGGCCGTAAAGCCTATTGCCAGCAACGGGTGAAAGAACCGGGCCGCCCGGCTGCGAGGAGCCTACCGGGCCGGCGTCTCCGAGCGGGGACGGTAAATCTCGGTCGCCACCCCGAAATAGTTTTCTGCCGAAAAGGCGACCGTTTCGCCGAGGGTGGGGTGGGGATGAATCGTTTCGGAGAGATCCCGGGCCGAGCAGCCCATCTCGATCGCCAGAGTACCCTCGGCGATCAACTCTCCCGCCCCAGCGCCGACGATGCCGACACCGAGCACCCGGTCGGTCTCGGGATCGACCAGCATCTTGGTCATGCCGTCGATCCGCCCGAGGGCGTGGGCCCGGCCACTCGCCGCCCAGGGGTAGCGGCTGATCTCAACCTCCCGGCCAGCCGCCGCAGCCTCCTGCTCGGTCAGGCCGGCCCAGGCAATTTCGGGATCGGTGAAGACCACCGCCGGAATCGCCCGCGGCTCGAACAACGCCGGTTCGCCATGCAATGCCTCCACCGCCACTTTGCCCTGATGACTGGCACGGTGGGCCAGCATTGGCTCGCCACAGACATCACCGATCGCCAGGATCTTCGGATCGGCTGTCCGCTGCTGGCGGTCGACCCCGACAAATCCTTTGGAGTCAATAACCACCCCGGTGTTCTCCAGGCCGATGCCATCCGAGTTCGGCCGCCGGCCCACTGCCACCAGCACCCGGGAAAAGGTCTGGCTGGTCGCCCCGTCCGGCCCCTCGAAGAAGACCTCGATGCCGTCACCCCGATCCTCCAGCCGCACCACCCTGGTCTCAAGCCGGATCGCGGTAAAGAGCTTTTCGAGCCGCTTCTGCAGCGGTTTGACCAGATCACGATCAGCCCCGGGCAGCAGGCCGTCGGTCAGTTCGACAACCGATACCTGGGAGCCGAGTTCGCCATAGACGGTGCCCATTTCCAGGCCGATGTACCCGCCGCCGATCACCAGCAGCGACTCCGGAATATCTGCCAGTTCCAACGCGGTCGTGGAATCCATCACCCGGGGGCTGCCGATGTCAAAGGCCGGGATTTTGGCCGGCCGGGATCCGCTGGCGAGGATGCAGTGGTCATAGGTGAGCGTTTCGCTGCCGCCATCAGCCAGGGCGATCGCCAGACTGCTGGAGTCGGCGAACCGGGCCTCCCCTTGGACCACGCGGACATTCCGTCGTTTCGCCAGTTGGGCCAGTCCCCCGGTGAGGGCTCCGATCACCTTTTCCTTGCGGGCCCGGAGGGCATCGATCGCGATGGTCGGCTTCGCAAAGCTGATTCCCCACTCTTCCATTTCACGGGCCTCAGCCAGCACCCGGCCAACATGCAGGAGTGCCTTGGAAGGGATGCAGCCCCGCAGCAGGCAGGTGCCCCCCAGCCGTGGATCCTTCTCGATGAGGGTCACCTCGATGCCAAGATCGGCGGCCAGAAAAGCTGCTGCGTAGCCGCCCGGTCCGCCACCGAGCACCACCAGGGGTGCGTGCATGAATAACTCCTGTTGTCGTCGACATCGAGGGGGTGCGGCCGCGGAGGGCCTTCGGGCCTGGTTCGCGAACCTTGCTGTGGCCCGGATTACCGCTGCTGTTGTAGTTTCGCAATGAGGTTCCTTCAAGAAACGCCCCGGAACTCACGTTCTGTGCAGCCCTCTTCCCTTATTCACCCCGCCGGCAGGCTGCTGGCCGGCGTCCGATCGGCCGCCTGCCTCGACCGCCGCAGCCTGGCCCTCTTCCGGATCACGACCGGCTGCCTGCTGATCGCCGACGCCGGCCTCCGCAGCCGCGACTGCTGGCTCTTCATGAGCCCAGAAGGATTCTTCCCCCTGCCCGTGCTGCGGGACTATCTGGGCCCCGGTTGCTGGTCACTCAGCTTTTTCAGCGGTGATCTTCGTTGGCAGGGGCTGGTGCTGGGGCTCGAGGCTGTCGCTGGACTGGTACTTGCGGTCGGGCTGTTCACGCCGCTGGCGAGCCTGCTGGCCTGGGTGGCCTGGGTCAGCCTGCTCCGGCGGACGGCTCCGGCCCTCAACGCGGGGGACTACTGGCTGGCCTGCCTGCTGTTCTGGGGCATGTTCCTGCCGCTGGGCGATCGCTGGTCGGTCGACGCCCGGCGGCGGCAACGGCCGGCCGGCGGCGATGCCTGTTCACTCGCTGCGGCTGCTTTCGTGATGCAGGTGCTCGTTGTCTATCTGATTGCCGGGACCGCGAAGCTCGGCGGGGCCTGGCTGGACGGTACGGCCGTTGGCTTCGCGTTATCGCCCCACGATCACGGCACCCCCTGGGGGGCTTGGCTCGGGGCGATCCGCTGGCTGGGCCATCTCTTGAGTTGGGGAACGGTCACGCTGGAAATCCTGGGGCCCCTGGCCTACATCGGGTGTGGAAATCGGCAGGGTCGCCGGGTAATCGCCCTGGCCTTCGTGCTGTTTCACCTCGGCATCTGGAGCACGATGACGGTCGGCTTGTTTCCCCCGGTTGGCATCGCCGCCTGGCTGGCACTACTGCCGTTCGGGGAACCTACGCAATCTCCCGGTGTGGAAAACCGGCCGACGTGCCGCGAAGGGAGGTGGGGGCGGGTGCGGACCTGTGTCCTGACAGCCGGGGCCATCGTCGCCCTGGCCGCCGCCGCCCAGGCAACGCTGCGGCCACGGCAGCCCTCCCCCACCTGGCTGGCCACAGCGGTCAATCTGCTCTGTCTCGACCAGTCTTGGGCCATGTTTGGCGACGTCGGCCCGGTCGAGCAATGGGCGACCGCCAGGGCGGTGCTGGCCGATGGCCGGGTTGTCGATCTACTGCGGCAGGGACGTCCTTTTCAATCGGTCCGGCCCACCGGGGGATTTTGGTCACTGCCCAACCACCGCTGGCACAAACTGTTCTGGGAGTTGCCCAAGGAGCGGCAACGTCCGCTGCGATCAGTGGTTGCCGCCGGTCTCGTGGCCGACTGGAATCGGCGGCAGCCCGCTGCGGCGGCGGTGCAGTCACTGGAACTCAGCTACACCCGGGTGAGCCATCCGGGCCGGCAGCATCCGGCTGAGTTTCCGCCGCTGACCCCCGACGGTGTCGCCCTCACCGAGGCACCGGACACGGTGCTGAGGCAATGGGTGCTGGCCCGCTGGCCGCCGGCTGGCCGCAGCATTGAACGGTTTCTCGAGAGCCACTGAGCCGGAACGGGAAACGCCCGGTAAACTAAGGAGGATTCAAAGCGAGAGTGGCGGAATTGGCAGACGCGCTGGATTTAGGTTCCAGTACCGCAAGGTGTGGGGGTTCGACTCCCCCCTCTCGCACTATGCAGCCCACACGGTGACGCCGGGCCGCCGGTTGAACTGGCAGTGTCAGCCTTGCATCATCCGGGCCCGGGCGAGCGCGTCCTCGGCTTCGGGAATTTTGCCGGCCTTCATGCAGGCCACGCTCAAAGCTGTAAAGCTGAAGGGCTCGTTCGGCTCGAGTTCACAGACCCGGCGGGCATGCTCAACCGCTTTTTCGTGCCGCTCCAACCGGGTGCACCAGGCAGAGACGGCCGAGTGGGCCAGGGCGAAGTCGGGGTGTTCCGCGATCACCTCTTCGAGCGCCGTGACAGCCTCTTCCAGTTTGCCCTCATCCTTGAGTTTTTCTGCGGCCGCGTAGGCCTCGTCTGGAGTCGCCATCTGCTCTGTTCCTTTTGCTGCGTCGAAACTTCAAAAACCAACGGAGCTGTCATTGTAGCGTTCTGCAACCGCACGGCGGCAGCCGGCATGCTGGGTGTTCCTCGGACTCCACGTCGGTCCGGTAAACAGGGCGGTCCGGGTGGATTTTGGGGAACCCCCGGAAATGGCATTGAATCTGAACCCGATCGATACCGATAAACCGCCGGTGGATTATCCGACTGTGGATCAAGTTTGCCGCTGCAGGATACGGCGATTGGCAGCCCCGAAAACCCTCGGTGTTTTCCGGCGTTGCCCAAGTGGAAAAAGGCTCTGGAAAGCTTTTCCCACCGACGATCAGACCCGCGTTCCCACACTTTTTCTCGTTGCAGGCACTTCGTGAGCATTCATCCCCTGGCCTCGGTGAGCCCGGAAGCCGAACTCGGCGTCGGCGTGAGCGTGGCGGCTTTCGCGACAGTCGAAGCGAATGTTCGGCTCGGCGACTACTGCTCGGTAGCCGGCGGGGCGGTGATCAAATCGGGCAGCCGGATCGGCTGCCACAACGAAATCTGCGAACATACGGTGATTGGCGGCCGCCCCCAGCATGTCGCCCGGCCAGATGATATTGGCACCATTGTGATCGGTGACCACAACGTCTTTCGCGAGGGCGTGACGATCCACCGGGCCCTCAAGGCAGACAGCCAAACGCTGGTCGGCAGCCACAACTACCTGATGGCTGGGAGCCATCTCGGGCACGATGCTTGCCTTGGCAACAGCTGCATTCTTGCCAACAACGCCCTGCTCGGTGGCCACGTGACCATTGAGGACCGGGCCTTCGTCTCAGGTGCGGTAGCGGTTCATCAATTCTGTCGGGTTGGCCGCTTCGCCATGGTCGGCGGCCACGCTCGGGTGGTCCAGGACATTCCGCCGTTCATGCTGATCGACGGCCAGACCGGGAGTGTCGTCGGCCTCAACACCGTCGGCCTGCGACGGGCCGGCTATTCCACCGATGAAATCGCCACCCTCAAGGCGGCCTACCGGGTCATTTACCGCCGGGGGCTTCCCTGGACCGAAGTGCTCGAAACGCTGCGGGTTGAGTTCCCCACCGGGCTGGCCGCCCACCTGCACACCTTCCTCGCCGAGGGCCGCCGCGGGTTTGTTCAGGAACGACGCGGACCGCCATCACCAGCCGCCACCCTGCGGCTGCGGGTGGCCGAGGACGACAAACGGCGGGTCAGGGCCAAAGCGGGCTAGCAGACTGTGGAGAAAGCCTGCCGCCGCAGGATGCGGCGACCAGCAACCCCAAGAACCCCCGGCTTTCTCGGGTGTTGGCCACCCGGAAAAAGTCCCTGAAGGGCATTTCGCCTTCTGGTCGATGCAGGCCACAATGACAGAGCCTGATCGCCCACCGGAGGCCCGTCCGTGCAGCTGCTCACCTTCACTATTGCCGAGCGTCGTTACGGCATCGACACCCGCCGGGTGGTTGAATTGCTGCCCCTTGTCATTCCCCGCCCGCTTCCCCGGCAGCCCGACGAGGTGCTCGGGCTGATCCGTTACCGGGGGCGATTCCTCCCATCGATCGACCTTGGTCAGGTGATTGCCGGCAGCCGCTGCCAGGATCGCCTTGGGACCAGAACCATCGTGGTGCGGCTGTCTGGTCAGGACTCAACCGACGGGGAGCAGCAGCTCCTTGCCTTGGTGGCGGAGAATGTCATCGGCATCGCCTCGGCGGCAGGATCCCCTTCCCTGCCCCCCGTCGCCGATGGTCCCTTCGGCCCGCTGGTGGAGCTGGCGGGCGACTCCGTCTCGTCCGGGGAAGCCCAGTTGTTGGCTGTCGATGCGATCCTGCCCCAGCCCCAACTCACGACACTCTTCGGCCTTGCCGGCGGCCCGATCACTTCCGCAGCGGCCGGCAGCTCAGCAGCCCCCCCGCCGTCACCATGACACCTCCGTCCCGGCCCGCCTCCGACACGTCAGGCACCCCCGACCAGGCAGCGGTGCCGACGCCACTGCTCGCAGCCGTCGGGCAGCATCTGCGGGCCACCATCGGACTCGACATCGAGCGGCTCGGCGAGGAGACGGTCGCCCGGGCGATCCGTCGTGCCTGGCCGGATGCACTCGCGGCGGAGACTGACCCAATTGGCGACCGGCTCACAACAGGGAGCGTTGCCTGGCAACGGCTGATCGATGCGATCGTCGTCTCAGAAAGCTGGTTTCTCCGCGAACCTCGGGTCTTTGTTCATGCGGCTGCCGTCGTCGAACGGGTCCTGCAGCGGCAACCCCGGGCGACCATTCTGTCGGCCCCCTGCGCGGCCGGCGAGGAGGCCTACTCGCTGTCTCTATCACTGCTCGAGGCCGGCATCGCTCCCGACCGGTTCCGAATAGTTGGCACCGATATCAGTGCGAAAGCCATCGCAGTGGCCCGCCGGGGGAGCTATACCAACAATGCTTTTCGGGCCACCGCTGCCAATCTCCGGGGCCGCTGGTTCAGGCACACGCCCGCAGGCTGGGAAGTCGTTGCAGAGGTTCGCCAACCGGTGCAGTTCATCGTGGCCAATCTGCTCGATCCGGAGGGCCTGGGGCGGCTGCGGTTGGCAGCTGGTGCAGCTTTTGACCTGATCTGCTGCCGGAACCTGCTGATCTACCTGACGGCCACAGCCCGGGAGACCCTGGGGCATTCCCTCGAGCAACTACTCGGGCCCGACGGCGAGGTGATTGTCGGGGCGGCCGAAACAACCATTCTGCCGGTCGCTCGCTGGCAGCCGACCGGGCCACTCGCCTTCGGCCGGCGGCCCCATGAGGCCCCAACCTCTCCTGCACCGAAGCTGACCACCCGGCCCGTGGCCAGACGGCGATCACTGCCCGGGCCGATCCCGCCCCTGTCACTCCCTGCGAAACGAAGATCGCGGCCGGCCGCGGCCGGTCCGACTGCTGGGGATCGACCGTCTCCACCGTTGCCGGCCGCGGTCGATCCAGTGGCGGAGGCCGAGACGCTCGCCAATACCGGCGACATCGCCGCCGCCATCGCCCATTGCCAGCAGGCGCTGGAAAGAGACGCCGTCCAGCCTGCGGTGCTGTTTCTCCAGGCAATGCTCCAGCAGTCGCAGGGAGCCACCACCGCGGCAGAACGCCTGCTGGAAAAGGTCATCTATCTTGAGCCTCACCATGAGGGAGCCCTGCTGGCACTCGCCCTGGCTGCCGGACGTCGAGGTGACACCGCCGCTGAGCGAAGGTATCGTCGGAGGGCGGCGGTTGCCGCGGAATCCGCCCCATGACCCCACCATCCGATGCCGCTGCCACTTCTCCCGACCGCCCCGAACCCTCGGGAGCAGGCGGCCGCCCGGCCGACTGCTGGCGGCAGATCGGCGTCGGGGGCGATCGCAGCTGCCCTGAACTCGCCACCTTCATCCACTGCCGCAACTGTCCGGTCATGGCTGAGGCGGCGACCGTTTTTTTCGACCGCACCCCACCGGCCGGCTACCTCGAGGAGTGGCGGGAGGTACTCGAAACCCCGCTCGATGATGACGTCTCCGGCGGGCTGAGCCTGCTGGTCTTTCGGCTGGGTGAGGAATGGTTTGCCCTGGCTGCTGAGGTCCTCGCCGAGGTCACCCCCCTGCGAACGGTCCACAAGATTCCGCACCGGAGCAACACCGTCCTGGCCGGTATGGTCAACGTGCGGGGGCAACTGCTGTTGTGCGGTTCACTGCACGGGCTGCTGGGCCTGCGACAAGCAGCAACAGCAGCGGCCGGGCAGCGGCCGACCCACCTCGGTGCCTGGCAACGCAGTGGGCCTGAGCAGGCGCCGCCCCGAACCCCGGCGCGGCTGCTGGTGGCAGCCCGCAGCGAAGGGCGGACAACCCAGCGGTGGGCCTTTGCGGTCGATGAGGTCGCCGGTGTGCAGCGGATCGCGGCGGCCGACCTCCGTGAAGTTCCCTCAACACTTGGCAAACCGGGACAGCGGTATTCAGCCGCGCTCTTTGGCTGGCAGTCGCGGCAGGTCAGCCTGCTCGATGCCGAGCGGCTGTTCACCGGAATCCACGACCAGATTCCGCAATGAGCCGATTTCGACCCTCGACGCAGAGAGTGCTTTTGTGACCGACGACCTCAGCGGCTTCTCGATGCTTGAGCTGTTTCGGCTGGAGGCCGAGAGCCAGACCGAGATTCTGTCGGCTGGCATCCTCGCCATCGAACAGCTCGAAAACACCCCCCAGACAATCGAGTCGTTGATGCGGGCAGCGCACTCGCTGAAGGGGGCGGCCCGGATCGTGAATCTCGATCCCGCGGTGCACGTGGCCCACGCGTTGGAGGATGTCTTCATCGCGGCCGGGGATGGCCGGATGGCGGTGACGGCCGGCGACGCCGATCTGTTGCTGGCCAGTGTCGACTTCCTGTCGGACATTGCTGGAACCGAGGATGCTGGCAGTAGTGACTGGTCAGCCCGGGCCAATCAGATCGTCACTGATCTCGGCAGGCTGGTGGCCGCCGGGCCCGGCACCAAAACACCCGCGGCGGCGGCATCAGAACCGCCTGCCGCCGCATCTCCGGCGGCACCAACTCTTGCCCCTCCCACCGAGTCCCCGGACACGGCTACCGAAAGTCCGGTCCCGGTGCCAGAGCCACCGGCGGCGACGGCGGCGACGGCCGCTGCGACGACCACCGCCGCAGCGGATGACGAAGAGCGGGTCGTCCGCGTCTCGGCCGGAAGCCTGAGCCGGCTGGTCGGTCTGGCCGGAGAGTCACTCGTCGAGGCGCGGCAATTGCGTCCCTTTGTCGATTCACTGCTGCTGCTACGCGGCCTACAGACTGGGATCTGTGACGCCGTCGCGGCAATGGAAAATGATCTGCGGGCAACCAGCGGGCCCGGTCCGGAAGCCCAGCGGGTCAGTGTTGAGAGCCTGCGGCAACAGGCGGGGCACAGCCTTGAGCGGCTATCCCAGCTGATCGAATCATTCGAAGCCTTCGCCCGCCGTAATGAGGACCTTTCCGAGCGACTCCACCGCGAGGTGATCTTCAGCCGGATGCGACCGCTGGCCAACGGCATTCATGGTTTTCCACGACTCATCCGCGATCTCTCGCGGCAGCTCGGCAAGCAGGTGCGGCTGGAGCTCCGCGGTGATCAGACCGGCGTTGACCGTGACATCCTCGACAAGCTTGAGGCACCGCTGTCACACCTGATTCGCAATGCGGTCGACCACGGGATGGAGGTGCCGGACGAACGGACGACAGCCGGCAAGCCGGCGACTGGCACGATCACGCTGGAGGCAGGCCATCGGGCCGGCAGCCTTACCATCGTCATCAGCGACGATGGCCGCGGCATCGATGTCGAATCGCTACGGAAGCGGATCATCGACCGGCAGCTGGTCACCCAGGCGGTGGCCGAAAGGCTTTCCGAGGCGGAGCTGCTGGAGTTTCTCTTCCTCCCGGGCTTTTCCACCCGCAACGCGGTCAGTGAAATCTCAGGCCGGGGCGTCGGCCTTGATGTGGTCCAGACGATGGTCAAGGCGGTCGGCGGTAGCGTCCGTGTCGCCACATTGCCTGGCCGGCAGACCAGTTTCACCCTGCAACTGCCGATCACGATGTCGGTGATCCGGGCTTTGCTGGTCGACGTCGGCGGTGAGCCCTATGCCTTTCCGCTGACCCGGATCGACCAGATCCTCACTACTCCCCGTGATCAACTCGCCACGATTGAGGGCCGCGACTACGTCGACCACGATGGCACCGCAATCGGCCTGGTCCATGCCAGTGATGTGCTGGGCGTGGCCCAAGGGCCGGAGCAGCCCGACCTGCTGCCGGTGGTTGTTGTCAGCGACCGGGGCCAACAGTTTGGCATGGTGGTCGATGCCTTTCTGGGGGAACGGGACCTCGAGGTCCGACCACTCGACCCGCGGCTGGGTAAGGTTCCCGACATCAGCAGCGCGTCGGTGCTGGAGAACGGCGACCCGGTGCTGATCATCGATGTCGAGGATCTGGTGCGTTCGATCGACAGCCTGCTGACCGGCCGGGGGCTTTCGCCAATCGATGCCGCCCGCGAAGAACTGGCCAGCAGCCAAGTGAAACGGGTGCTGGTGGTGGACGACTCGATCACCGTGCGGGAACTGGAGCGGCAGCTCCTGCAGGCCCGTGGCTATCAGGTCGATGTCGCAGTCGACGGCAAGGACGGCTGGAACGCCTTCCGGAGCACGCCCTACGACCTCGTTGTCAGCGACGTCGACATGCCGCGGATGGACGGCATCGGCCTGGTAACGCTCATCAAGACTGACGCCCAGCGGAGCCATGTGCCGGTGGTGATCGTCTCGTACAAGGATCGCGAGGCGGATCGGCTGCGCGGCCTTGAGGCCGGCGCTACCCGCTACCTGACCAAGAGCAGCTTCCACGATGAGACCTTTCTCGACACCATCGTCGAACTCATCGGTGAGCCGACCGACTGAATCCGGCAGCCGCCTCGATGGTGGCCATCAGATCGAGCACCGTCCGCTCGGCCACCGGACCTGTCTCCAACCCCAGCAGTTGCACCCCGACGGGGAGGCCGGCGCTGCCGCGGTCAGTGGCGGCGGCAGCCCGCTCAACCCGGTCGAGGCTCCAGGAGCGGCAGGCCTGCTCGGTCGCCGCAACCCGGGTCACCGGCACGACGCCGGCCGGTAGGTCGACCAGGTTGGCCAGCAGGCAGGGCGAGGCGGCCGCCACCAGCCGGGCGGCGGTACCATGCCGCAGGGCCGGCACCGCCGAAACCGGGCAGAGCACGGCGGTGAACCGCTCCTGCAGCCGGGCGAGCCGCTCGACCACCGCGGCCCGCCGCTCCAGCAGCCAATCCCAGCCCGCCGCATCCCGTGGGCCGGTGGCCCGCAGGGCTGTCGCCTCGACACGACCGCCCAATAGCCGTAGCACCGCTGCCAGGGGCGGCCGGACCGCGCGGGGCAGACCGGCGATCCGCAACAGCCGGGCAATCTCCGGCAGCGGCCGGTCCCCGGCAAAGAGCCGCCAGATGTCCCGGCCACCGTCGGCAGAGAGCAGCCCGAACATCAGCCAGGCCGCATCGACCGCCAGGCTGTCGTCGACCAGTTCAACCTGGTGGCCAGCCCCGCGGAGGATCTCGGCTGCCTCAGCCAGACCGCGCCGCACCGCCGCTGAAGGAGGCAGGGGCCCGCCCCTTTCCCAGACCGCGATCCGCAGGCCACCCGGCGGTGGCCCCGACCGTTCCGGCACTACCCCAAAGGCATCGGCAGCCAGCACCAGATCGGCCACCCGGCCGGCGAGAAATCCCGCCCGCGAGGCTATCAGGTCGAAGCCCGGCAGGGTGTCAAAGCTGCCGCCGTTGCCCAGCCGGGCCGACGACGGCAGCAGGGCCGGAATGCCACAGGCGTGGGCCGGCTGGCGGACGCTGCCGGCCAGATCGTTGCCGATCGCCAGCGGCACAACCCCGGCTGCGACGAGCGCCGCGTCACCGCCGCTTGAGCCCCCGGGGCTGCGGTCGGGCCGCTCGGGATGATTCGTGCGGCCCCAGACCGGATTGACGGTCTCATGCAGGTACATCGCCTGCGGCACGTTCGCCTTGCCGACCACGATGCCACCGAGAGACCGCAGCCGGGCGACAATCGGAGCGTCGGCCTGATCAAACTGGTCGCGGCGGGCAGGGATGCCGAGGGTGGTTCTCAGGCCCCGCACCCCAAAACATTCCTTGATGCTCACCGGCAGACCGGCCAGTGGCAGCATCGGGTCCACGTTCTCTGCCACCACGGCCGCCTCAGCAGGCTGCGGTTGGATCAGGGCATTGAGCCGCTGGTGCGTCGCTGCAAACCGCCGCAGATGCTCGGCCAGCACCTCGCGGGGCGCGGCGGCCCCCGCCCGAACCGCCGTCACGATGTCAGTCGCTGATTCCACCGGCATCCTCCCTGAATGCGCACCCGATTTCCTGCCCCCCGTCCGCCGCTCAACCGGCTGCGGCCGTCGGCAACGAGTCGGACAGACCGTGAACGGGCCCGTACCGCCGCTGGAGGCTCTCGACCAGAAACCGCTCGCTGACCGGCTCACCCGAGACCTGCTCGACCAACGCCTCGGCCGTCAGGCAGCGGCCATGGGCATGCACCTGCTGCCGCAGCCAGACCAGCAGCGGCTGGAAGTCGCCGCTGGCGATCTGCTGGTCGAGATCGCCGACGGCCCGTTCGGCGGCGGCCATTAGCTGGGCTGCAAAGATGTTGCCGAGGGCGTAGGTCGGAAAATAGCCGATCAGCCCTGCCGGCCAGTGGATGTCCTGCAGCACCCCTTCGGCTGCCGAGTTGGGCCGCAGGCCGAAGTCGGCCTCAAACCGGTCATCCCAGGCAGCAGGCAGATCGGCGACCGCCAGATCACCGGCAATCACGGCCCGCTCCAGGTCGAACCGCAGCATCACATGCAGGTTGTAGGTGACCTCATCGGCCTCAACCCTGATGAAACTGGGCCGCACGGTCCGCACCGCGGCCGCCACGTCGGCCGGTGTCGTCTCCGACAGGGCCGCCGGGAAGGCGTCACGGGCAAGGGGAAAACACCAGTCCCAGAAGCTGGCGGAACGACCGACCAGGTTTTCCCACAGCCGCGACTGCGACTCGTGAATGCCCAGCGATGCGGCCTCGCCGGGTGGCAGCCCGAACCAGCCGGCCGGGAGTCCCTGTTCATAAAGCCCATGCCCCGCCTCGTGGAGCACGCTGTAGAAGGCCGTCGGCAGAAACTGCTCGTCCCAGCGGGTGGTGAGCCGACAGTCGTCCGGTCCCAGCGTCGAACAGAACGGATGCACGGTGGTGTCGAGTCGGCCCCGCCCGAAGTCGAAGCCGATCCGCTCGGCCACCAGCTGCACAAACTGCTGCTGGGCCGCCAGCGGGAAATGCCCCCGCAGCACCGCGTCACTCGGCTTCACGGCCGCCTCCGAGCAGGCCCGCACCAGCGGCACGATTGCGGCCCGGAGCTGATGAAACCGCTGCTGCACTGCTGGCCAACGGGCCCCCGGCTCGTAGTCATCCATCAGCGCATCGTACGGCTCGAGTTCCGGCCGCTGGCAGGCGGCCTGCTCACGCTTGAGGGCGAACATCTGGGTCAGGTGAGGTGCCAGCAGCTTCCAGTCGGAAGCCGCAAGGGCTCGGGTCCAGGCCTGCTGGGCCTCGATTGCCGTCCGCGCAAGCGCCTCGACCAGCCGGCTGGGCAGCCGGGACTGCTTGACGAAGTCCTCGTGCAACAGCCTGATCGTCGCCCGCACTGCGGCCGATCCGCTGGCGGCCAGCTCACTCTCTGCTAGCCGGGCAAGCCGTTCCCCCTGCGCAGGATCGATCCGCCGGGCGTGGACAACCGCCGCCATGGCAGCCGCCTGATCGGCACGAAAGCCGCCTGCCTGAGGCGGCAGCATCGTCTGCTCGTCCCAGTGCACCAGCGACTCGACCGTGGCCAGCACGGCCACCTCGCGGGCATGGACGCAGGCGGCGACGAAATCGGCAGCCAGTGGACTGCCGGCAACGGCGGCCGACCAATCAGATTCACTCATGTTCCAGTCCCTGGTGGATGTGCGGGCGTGGCCCGCGGCCGTGGCGGCCGTGCCCCGCGGGTACCGCCGGGTGCGGCCAGTTTCATGCTGCAGCACCGCTGCCAGAGTATGCTGCGCCGGTTCCGCGCGACAATGACCCGCGTGCGGCGACTGCCTGCCAGCGAGGCCTGCCATGCTTGATGCGCTTGTGATTGCCGCCCATCCCGACGATGCCGAACTGGGCATGGGAGGCACGATTGTCCGCCTGCTTGAGGAGGGGCTGCGGGTCGGCATTCTCGACCTCACCGATGGCGAGCCGACCCCGCGGGGCACGCCCGAGACCCGCGCGGCGGAAACCGCCGCGGCGACGGCGGTGCTGGGCGTCGCCTGGCGGGAAAACCTCGGCCTGCCCAATCGCCACCTGCGGGCAACCCTCGCCGCCCGGGCGGCGGTCGCGGGGGTCATCCGCCGCACCCGTCCCCGCCGGCTGTTCACCCATTACTGGGTCGATGCCCATCCTGATCATCTCGCCGCCTGCCGGCTGGTGGAGGCGGCCCGGTTCTGGGCCAAGCTGACGAAGACCGACCTGCCCGATGAACCCTGGCACCCGGAACGGATTTATCACTTCTGGAGCGTTCATCTGAAGACCCTCCCCCGGCCGGCTTTCGTGGTCGATACATCGGCGACAGCCGACCGGAAACGCGATGCAATCGCCTGCTATCAGAGCCAGTTCCCCGAGTCGGCCCCCCACCCCACCGTCCCGGAACGGGTGGCGGCAGCGGACGCCTGGTGGGGCAGCATGATCGGCACAACCGCGGGAGAACCCTTCGCCTGCCGGGAACCGATCGGACTCAGCGGGTTTGGAAACCTGCGTTGAGTTTCCCGACGGGAACGTTCCGGGCAGCAGGCCGAACCGGAGTGGCGGGCGGCGGCTGGAGCGGTCGATAGCCTGAAGCGTCGGGTTGGCATCAGCTCATGATTCGCTGAAGCAGACCGCAGCGAACGTCCGTCGCCGCCGGAAGGAAACAGACTCATGGCCTCTCGGGATATCAACGTCGTCGCACTGGTCAAGGGTGGCGAGCGGTACGTTTTTCTCTACGACGATGACAGCCGAGCGGAAACGCTCAAGACACTCGGCCGCTACGCGGCCAACCCGGAGCTGAGCTTCTCCTGGTACGACGCCTCGGTGTTGGGACAGAAAATCCGGCAGAGCACGCCCCGCTCCCGCCGCGAGGGTATCGCGCCGCGGGTCAATCGCCGCAGCTGAAAGCCTGCAGAACAGGCCCGCCGGAGGGTGTGATGGCCGGCAGCCCTGCGGTGTGTCCAAGTGCTGCTCAAGCGGAAAAAAATCGTCGATGGTTGACCACGCCGCCGCTGACGAGTTTCACCAGCAACTGAGCCGATTTCTTCGCTATCTTGCAGCTGAGCGGGGTGGGTCGGCCCACACAATCAAGGGCTATCGGGAAGATCTCCTCCAGCTGATCGACTATCTGCAGGAGGCCGGCTGCCAACGACCGGCCGAAGCGACCACGACGATGCTGCGACGGTACGCCGCCGGGCTGCATGCCGCCGGCTACGCAGCCAGCACCATCGCCCGCAAATTGGCCAGCATCCGTGGTTTCTACCGGTTCGGGCACCGTGAGGGCTGGGTCTCAAGCAATCCGGCGACGCCGCTCCGCAGCCCCAAGCGCGGACAGCGACTGCCGAAATTTCTCACCACCGATGAAATCGGCCGATTGCTCGACGCCCCGCCGGCCGGTACCGACGCCGGCCTTCGGGACAGGGGCATCCTCGAACTCTTTTATTCGGCTGGGCTGCGAGTGGCTGAATTGGCGGCAGCGAGCGATCCCGACCTCGACCTTGATGCCGGCACGATCCGCGTCCGTGGCAAAGGCCGCCGCGAGCGGCTCGGCATCGTCGGGTCGCACGCACGGCGGGCGCTGAGCCGCTGGCTGGCTGTCCGGCGGCGGTTCGCGCAGCCACGGCGGCCAGAACCGGTGCAGCCGCTGTTCACCAATCGCTTCGGTGGACGGCTTTCCGTTCGGAGCATTGGCCGATTATTGGAAAAGCATCTGGCGGCGGCCGGGCTGGTTGGCAGGGCCAGCCCCCACACCCTGCGGCACAGTTTTGCCACCCATCTCCTCGACGCCGGCGCCGACATTCGCAGCGTCCAGGAATTACTCGGGCACAAAACCCTCGTGACCACACAGATCTACACGCATGTGACCACCAGCCGCCTGCTCGATGCCTTTGAGAAGGCCCATCCACGGGCCCACTAGGTTCTGTCTGCAAAGGCTGCTGTTGGCCCGAGAGCGGGCTGCTTTGGTCTCTGGCACGGACGGCGAAGCAGCCAGATTTGCGGATCTGGCGATGGAGCCGGACGTAATCGGAGGGCAAACGAGCCGCCCAAAGCCAGGTAGTGGGTTTTCAGACAGGGCCCAGTTGTCCGAGAAAGCCCGGGCCGCGAGCCTGGGGATACGTGAGAGGCGTCTGACACCGATTGGGTACCGCATGCTCTGTTCCGAACAGTTCTGCCCTCTCCAGCGTTTCTCGCAACCTGCTACACCACCCCGCGACGAACCGCCCAGACGGCCGCCTGGGTCCGGTCGCTGACGGCGAGTTTCCGGAGGATGTTCTGCACATGCTCCTTGACTGTCTCGACACTGATCGTGAGCGACTGGGCGATTTCCTTGTTCGAAAGCCCCAGCGCCATGTGCCGCAGCACCTGCATCTCCCGCTGGGTCAGCGGGATATCGGGATCGGGAGTTGCCACCCGATTGGCCATGGTCGTGGCAACCCGGCGAAGTTCGCCCGCCCGCATCGGCAGTTGACCCGACGCGGCACCGGTAATCGATTCGAGGAGTTCACCCCGGGTGCAACCCTTGAGCATGTAGTCATGGGCCCCACCCGCCACGGCCCGGGCAACGTAGGTCGGGTTATCGAAGGTCGAAAGCATCACGCAGCGGACATGCGGCATGTCGACACGAATCTTCTCCAGCGCCGTCAGACCGTCCATGCCGGGATGCATCCGAATGTCAAGCAGCACGACATCGGGCTTGTGCTTCCGCGTCATCTTGACCGCTTCTTCGCCGCTGGTGGCCTCTCCCACGATTTTGACATCACTGCCTTCGAGCAGTGTCGCCAACCCCTTCCGCACCACTTCGTGGTCGTCAGCGATCACCACCCGCACAGCTTCGTTTGCCTTTGCCATCAATCCCGATGCTCCTGGAATTTTTCTCGCCGCGTCGCCCAGCCGCCGCATCACCGATCAGACAGGACATCCTGGCTGCTCGATGAGGTTTCTATGAGTAATCGTACGCAGATCGGGCACGGTCGAGGTGTCACGCCTTCTGCGACCTCGGTAAAACCGGTGCCTTCTGGGGGGCGATACCCGACGCTCTGCGGAACTGAGTATACGCGGATTCCAATTTTTTGAACTGCTGGGTCGGAAAGAATTGGCGGCGACAGTTGGCACCCGATCGAGCCGCCACTGGCAGCGGGCCACTGGTCAGGGGCCCGCCCCCTCCCGCATCAGTTCCAAGAGGGGTGCCGCCCCTTGCTCCAGCAGACTGCCGGCGACCTCAACCCCAAGGGCCTCGGCCTCGGCCAGCGACGTCACCCGGCCGGCGGCAGCGGCGGTCACCGACACAACGCCGTCGGCGCGTTCAGCGAGCACGCGGCCCCCCAGGTGCAATTGACCGTCGGATTCAAATCGGCCCCAGCTACCGATCGGGGCCAGGCAGCCACCGGCGAGACTGGCCAGCAGGGCCCGTTCGGCCATCGCCGCAAGGTGGGTGGCGGGATCATCGAGCGGCTTGATCAGCTGCCGCAGCCGTCGGTCGTCCTCCCGCACCTGAATCACCAACGCCCCCTGGGCAACCGCGGGCCAGAAGTCAGGCGGCTGCAGGACCTCGCTGATGCGGCCGGCATGGCCCAGCCGCTCAAGGCCGGCTGCTGCTAGGACAACCGCGTCCAGGGGGCCATCCTCCAGCCTTCGCAGCCGGGAATCGACGTTGCCGCGAAGGCCCTCGATCTGCAGATCCGGCCGCAGGGCCCGCAGCTGCACTCGTCGACGGACACTTGCCGTTCCGACCACAGCCCCCGGGGGGAGTTGACGCAGACCTGCCCCGCTTCGGCTGACGAGTACGTCAAAGGGTGTCGCCCGCGGCGGCACGCAGGCCAGCGTGAGGCTGGCGGTGGTGGCCGTCGGCAGATCCTTGAGGCTGTGAACCGCCGCGTCGATCCGGCCCTCGAGCAGGCTCCGCTCGAGTTCCCGGACAAAGACGCCGTCGTCCCCGATGCGGGCAATCGGCAGATCCTGCCGGTTGTCCCCCTTGGTGGAGATGATGACCTCTTCGACGGCATGGCCAAGCCCCCGCAGCCGCTCGATCAGCTGGCCGGTCTGTGTCCGGGCCAGCTGACTCCCCCGGGTCCCGACCCGGATCGGGGCCGAGCCTTGTGACGATTGGTCGGACGATTGTTCGGCTGGCTCCATCACATGCCTGTCCGGTGGGACCGCGCCATGCGGCGGCTGGTCGGGATCACGACGAATCGGCGGACCCCTCAGCCCGCGCTCCGACGGCAGCGTAGACCAGCGGCACGCCGGCCTCCAGCAGCAGCCCTGTGGCCGCAGCCAGAGTCGCCCCGGTGGTGGCAACGTCATCGACCAGCAGCACTGGCCTTCCCCTCACCCGCCGGTCACGAATCTGGAAGCTGGCCGCAGCATTGGCCGGTCGGGAGGCGGCCGGCAGGCTCCGCTGCAACGGCATGAGTGAAGATCGGATCAGCGCATGCCGTAGCGGCACACCCAAGTGGTGGGCCAGCTGGCCGGCCATGCCGGCAGCAGCATTGGTCCCCCGCAGCCACCGCCGCCGCCAGTGCATCGGAATTGGCACAACAGCGGCAATCCCCCAGGAGCCGATCTCCGGCCGCTGTGCGTAGAGCAGTTGGGCAAGAAGTTCAGCCAGATCTTCACCAGCCGGATGCTTGGCCCGCAGCACCGCCTCCCGGAGCAACCCGTCGTAGCGGCCCAGCACCGAGATCTCCTGCCACCGCGGCTGCCCATCGCCGAGCCTGGTCGCAAGCTGGCGACAGCCACCGCAGCCAGCTCCGCCCGCCCCCGGTAGCCCACAGCGGCGGCATCGCCGGCTGTGATCAACGAGATCGAGGCGGCAGCCGGCGCAGAGCAGGCTTGGCGGCGGACCGGTGGTATCGCTGCCGGACGATTCAGGCACCGGCCTGCTGCAGATGCGACACGTCGCTGGCAGGACCAGTTGCCCCGCCCCCTTCACGAGGGTGGTCGCCCAGCCCTTGCAGGCCAGCCAGACTGCCGCGGTGGTGGATGGGGACGACGGCATGGCCTGTCGGTCGGTCTGCTGGTGGTTTGAGTGAACGGAACGGAATTGACGCCGGCAATCAGCCTACCTATCTTCCGCCCCCCACCGCACCCCTCACTGGCCAGCGTGTCTCCATGCTGATCGACCGTTACCTGCTCCGTGGCCAACTGCAAGCCTTCTGCATTGTCTTTCTGAGCCTTGCTGGCCTGACGTTCGTGATCGATGCGTTCACGAACCTGGAGGAATTTGCGACCCACGCAGAAAAGACCGGAGGGCTGGCACAGGTGTTGGGCCGGTATTACGGCTACCGGCTAATCTCGTTTTTTGATGCCACCAGCCCGATCATCTCGCTTGCCAGCGGCATGTTCGCCCTCTCCTGGTTGGAGCGGCACAATGAATTGACTGCCCTGCTCGCAGCCGGTATCACCCGCTGGCGGATCGCCCGGCCGGCGATCCTGTTTACGGCAGTCGTGAGCCTGATTGCCGTCACCAACCGGGAATTCCTCCTGCCGGCGATCCGGACGGTGATCTCCCGAAATGCTCAGGACCTCAGCGGCGAGACCAACAAGCCGTTTGAGGCCCGCTACGACCACGAGACCGAAATCCTCTTCCGGGGCCGGACCTTCCAAGAGGCCACCCGCCGGATCGAGTCTCCGAGCCTGCTGATGCCCCCGCTACTGGCTGATTACGGGCCGCAGATTGACGCCGTCGAAGCGCTCTGGCGTCCCGGCACCGCCGATCATCCCGCCGGCTACCTGCTTCGTGGCGTCCAGGCACCATCGGACATTGACAGCCTGCCCACGCTCTCACTTGATGGGATGACGGTGGCCCAGACAGCCGCCTCGGCCAGTTGGCTCAAGCCCGGGCAGTGTTTCGTCAGCAGTAATGTCACCTTCGAACAGATGATCGGGTCGGCCAACTGGAGCCAGTATTCGTCCACACCGGAACTGATCCAGGCGATTGCCAACCCCAGCCTCGGCGTTGGCGCCGAGGTACCGCTGCGGGTGCATTCCCGATTCGTAGCGCCCTTTCTCGACATGGCGCTGGCGTTGCTCGGCATTCCGTTGGTGGTCGGGCCGAGCCGGCGGGGCGTGTTTGTCGCGGTCGGTCTCTGCGTGCTGATGACAGTAGTCTTTTTCCTGACGACGCTCGGCTTCCACGCTCTGGCGACCAGCTACCTCCTCAGCCCCTCGCTGGCTGCCTGGGCTCCGCTGTTGCTGTTGGCCCCGCTCGCTGCCTGGCGGGCACAGCCGATGTGGGAGTGAATCGGAACCATTGGCGGCCGGAAAAACCGTGTCAACCCCGCCAACCATCCGGCCGGCAGAGTTTTCCCGACCCCGCCGTTTTCGCCAGGCCTTTTTTCTCGACCCGAACCGCCCTTGCTGCCGATGGTAACGAGGTAGGGAGGAGGTGGGAGCCTGCTCCCCCGGCGACGCAGAATGGTCGACGCCGGGATGATGCCCGGCGAAGGAGTGCCAGACCAATGCGGATCAACACCACCCGATTCGGACGGATCGATGTCGATGCGGCCGACCTGCTGACCTTTCCCAGTGGCCTGCCCGGCCTTGAGCATTGTCGCGAGTGGGCCCTGCTCGCTGACGCCGACAACGATGCACTCGGCTGGTTGCAGAGCACTGCCCGCGGGGATGTGGCGATTGCGGTAGTCAGCCCGCGGCGGTTCGTCCCGCAGTATCAGGTTCGCATCCCGCGGAGTGAACTGACCCCGCTGCGGCTCCATGACATTCGGCAGGCTCAACTGGTCGTCATTGTCGGCAAGAATGCGACAGGCCTCACCCTTAATCTGAAAGCGCCAATCGTTATCAACCTTGAAGAACGCACAGGCAGGCAGGTTGTCGCCAGCGGCGACCTGCCAATGGCACATCAACTCGATCCAAATCTGACCGCGCTGAAAAAGAGCGCATAATTCGACGACAGCCGACACGGTGGATCGTCGGCGCTGCAAAGACATCAGGAAGGACCCAGCGATGCTCGTACTCTCCAGACAACGTGATGAAAGCATCATGATCGGCGACACCATCGTCGTGACGATCGTCGATATTCGAGGAGACAAAGTGCGGCTGGGCATCAATGCGCCGGCGGAGATCCCCGTACACCGCCAAGAGGTCTACGAGGCGATCCAGCGGGAGAACCTGCGGGCGGCCAGTCTCGACCCGGAAGAAACCGAGGGCCTTCGCGGGATGACCACCCGCCGTGGCAGCCCCGACCAGGCGCCATCAAAGGGCCGCCCCCGGTAGCAGGCCGACGAAGCGCTCGGCGGCTGGCCTATCCGCGGTTTGGTGTCCCCAGCCTGCGGGCCGATCGGGGTGTCGCCCAGCCCGATTCCGGCTGGGCGGAAATTACAAATGGTGTGTTCCGTGGACGTCCGATAGCTGGCTTACTGGACGGCAATCTCCCGTCAGCCTTGCGGGAAATAGTCCGGCTCGTTGCCCACTTTCCACTTGATGTTGCAGCCGATGCTCGGCTTTTGTGGCTCAGGGAGGGGCTGTCCGGAGAGCACCGCATCGATGGCCTGGCGGAGATCGGCCCCGGTGACCGGAATTCCGCTGTCGGGACGGCTGTCATCGAGCTGCCCGCGGTAGACCAGCCTGCGGTCGGCGTCAAAGAGAAAAAAGTCGGGGGTGCAGGCGGCGTGGTAGGCCTTGGCGACTTCCTGCGTTTCGTCGTAGAGATAGGGAAAGCAGTAGCCTCGCTCCTCACTCTCCCGCACCATCTGCTCGGGGGAGTCGGCTGGGTGCGTCGCCACATCGTTTGAACTGATCGCGACAACACCGATTCCCTGGGGCAGATAATCGTGGCCGATCGCAGCCAACTGGTCAGCCACATGTTTGACGAACGGGCAGTGGTTGCAGATGAACATGACAACCGTGCCCCGGGGGCCGGCGACATCGGCCAGGGTGAGCGTTTGGCCATCGACATTGACCAATGAAAAGTCTGGGGCGGACGTGCCGAGGGGCAGCATGGTGCTGGGGGTGCGAACCATCAGGAGAACCTCCAAAAAGTGGGCGGGGATGGAAGGATTCGATCGATTGGCGTTCAGGACTCCTGCTGGCGAAACAGCCGGCAGGCATTGGCGGTTGTGGTCGCGGCAAGGCTTTCCAGCGATTCGCCCCGGGCGATCGCCAGGCAGCGGGCGGTGTGAATCACGTGGGCCGGTTCGTTCCGTCGTCCCCGCAGTGGCTCGGGCGAAAGAAACGGACTGTCGGTCTCAATCAGCAGCCGGTCGGCCGGCACGGTTGTGGCAACCTGCCGGATGGACTCAGCTGACCGGAAGGTCACCATGCCGGCAAAACCGAGGAAGAAGCCCAAGTCGACCGCCTCGGCAGCCTCTTCAGCGGTCCCGGTAAAGCTGTGGAGCACGCCCGTCAGTGGCCCGTGGTGACGGGCGGCCACGAGTGTGTCGAGGATGTCACGGATGCTCTCCCGGCAATGGATAACAAGAGGTAGGCCAAGTTTCTGGGCCAGCCGGATGTGTCGGTCGAAATAGTCCCGCTGCACCTCGCGGGAAGCGGTGTCGCGGTACCAGTCGAGGCCGGTTTCGCCAACAGCCGCCACTCGCCCCGAGACTATTAGCCGGGTAACCCGGTCCCACTCATCGGGCTCGATTTCAGTCGTGTCGTTGGGATGGATGCCAGCGGCGCAGACCAATCCGGGCTCCATCGCACAGAGGGTTGCCGCAGCTTCACTATCGGCCGCCCGGGTACCGATCACCGTCAGCCGGGAGACGCCCGCCGCCCGACTCCGGGCGAGCACGTCCGCAAGTTCCCCGCCGTAGCGAAGCGGATCGAGGTGGCAGTGGCTGTCGTAAAATTCCATGGGGCCACCGTCGGGATGCGTCAGCCTGTCGACACCGGACCGGCGGCCGCTGCTCGCCCGGCAAGCCGGGCCTGCTGTTGGGCGAGCAGATCAAGATGCCCGTCGATCGCCGCCCGCACCTCCCGCACGAGTTCGGCTGTCCGCCCAGCGGTGAAACCCCCGTGACCGGCAACCACATCGGCTTCGTCCACAAGGGCAACGATCTCCCGTTGCCGCTGGGTCAGATCGGCGACAACCCGGCCGACCAGAAATCCAAGATCGGCATCGTGCCAGCCGGTGAACGAAAGCGGAAAGGCCGAATGCGGCGACTCGAGTTCCTCATCAATGAGTATCGTTTCCGCCCGGTTGATGAAGTTTTGATGGTCGGCAGCCAGATCGGCTAACGCCAGTTTCAAATTCTCGTCGCCCCGGTACGTCCAGATGCCTGATTCGGCCAGATACATCAATGGAGAACGCCGCAGCAACCGAATCAGCCGGGTCAGCACGCCGCCACACGCCCGGCGAGCATCATAGGTTGTCATCGCGCACACTCCCAGAACCGACCCAGCCGGGCCCACCACCATCGATCACGAGGCGATCGCTCCGGCCAACCGGGCCGCTGCATAGAGACCTGACCAAAAAATTCCGAACACAACGACCGGCACAACGAGTCCAGTCACCATAGCGCCGGAAATCGAGACCAGCGGAAACGGTTCCGAGACGCGATCTTCAGGCAGCGGATCAAAGGTCATTACCTTCAGCACCCGCAGGTAATAGAAGAGGCCAATCACCGTGTTCAATCCACCAACGACCAACAACAGGAGCATCAGCGGCCGCTCGCTGCCGGACGTGATGGCATCAACCAGTGAGGAAAAGACAAGGAACTTCGCCACAAAACCAGACAGCGGAGGAAGCCCGATCAGGCTCACCAGCACCACCGCCATGGCCACGACAATTCCCGGGCTGGTTCGGACCAGCCCCCCGTAGGCTGCGATCTCCTCACTCCGGAGCTGGTTCCGCAGCAGGGCGACAATTCCGAAGGCACCAAGATTCATGAACAGGTAGGTCGCCAAATAAAAGGCCACCGCCGTCACCGCATCACGGGCTCCGGCCGGCGTGGTGGCGGCCATGGCCACGGCCGCGGCCACCGCCATCATCAGGTAGCCGGCATGAGCGATGGTCGAGTAGGCGAGCAGACGCTTCATATTCGACTGCCCGTAGGCGGCCAGGTTGCCGAAGGTGCAGGTGATCGCCGCCAGCAGGCCGATGACGTAGACAATGAAATGCCGGGCATCGACCAGTGCCGTCACGGTGGCGGCGACCGCTGAATCGGCGGCACCCACCGGCATGCCGAACCCGAAAGCGACCCGTATCAACAACGCAACCGCCGCTGCCTTGCTGGCGACCGAAAGGAAGGCCCCGACCTCGGCTGCAGCCCCCTCAAAAACGTCGGGGCACCAGAAGTGAAAGGGGACCGCCGAAAGCTTGAACGCGAGCCCGACAGTAAGCATCAGACCACCAAGGCAGAGCACCATCGCGCTGCCGCTGGTACCCCCCGCCGAGAGCACCCGGGCCAACTCCCCCGGCAAGGCTGGCAACTGGAGCGTTCCAAGCACACCGGCAATCAGGCTGATACCGTAAAGCATGACTCCGGCAGCACCGGCACCGTAGACGGCATATTTGAGGGCAGCCTCCGAACTCGCCCGACGTCCCTTGAGCATGCCGGCCAACACGTACGATGGCACGCTCGCCATCTCGACGGCCATAAAGACCATCAGCAGATGGTTGGCTGACGCCATCAGGCACATCCCCAGGCTGCTGCCCAGCACCAGGGCATAGAAATCTGCGCCGTCTTCACGATCTGGAATGCCGGAAAGCTTCGTCAACAGGATGTAGAGCACCAGAAAGCCACTCAAAAGCAGACGCAAAAAGGCAGTCAGCGAGTCGAACACCAACAGTCCACTAAAAATTTCCTGCCGCCCGCCAGCCGATGCCAGAATCGCATCGCCGGGAAGTCCACCCAGCCGCAGAAAATCGGTGTAGGCATACCACGTGGCGAAGCAGACACCACCTAGTGCCAGCAGTCCCGAATCGACCCGACGCAACAGCGGCAGCATCCGGCACAACAGGAGCAGCACGATGGTGACAACCAGCGTGAGTTCCGGCCGGAACAGTGGCAACGAAACACCAACGGTGTCCTTGAACAGGTCGCTCAGCAGGGTGCCGATATTCATCTCATTCGCTCCAACAACAGTCTGTTTCCGATGGCAGCCGTTGCAGCCCCACCACGCCCGGCTCAGCGGGCCGGCTCAGTCTCGGCAAGGTCGCGCAGGCGGGCAGCCGGTCGCAGCGAACCTGGCCGATCCGATGCAGTAGCGACCGTGAGTTTACGGGCTCCGTCATGCACGTCGCGGGTCCAGTCGGCAAGTGACTCAACCTGCTGATTGACCGTCGGCGTCACGTACTGGAACAACGTCTGCGGCGCGACACCGAAGACAATCGCCAGAAACACCAAGGGCGTCGCAATCGACAATTCCCGGGCCGTGATTGGCGTGAGGGCCTCTTCATGGGGTCCATGGTATTCCGCCCCAAGGTAGACCCGCTGAATCGCCCAGAGGATGTAGGCCGCTGTCAGGATCACGGTGAAGGCCGAGATGACAGCGAGAATACGGCTGTAGTTCCAGCTTGACAGGGTGACCAGCACCTCGCCAATGAACCCGCAGAGACCGGGCAGCCCGAGGCCGGCGAAGAACACCGCGATGGCCAGGCCGCTGTAGACCGGCATTTTTCCGAAGATGCCGCCGAATTCCTGCAGGTTCCGGTGATGCACACGGTCGTAAAGCACCCCCACCATGAAGAACATCCCGGCTGAGCTAATGCCGTGGGCCAACATCTGGAACATTGCCCCATTGACCCCCTGGGCCCAGAAGTCCCAGCGGTACTCCTGGCCGGAAACCGCACTCCAAACACCCAGACCGAGCATCACATAGCCCATGTGGCTGACCGAACTGTAGGCCACCATCCGCTTGAAGTCGGTCTGGGCCAGGGCCGCGAAGGCACCGTAGACCATCGATACCACACCAAGACCACAGACGAGCCAGGCCAGCGACAGCCCCGCCCCCGGGCAGATCGGGTAGCAGATCCGCAGAATGCCATAACCGCCGAGCTTCAGCAGCACGCCGGCGAGGATCATCGAAATCGGCGTCGGTGCCTCAACGTGCGCGTCGGGCAGCCAGGTGTGGACCGGCACCACAGGGACCTTGATCACGAAGCCGATGAGCAGCAGCAGAAATGCCCAGATTTCCAGGCTCATGCCAAACCAGACAGTAGTGGCGGCAAACGGCGAATTGGGAAGCTGCCCGATGGCAGCCAGGGCCATCAGATTGAACGTGTGCATAGCCCCTTCGGTCGCCCGGATGGTGGCAATCTCATCGACGGCTGCCGCCGGACTGACGACGTGGGTGGCAATCAGCTGTTCGTCGGAAAGCAGATTTAGATCACTCGTGAAATAGAGCATGAGGATCGCGATCAGCATCAGCACGCTGCCGAGCAGCGTATAGAGGAAGAACTTGATCGCCGCGTACTCCCGGCGGGGCCCACCCCAGATGCCGATAAGGAAGTACATCGGTAACAGCATCACTTCCCAGAAGACATAGAACAAAAAGAAGTCGAGCGAGACGAAGACACCCAGCATGCCGGTCTCAAGCAACAAAAAGAGCACGTGGTAGGCCTTCACATGCTTGCTGATCGGCCAACTGGCTGCGGCTGCCAGCATCGACAGAAAGGTGGTGAGCACGACCAGCGGCAGGCTGATCCCATCGACACCGAGCAGGTATTCGATTCCAAATGCATCGATCCAGGGCAGCTTGACGACAGCCTGCATGTCGGGATTGCCAAGCACAAACTGACCGGGGCCGGTCGGCCCGAACAGCTGTGGCATCGCCAGCCAGAGTGACAGCAGGAAAACCACGGCGGTCGTGCCGAGCGTAATCCACCGAATCGCTTCCTCCCGGGCCTTGGGCACGATGGGCAGCGAGAGGAAGGCCGCGACAAAGGCGGGCAGGAACACGATGAGCGTCAGGGGCCAGAAGGCGGCGTTCTCAGCGACGGCGGCGTTCATGAGATGATCCAGAGCAGGTGGGGAGCGGAGAAGAGTGAACGAGGAAGCCGGATTCAGCCGGCCAGCGAGGTACGAAACAGCAGCGTCGCCAGCACGAAGATCGCCACCGTCCCGACGACGATGAACATCACGTACTGCCGCAGTTTGCCAGTCTGCAGCCGTCGCATTTCGATCCCCGTATTCCAGGTGATCCGCCCGGCGGCATTGACCAGGCCATCGACCACGGTCCGGTCAAACCAGGCATCGATTCCGGCAACTTGCCGGGCGGCCCAGGCGATGCCATTGATGAGTCCATCGATGAGGCCTCGATCGACCCCGCTGACCAAGCGGGCAAGCCGCAGCGTCGGCATCACGAAAATGGCATGATAGAGTTCGTCGACATACCAGCGATTCACGAGGAAGGTGTACGCGGGGCCGGCAAGTCTGGCGACGACCGCCGGGCTGACCAACGGCTTGAGGTACATCAGCGCTGCCAGCAGGACTCCCGCGGCCGCCGTCCCAAAGGCCGTCAGCGTCGCGGTCACGTGGATGTCCCCGGCGTGGCTGTCGTGTTCTGCCGGCAGGCTGATCGCGCCGAGAATCGCATCGGTTGAAACAGCCATCGCCGTCCCGGCGGGCCGCGACTGCTCGAGCAGACCAGCCACCCCGAAGCCGCTCGGGAACCCCCAACCGGCGATCACCGCGAAAACGGCCAGCACTACCAGCGGCATCGTCATCACCCGCGGTGACTCATGGGCATGCTCGGCAACATGGTGATCCCGGGGGCTGCCGGCAAATGTCATGAACCAGAGTCGGAACATGTAGAACGCGGTGATGAACGCCCCCCCGGCCACGGCGAGGTACAGGATGCCATGGGCTGGATTGAGCCGGGCAAACAGCAACGCCTGAGCCAGGATGGCATCCTTCGAGTAGTAGCCACTGAGCCCGATGACAAATGGAACGCCGGCCCCGATGATCGCCAGGCAGCCAATCAGCATTGTCCAGGCCGTATACGGCATCACCTTCAGCAGCCCACCCATTTTTCGCATGTCATTGGTGTGACAGGCATGGATCACCGACCCGGAACAGAGGAAAAGCAGGCTCTTAAAAAAAGCATGCGTGACCAGATGAAAGAGTCCGGCCACCCAGCCACCAACCCCGAGGGCGAGCATCATATAGCCCAGTTGGCTGACAGTAGAGTAGGCAAGCACCCGCTTGATGTCGTTGGCGGTCACGGCGATGGTCGCCGCGATGAACAGCGTGATCCCACCGACGTAGGCGATCACCAGCAGGACATCGGGAGTGAGCACCGGGTAGAACCGTCCGACCAGATAGACACCCGCCGCCACCATCGTGGCCGAGTGAACCAGTGCCGAAACCGGCGTCGGCCCCTCCATGGCATCGGGCAACCAGACGAACAGCGGCACCTGTGCACTCTTGCCAACACAGCCGCAGAAAATACCAAGCCCGGCAATGAACAACAGCCAGCGACCGTACCCCGCCTTCCGCCAGCCCGGTACCGCTGCGGACACCTCCTCGTGCACGGCAGCCTGATCGGCCTGACCCGCGGCTAGTCCCGCCACCTGATCAGCGGCGGCGAACGCCACCAGACCGGCGGGAACTTCCTGCTCATAATCGTGCGTCGCCGGACGAACCAGTTCAAACAGGCCGGGCCGGTCCCCGCCAGTGGCCGGGTCGATGCTGGAAGCGAAGTGGAGCGTGCCCAGGCCACCCCAGAGGGCCATCAGGCCGATCAGCATGCCGAAGTCACCGACCCGGTTGACGATGAATGCCTTGTTGGCGGCGGTCGATGCCGACTGCCGCTCGTAGTAGAAGCCAATCAGGAACCAGGAGCAGATTCCTACGAGTTCCCAGAAGACAAACACCATTGCCAGGTTGCCGGCAATGACAATCCCCAGCATCGAGAAGCAGAAAAGCGAGAGTGCCTGAAAAAATCGGTGGAATCGCCCGTCGCGTGTGAAGGCTGCACCGCCGGTCAGCCGCACCTCGCCATCAGTGACGGGGTGAAGTTCGTCGTGCATGTAGCCGGCAGCGTAAACGTGAATGCAGGTGGCAATCAGCGTCACCACGACGAACATCAGGATGGTGATCGAGTCGATGTACCAGCCGATTGAGAGCCGGAGGGAACCGCCCGAATAAAGCGTGTACCAGTCTCCCGAGTAGGCCACCGGAGCCGCTGCAGCATGCCCGTCACCGTGACCATGAGCGTCGGCCTTGTCCCCCGCATGATCGTGCTCCCCGTCTCGATGCCCCTCAGCAGCGACCGCAATCGCCGGCGGCCTCGCCGCAACCGAGTCAGCCCGCTGGACAGCCAACAGGATGGGCGCAACACCGCGGGCTGCATGGCCGTCACCATGGGCGGACGCCGACGGGGGATGGTGCCCCAGCCAGACACCAAGAGCCACCACAGAAAGGGCCAGCGATGCAGCGATCGCCGCCGTTGCCACATTGGCGGCGAGCCTGCCGTGCGGCCCCATCCTGGCACCAAAAAACAAAATTGCCACGAATGAGAGAAGGGGGATCAGCCAGGCGATTCCCAGCAAGAGCGGCAGCAGGGTGGCAATTTCCATGATTGTGTTTCGTGCTCCGGGCGGCGAGGCGGTCCCGACCGCGGGGCTCTCGGTCGGGCGGCACCCTAGCCCCGCAGGTCGTCTGCCCGGTCAACGTCGACCGTGCCGTGGTTGTTGTAAAAGTTGAGGGTGATCGCCAACGCCACCGCTGCCTCGGCGGCCGCCAGCAAGATGACGAACAAGGCCATCACTTCGCCATCCAGTCCCAGCGGTGAACGACCCTCACCAGCAAGATAGGACGACCCGAAGGCCACAAAGTTGATGTTTGCCCCGTTGAGCACCAGTTCGATCCCCATCAAAACGCCAAGGGCATTCCGCTTGACCGCCATACAGACCACCCCGGCGGTGAACATGATGGCGCCGACCACCAGATAGTGGGTCACGCCGATGGTGCCCGTAGCTGCCAAGATCATCTGCCACTCCCCACCAGAACGGAGGTTGCTTCACGCTTTTCCAGCCGGCCCGGCCGCGGTGGCGGGGGCGGATCGGCCGAAGCCACAGCATCGATCGGCCGTGGTGTCCGGCGCCGCTTCGCCCGCGCCAAATAGGCCGCGCCGACCAGGACGACCAAAAGATGCACCGACACAATCTCAAAGGGCAGCAGATAGCCGCTCCGCCGGCGGCTTTCAGCCTCGGCTGCCGGACTGTCGACGCGAACCCCCACCAATGCCATTCCCAGGGGCGTGGCCGACGGAGGCTGAACCTCAGCCCGACCAGGACGCCGCCAGGGCTCGATGGAGACTGCCGACTGCACCAGGACCGCCAGCAATGCCGCGGCAAGGATGCCGGCGATGACCCGGTCACCGGGGGGTGTCCGCAAGGCAACAAGCTTTGTCTGCGCCGTGAGCATGACGCCGAACACCAGCAGCACCAGGGTGCCACCGACATAGATCATCAATTGCATCGAGCCAACGAATTCCGCTCCGGCAAGGAAGAACAGGCCGGCGGTAGCCCCAAGCGAAAGCACCAGATGGAGCGCCATCCGCACCACGTTGTCGGTCAACACCACCATGACGGCGGCACCACAGGCAACCAGTGCGAACAACAGAAACAAGGCGGCGTGCCAATCGATCAGCGCCAGCGGCAGGGCCCAGCACGGTGGCGGCGGCAGGCAGTCGGTCAAAAGATTCATCAGTCTGCCACTCCCGCGAGGTGCCGCCCGGAGAAATCACTGGCACTGACCTCCTCAGCCGGCGGCGCCAAAGGCCTGGCGGCGGGATTCTCAAGCCATCCTTCCCGCACTGAAATCGCACCACGGCGGGCACCCGGCACCAGCCCCCCCGGGAGGAATAACTGCCACAGCATGACGCCCGCAAACATGACGGCAGCGATCGGAGTGCAGTATTTCAGGCAGGTGGTCATCACCTGATCGATTCGCAGCCTGGGAAGCGTCCAGCGAATCCACATCATCAAAAGCACACCAGCAGTCGCCTTGAGCAACAGGTTGGCACAGCCCAGCAACCGGACCGCGTAGGGGGCCGTGGCTGCGGACCCATCACTCCAGCCAGCCAGTTCGGCGATCGGGATCGGCCCGTTCCATCCACCGAGGAACAGCACCGCCGCGAGGCCACTGACCAGAAACATCGAGCCATATTCGGCCATGAAGAAGAAACTCCACCGCAGCCCCGAGTACTCGGTGTGGAAGCCCGCCACCAGTTCACTTTCAGCCTCGGCGAGGTCAAAAGGCGCGCGGTTCACACTGGCGACGGCACAGGTGAAGTAGACCCAGAAGATCACAAACGTGAACGGGTCATGGAATAGATACCAGTTACTGATCCAGCCTGCCTGCTTCTCGCCAATCGTGACGAGGTCCATGCTTCCGGCCAGCATGACCGGCACCACCACGCACATCCCCAGCGGCACCTCGTAGCTGACCACCTGAGCCGCCTCCCGCATCGCGCCGAAGAGTGACCATTTCGAGGCCGAGGCGTAGCCGGCCAGAATCACTCCGAAAACCTCGAGGCCGAGCACGGCGATGACAAAAAACACCCCGACGTTGAGCCGTTGCCCGACAACATCAAAGGCAAATGGCATGGCAATGAAGGCGGCAAACGAAGCGCAGAAACTCACGTAGGGCGCTAGGCGGAACAGCAGCGTGTCGGCCCCTTCGGGCATCAGATCCTCTTTGGCGAGTAATTTGATGCCGTCTGCCAGAGACTGAAGCCAGCCGAATCGACCACCGGTTCGCGTCGGCCCCAGGCGATCTTGAATGCGGGCGGCTATCTTCCGCTCGGCCCAGATGAACACCAAGGCGCCGCCGGCAATCACGTTGAGAATCAGAAACGCGGCAACGCCTGCCGCGGCAGACCATGCCAACCAGGCAGGAAGGCCGACGGTGTTGATCAGAAAATCAGCCATGGGGGGCAAATCACCGCAAGGGTTTGCAAGTCAGTACGTCGGGATTTTTCCCGAAATTTCCGCTTCCAGCCGACATTGTGAAATTTTGCACGAAGTCTGCAACAACAAGGGCCATCACACAAGGGCCGGCGGTGTTTTCCGCCACCAGCCGCGCCGGAGGAGTCAGCGGTCAATCTCGCCCATGACGATGTCGAGGCTGCCGACAACCGCCGGCACATCGGCGATCAGACAGCCCCGGCAGAGTTCTGGGGAAACAGCCAGATTGGAGAACGAACTTGACCGTGCCCGCACCCGCCAGGGAATGGCCGAACCGTCACTGATGAGATAGAAGCCCATCTGCCCCTTCGGGCATTCCGTTTCGAGATAGGCATCACCCGGCGGCAGTTTCTCGGCCAGCTTGAGCGGTTCGCCCAGCGATCCCTTGCAGCGGGAATACCGATCAATCGACTGGCGGACCAGATCCATCGACTGGACAACCTCTAGCATCCGCACGAAAAACCGATGCCAGCAGTCTCCCAGCACCGCATCGCCCGGCACCGCCGGGTACTCGTGGTCCCGCGGATAGTGACCGTTTTTCATGACGGCAACTTCGAAGGCGTAGCCGTCGTACATCGCCGTGTAGATGCTTTCACCGTCTCGTCGGAGGTCGATGTCGACGCCACTGCCCCGGAGGACGGGCCCAGAGCAGCCATAGTCGATCGCCATTTCGGGGCTGAGTACGCCGATGCCAGCGGTCCGCTTGACGAAAATGGCGTTTGTCGTCAGCAGCGTGTGATATTCGCGGATGACCGGCTCGAACTGGTCGAGAAATGCCTCGCACCGCTGCAGCCAGCCCGGCGGCAGGTCGGCCGTCAGCCCGCCGACGGTGATGTAGCTGTAGGTCAGCCTGGCCCCGCAGGCCTCCTCGAACAGGTCGAGAATCTTTTCCCGCTCGCGGAACGCGTAGAGGAATGGGCTGAATGTTCCGAGATCGAGTCCGTAGGCCCCCATCCCCACCAGGTGGCTGGCAATCCGGCACAGTTCCGCAATCAAGACGCGGAGATGGCGGGCCTTTTCACTCACCTCGTACCGCAGCAGCTTCTCCACCGCCAGCGACCAGCCGAGGTTCATGTTCATGGCCGCCAGATAATCCATCCGGTCGGTGTACGGAATCCACTGCCGGGCGGTGAGGTTTTCACCAATTTTCTCGGCACAGCGATGGAGATACCCGATGTGAGGCTCGAGTTCGGAGACGATCTCGCCGTCGGTCCGCAGCACCAGTCGCAGCACGCCGTGGGTACTGGGGTGCTGCGGTCCCATGTTGACAAGCATCTCATCGGTGCGAACGTCAAACTCGACAATCCGCTGGTCGTCTTCGAGCACCTGCGACATGATCTCCTGCCTTCTCGTTCAACGGTTCAATCCGAAACCGGGGCACCCTTCACCGGCCAGGGCTCAGCGGCCCCGCATGCCGTGATACTCCAGCGGCATCTCGTAATCCTTCCGCAGCGGAAACCCCTCCCAGTCTTCCGGGCAGAGGATTCTCCGCAGATCAGGGTGTCCGACGAACAGCACGCCGGAGAGATCGTAGACCTCCCGCTCATGCCAGTCCGCACCCCGCCAGACGGCCACTACGCTCGCGATCTCGGGCGGCTTTCCCGGCGTGTCATCCTGCCACCGGGGGAGCTTGGTTTTCAGCACCAGGCTGACCCGGGAGACCGTACTCCAGAGATGGTAAACCAGTTCGGTGTGCGGCTCCCAGGAAACCTTTGCGGCTTTCTTGGGGTCAGGTTCGAACCAGTCGACCGCCGTGATGCACTGCAAGCCATCGAACCGGATTTCGCATGACTCCTTGAGCCAGCGGCAAGCAGGCAGCAATTGATCCGCAGCGATCTCAAGCCAGGGGTCGATCGCTTCGAGGTTTCGCCCGACGACCGCCCCCGGTACCGCTGCTTCGAGTTCGTCAATAAACCCAGGACCACGCATTCGTTATCTCCCTCCGCTCGCCGACGGTTCGGCCGCCCGTTGATTCGCCACGGCCCGCACCCAGTCGAGGTCACCGCGGTACCAGACGTAGGCGAAACCGACCAACAAAATCGCATAGAACACACCCATGTCGATAACGGCGGTCCGCGCGAGCATCCTGCCACTCTCCGCCACCGACCATTCAGCTTCAACCTGCCTGACCGATGCCGCTGCCCCGGCCGCTTCCGCCGTGACACGGATCTGTTTCGGTGGATCAAGTTGAGGGACGGCCGGTGTCGTCAGGCCGAGTTCGCGGTAGAGGTCCGCAACCGCCGGCGTCAAGGTGACACCGTCAGCCTCAACGCTGGCAACGGCAGGGTCGGCAAGCTGTGTCGCCTTGCCGAAGACGGTCGCCCAGGGAAAAAACAGGGCCACCTCAACGTCAAAAATGATGAACAGCAGCGCCACAACGTAGAACCGCAGGTCGAACTGCACAAAACTCGACCCAATCGTCGGCTCCCCGCATTCGTAGACCTCTAGTTTTTCAGTGTTGGGCATCCTCGGGCGAACGAGCCAGCCGAGAATGAGGTTGGCCGCCAGAAAGATGCCGCCAACGGCGACGAACAGGGCGAGGAATCCCGCCACCAGCACCGGGTCAAACATCAGGATGCACTCTTCGTCGTGGGGAAGATCGCGGGGAAGGCTACTGGGTCAGTTATTTGGGCCGCCATGAACCGGAGCCACAATCTCTTTGGATGCCGCGACAGCCGTGGGATTGAGCGTCGAACGCCCCCAGGCAACGTCGACCGGAAGCCGGGCAAAATCGACAAGGGTGCCATCACGGCTGTAGCAGCTCAGGTCGAGTGTGGAGCCCATGAAAATACAGTCGACGGGACAAGGCTCGACACAGAGGGCGCAGAACATGCACTTCGAATAATCGATCGTGAAACCGGAAACCTGGAAGCCCTTCCCGCTCTCCACCCGCTCTTTGCCGATGTAAATACAGTCGACCGGGCAGGCCTTTGCACACTGGTCGCAGGCAATGCAGGTCGTCAGGTCATAGCGGTGGAATCCGCGGTAACGAGCCGCTACCGGAGCCGGAAGTTCCGGGTACTCATAGTGCTCGGTGAAAGTCTTCCGGTCGGGATCGAACGTGCTACTGAAAACCCGGAGGGTGACGACCATCCCTCGTAAAACCGTCAGAATGGCTGTGAACAGATTTCTAAACCAGCCAATCATGATCCACCTGCAGGGGGAGCGCCAGGCCACTTCAGAGACACGCAAAGACGGCAGTCCATCCGCGAATCGAAACCGCCGGGATCAAGAAAAGCGACTTCCTCAGCGGATTTCCCACCGAAGTCATCCCAACTCTCGAAACGTCCTGTCGAGTATAGGGAACTGCCGCGGGACAACAAGCGGCTCGAAACGGTCGTCGCTGACGCCCCAACGCTGACAAAAAATTGATGGCCCGGGAAACGGTGCGCCATTCCGTCTAGGAATGCGTTCCGGTTGAGTCCGGGTCGGAGAGGAACTAGGTTCTGTCTGAAAAGGCTACCGTTGGCCTGAGAGCGAGCTGCTTTGGTCTCTGGCAAGGGGGGCGAAGCAGCTAGATCGCAGATCTGGCGATGGAGCCGGACGTAGCCAGAGGGCAAATGAGCCGCTCGAAGCCAGGTACTGAGTTTTCAGACAGAGCCTAAATGTCCGTGAGGGAAACGTGCCACGGCCTTTTTTTCCCTCGACAAACTCGAGCACCGCCGAGGGTTTCGGGATTGCCGGTTGCCGCAGCCCTATGCAGTCCCATTTTTCTGCCGTCTACCGAAATCCTCAGGCCAGAAGTCCCGTTCGCAGTCGACCCTGCAGTCGGCCCGGGCTGGGCCGGCCCAAAAAACAGCCAGAGCCGAACCGAACCGGCGAGCAGGGTGGGCAAATCCCCGCCCAGTCACCCGAATTTCCTTGACCGGCCCCCCAGTTTTCCTACATTTAGGGTATCAGCAGGTTTCGGAAGGCTCGCGATTCCCGGGGGCTCAGCCGGGACTTCCAGGGATGGTTGCATGCTCGTTCTCTCCCGCAAAAAAGACGAAAGCGTTGTCATCAACAACGACATTCGGATTGTCGTTGTCGAAATTCGCGGAGATAAGGTTCGCCTTGGGGTCGAAGCCCCGAAAGAAGTTCCGGTGCATCGCAGCGAAGTCTACGAAGCGATCAACAACGGCGGCAGTGAAGTCGAGGTCACCGATTCATTTCTGCCACTCAAGCAGTCCGATGAGCGGCTCGATGGGGGCCGAGTCGGTCTCGCCGGCGGAACTCACGCCGTGCCGGGCGATCCCTCCCACCCGCCGGAACCCGGTGCCGTTAGGGAATAGCGATCGGGTTCCCGAACAGGTACTCGACTCGCACCCATCTGCCGGCTATTCTCTGTAGGCCTTTTCGTTCAACCGCCATGCACTGCTGCTGTCGGCAAGAACGCGTTGGCCCCGTCGTCTAGAGGCCTAGGACATCGCCCTTTCACGGCGGTAACCGGGGTTCGAATCCCCGCGGGGTCATTTCAACTCTGTAGTGATGGGCAGACCAGCCCGTGAGGTGCTCAGGACTCATGCAGTCAAGTTGCTACGACGCCGTCCTTTTTGTCAGTTTTGGTGGACCGGATGGTCCCGATGACGTCCTGCCATTTCTCGAAAATGTTCTGCGGGGTCGGAATGTTCCCCGAGAACGGTTGCTGGAAGTTGCTGAGCATTATCACCATTTCGGTGGCAAGAGTCCGATCAACGATCAGAACCGCGAATTGATCGAGGCCCTGCGGGCGGAACTCAAGCAATCGGGCCCGGATCTGCCGGTCTACTGGGGAAACCGCAACTGGCATCCCCTGCTGACCGATACGCTCCGGGAAATGGCCGAGGCAGGAGTCAAACGAGCCATTGCCTTCGTGACGAGCGGGTTCAGTTGCTATTCGGGCTGTCGGCAATACCGCGAAAACATTGCCGCCGCCCGCGAGGCAGTCGGTCCAGCTGCCCCGGAAGTCGATAAAATCAGGGTGTTTTTCAATCATCCCGGATTCGTCGGCCCCATGGCCCGTAATCTGACCACCGCGATTGAGTCGATCGGCCAGGGAAGTCAGATTCCCGTGCTGTTCACGGCCCACAGCATCCCCCTGTCGATGGCTGAGTCTTCTCGCTACTGTAGCCAACTTGAAGAGGCGTCGCGGCTGGTCGCCGAACAGGCCGGCACCCCGAATTGGAAACTCGTCTTCCAAAGCCGGAGTGGCCCCCCATCGCAGCCCTGGCTCGAGCCAGATGTCTGCGATGCCATCCGCGACCTGCACGCGAGAGGATCCCAAGAGGTTGTGATTGCTCCCATCGGCTTCATTTCGGACCACATGGAAGTCAAGTTCGACCTCGACACCGAAGCGGCTGACGTCTGCCGGGAACTCGGTATGCGGATGGTCCGGGCAGCGACTGTCGGCACGGAGCCTGAATTCGTCCGGGCGGTCCGGGATTTGATTGCAGAACGGGCTTGGGGGCTGGCTGAAAGGCCTGCCCTCGGCCAGCTGCCGGCAAGCCACGACGTCTGCCCCCTCGACTGCTGCCCGGCACCGCAGCGGCCAGCGGTTTCTGCAAGACCGGGTTGAGCCGAACGGAGTCGCTGGTGGATGCTCCTATTGCCCTTGGCTGCCAGTCCAGCCGCGATCTGGTGGTGCTGACGCACGGCTTCATGGCACACCGTCTGCTGCTGAACAGGCTTTCGGGCAGGCTCCGACGGGCCGGTTGGCAGACCCGCATCTGGGGCTATGA
>CBFIHA010000001.1:84748-147362 GCA_965662195.1 uncultured Pirellulales bacterium
ACTGACTCGGTGATGCTGGGGTCGATCGATGTCACCTGTACGCCTTTCATGGAGTCGTTCGCCCCCGCCAGCGACCCGCTGGTTGCACCTGCCAAAAGGGAACTCGGGCAGCGAACACCACTGGGGAACACCGATCTCCTCGGCGGGCTGCGTTCGGCTCTTGAACAACTGGCTGGCGGGACGGCACCGGGAGCGATCATCTATATCGGCGACGGTCCGGGGCTGACTGGCATCCTTCCGGAAGACTTCGCCGCGACACTTGCCGCTCTCCGTGAGCAGCGAGTCTCGTTTTCGGCGGTGGCGATCGGGAATCAGCTGAACTGGCCCTGTCTGGCAGCACTCGCGGCGGGCAGCGGCGGCAACGTCCTCGTGCCGGGCGACAGCCTATCGCCGCGGGAAGCCGGGCAGCGGATGGCCGGACAGGCGGTGGCACCGATCCTCTGGCCCGATGACGGTTCCCTCGAGCTTGCTTCCCAACTGCCCGACACCCCCGTCGCGATGCTGCCATTTCAGCTGCCACCGCTGCGACACGATCGGGAATCGGTCGTTCTGTTCCTCGGGCCGCTGGCTCCCGCCACGATCACCGCCACCGCCGAGGCGACTCCCGGCCGGGACAGCTCCGATTCATGGCCCGAGGTCCAGCTCGCTTTCGACCTGCCTCAGCGGGACCCATCGAGCGACCATGCCTTCCTCGAACAACTCGCCCGCAACGCCTTCGACACCGGAGGAATTTTCCTGCCGCTCCTGGGCCGCGAGGGCCTTGAAATCGCCAAACGAGTGATCCGCGAAGAAGCCGAGACGCTGGCCAAGCTGTCCCGACAGGCCGAGGCATCGGGCGCCCATGCAGCAGCCAGTCGGCTGGCTGCTGCCTCGTTGCGGCGGGACCCCGACAACCCTGAGGCAGCTCTGGTCCGCACGGCCAGCCAGAAGACCGCAGCCGGTTCACTTCCCACCCCAGCCCAACCGGTTGCCCAGCGGGAACCGGCCGAGGCTGCGTCCGCTCCTCCTGAGAGGCTCCCCGGTCCCGGCGGTCGTTCTGCTCTGGCTGCCGATGAGTCGCAGTCAGAACTCCGGGAAATCGAGAATCGGCGCCGCATCCGCAGCCAACTGCTGGAGCGGGAGACGGCGGTCGGGCTCCGCGACGCCCGCCACTTAATGGCAACAGACCCCGACGCGGCCCGCATCAATTTGAAAAACCTGCAGCAGCAGGTGCGGGCCTCGACCGATCTCGATGAAGCTGTCCGGGGCCGGCTTGAACGGCAAATCGAAATCAGCCTGCGGGAATCGCTGGTTCGCTCGCAGGAGAAGCTTGAGCGGGATCTCGCCCTCGAGCGGACCCGTGCCGTTGCCCGGGAGCGGGCCCGCATCTCAGGGGAACTGCGTCGGCGGGAGGAGAAATTCAGCCAGCTCGCCAAGCGATACCACGCGCTCGTCGAAGAGGGGATTCGGGTCGGCTACCAGCAGCCCACCCGGAGGTTCACCGAGGCCGAGCGGGACATCGGCAAGGAGATGCTGCTGGAGGCCCCCAACCTTTACGCCAATCAGGGAATGCCGATGACCGCCCGCGCGGTTGCCAGGCAGGCACCGCTCGTAGCCGGCATCCTCGACTATCACACCAAGAACACCCGCTTCCGCCGCGAGATGCAGCGGGGCTTCATGGATACCCTGCAACTGGTCGATGTGGCGGCCATTCCATTTCCGGATGAGCCGCCGATTATCTATCCGGATCCGGCCCGTTGGCGGCGGATCACTGACCTCCGCAAAAAATACAAGTCGGTCGACCTCGGCGGCGATTCGGAGTCGGAAACAAAGATTTATGAAGCCCTGGAGAAAGCAACGGAGGGCTTCGACCTGACCGATCAGGGAGTCACGCTCGCCCAGTTCAAGACAATCATCGAGGACAAGTTCGGGATCCGGGTTCAGATCGACCCCTACCTCGTCAACGAATTCAACATTGAGCCGAATGAGCCACCAAACCTGATTGGCAACTACAGCGGCATTACCCTGCGGTCGGTTCTGCGGCGGGCGTTGGCGACCTATGGCGAAGTCCCACTGACTTACGTCATCCGCGATGAGGTCCTGCTGATCACCGAGAAGACCTACGCCGAGCAGAACTACATGTCGATCAAGGTTTACCCGGTCGCCGACCTGGTGATCCCGGTGAATCCCAATGGCGGTGTGAATCCGTTCCAGACCGGGGGCGGCCTCGGCGGTGCCGGCGGTATCAACAGCGGGCAAGGGGGTGGCATTCAGGCGGGCGGGGCCGGCGGCGGTGGCATGATGGGCGGTGGCATGTTCCAGATTGCTGACGCCGATGCAGCAGTTTCCGGCAGCCGCAGAGCACTCCGGACCGCTGCCGCAACACGCGACAGGGGACGCTCCGCGCCGGCCAGCAGTTCGGCCGAGGGTACCGAGACGGAACCTTCCGACGGCGTGCCGCTTGAAGACCTCGCCTTGGCGGACTCGCTGCTCGAGGCTGACGACTTGACGGCTGAACTGCGGGCTTATCTTGGGCCGCTGCCAGATGAATCGGACACCGATAGATCAAACGCCGTACAACTGCCAGCCCGACAGCTCGCTGTCCGGCTGGCACGCATCCGGGCGACCGCGGCCCTGCTGGGACGCGAAAACCGGTTTGCCGAGGCCGCCGATCTGCTGACGGCCACGATCGCCACCGGTCATGTCGAGCCCTGGATGTACGAGTCGCTGGCGCTTGCCCTTGAGGGGGCGGGACGCCCACGGGCCGAGGTCGAGCGGGCCCTGCTCTCAGCGGCCGATCTGGCGACTGACCCGATCGACCTGCTCGCCTTGGCTAGCTACCTGGCCCGTCTCGGCTCAGAGCGGCAGGCAGTACGCGTCTGCCAGCAGGTGGCCATTCTCGAACCTGACTGCCGCGAAGCCTATGCACTCGGTCTGAAATTGGCGGCTGACCTTGAGGATCCAGCGGCTCTGCGTTGGACCTGCGCCGGCGTCCTCGCCCATGAGTGGCCCGCCTCCCAGCGAGACGTTTCCACCCGGGCCGCCCGCCTGGCGAAGGCGACAATTGCCGGCCTTAAAGCCGACGGGCACGAGGAAGAGGCAGCCTATTTCACGCGGGTAATTGAGGCCGCCCTCGTTCGTGACATCAGCATGGAACTGAGCTGGAACGGCGATGCCGACATCGACCTGATCGTCGAGGAGCCGCCAGGGACCGTCTGCTCAGTCGCCACCCCTCGATCGACATCGGGCGGGACCTTATTGGCTGATGGGACCGCCGAGACCGGTACGACGCCGACCGGTGTGAAGTTGGAACGGTACGTCGCGACCGCAGCTTTCCCCGGCACCTACCGGGTGCTGGTACGGCGGTCGAGCGGCGAGGTGACAGCCGGGCTGATCACGGCAGAACTGACACTTTACAAGGGCACTCCCTTCGAAGAGACGATGAAAAAACAGCTGCCGGTCGAAGGTGATGAAATGTTCTTCACCGTCGAGGTGCCCGCCGGCCGTCGTCGGCAGCCGCTGTTCGAAGCCCAGGTGGCTCAGGATGTGGCCCTCCAGCAAGAGGTCAGCCGGGCGATCCTGGCCCAGCAACTCACGAGCATGTCGGACCAGGACGCGGTCGATTCGCTGTCACTGACGAGGCCGCCGCAGGCACCCGGACCTGCAGGGCGAAGGCCCTTCACTGGGGCCAGTGCCACCGGTTTCCAGCCGATTATCTCAACACTGCCTGAGGGAACAAACCTGCAGGCGATGGGCGTTATTTCAGCCGACCGCCGGTACGTCCGCATCACCTCCACTCCGCTGTTCTCGGGCGTTGGCCAGGTCACCACCTTCAACTTTGCCAGCGGCGGTGCCCAAGGGACAGGTGGTGCCGGTGGCGGCATGGGTGGTGGAATGGGTGGTGGAATGGGTGGTGGAATGGGTGGTGGAATGGGTGGTGGAATGGGTGGCGGCATGGGCGGCATGGGTGGCGGCATGGGCGGCATGGGTGGTGGAATGGGCGGCATGGGTGGCGGCATGGGCGGTATGGGTGGTGGAATGGGCGGCATGGGTGGTTTTTGCTGGGTCGCTCGCGAGGTCTACGGTCCCGAAAACCCAAAATGGGTACTGTTTCGGGGGTGGCTTCTTCGGGACGCCCCGGAATGGCTAGTTGCTCTCTATGGCAACTACGGCGAGGACTTCGCGGCCTGGGTTCGTGACAAGCCGATGATCAAAGCCGGCCTCGGCTGGCTGATGGACAGGGCGATTGATTGATGCCGAACATCGGAGTCATCCTCGTTGCCGCCGGGCAAAGTAGTCGGTTCGGCGACGCCCATTACAAAAAGCCATTCGCACCGCTCGCTGGCCGGGCGGTCTGGCTGCACGCCGCCGAGAAATTTCTCGACCGGGATGACGTGAAACAGGTGATCGTGGTCATCGCCCCGGAAGACCGGGAGAGCTTTCTCGACACGTTCGGTGCCAATCTCGCCTTCATGGGCATTGAACTAGCCGAGGGGGGCGACCAACGGGCCGCGTCGGTACGAAACGGGCTGGCGAAGCTCTCCGATGAAATCGACCTGGTGGCCGTGCACGACGCCGCCCGTCCCTGCCTGGCAACAAGGTGGATTGACGAGGTGTTCGCCGCCGCCAACCAGTCCGGTGCCGCCATTCTGGCCACCCCGGTCACCGCCACGCTCAAGCGGGTTGATGATCGCCGGCAGGTCACCGACACCGTCGACCGGTCCGGGCTCTGGGAAGCCCAGACTCCGCAGGTCTTTTCCCGGCAACTGCTGACCGACGCCTTTGCGGCCGACGCAGCCGACACCGCCACCGACGAGGCCCAACTGATCCGGGCGGCCGGACACCCCGTGACCGTCGTGCCCGGGTCACCACTGAATCTCAAAATCACCACCCGGGACGACCTCCGGCTGGCTGAACAGGTGCTCAAGGTGCTGCCCAAGCCAGGCCTTGGCGGCCCTGCCCATCCGTTCGCCGACGGCGATCGCTGGCGGTAGTTCCTCTCGCTCACCACGACATTGCCCAAATGCCCTCCGACCTGCTCAGCGACCTCACCGACCGCGGCCTCGTCCACCAGAGCACCGACGCAACCGCCCTCAGGGACTGGCTGAAGACCCCGGGCCGCCGGGTCTATGCCGGCTTCGATCCAACCGCCGACAGCCTCCATGTGGGACACCTGGTGGCGATCATGCTGCTGCGGCGGGTTGCCGCGGCGGGCCATGAGCCGATCGCCCTGATCGGTGGCGCGACCGGCATGATCGGTGACCCCAGCGGCCGCAGCGAGGAACGAAATCTGCTCGCTCCCGACACCCTGCGGACAAACATCGCGGCGGTAGAGTCACAGATTCGCCAGCTGCTGGAATCGGTTGGCCAGCCGGTCCATGTGGTCAACAACGCCGACTGGATGCGGGGCGTTGGCTACCTCGAATTTCTGCGGGATGTCGGCAAGCATGTACCGTTGTCGCAGATGCTGGCCAAGGACTCCGTGAAGAGCCGGCTGGACCGTGACGGCGGCCTCTCCTACACCGAGTTCAGCTACATGCTTTTGCAGGCCTGGGACTTCGTGCAGTTGGCCGACAGCCACGACTGCCTGGTCCAGATCGGGGGCAGTGACCAATGGGGCAATATCACGGCGGGCATCGAACTCGGCCGCCGGCTGCGGTCCCTCAACCTGCACGGCATCACCTGCCCACTGCTGACCAAAGCCGACGGGACGAAGATGGGCAAAACCGCCAGCGGTGCCGTCTGGCTCGATCCTGCCCGCACGAGCCCGTATCGCTTCTATCAGTACTGGATCAATCTCGACGACAATGATGCCGGCAGCTGCCTAGAGCGGCTCACCGAGGTGCCACTGGCCGCCTGCCGGGAACTGGCGGCCGAGCGGGCCGAGAATGCCAGCGGCCGTGCCACGCAGCGTCGGTTGGCCGAGGAGTTGACCCGGCTGGTCCACGGCGAAGATGGTCTGCGGTCTGCCCAGCAGGCGACTGCCATCTTTTTCGGTGCGGCCATCGAGAGCCTCGATGACGCGACGCTGGCTGAAATTTTCGCCGACGTCCCAAGCCACGACTTCTCCCGGCACCAACTCGAAGGCGAAGGACTCCCCCTCACTGAGGCGCTGACCGCGGCCGGCCTGGCGGCGACCCGCTCGGCGGCCCGCCGGACGATCGAACAAGGCGGGGCCTATCTCAACAATGGCCGCATCACCGACCATGCCTACCGCATCACCGGGGCCGATCTGGGAGGGCGATCACTGCTTGTTCTGCGGTCGGGCAAAAAGTCCTACGCCGTAGCCCGCTTCAACACCGGTTGAAGATCCTTCAATCGCCCAATCAGGACCGTCATGACCGCTTTTGCCCGCCTGACGATGGCCTTTTTCACTGTTCTTGCCGTCAGCGGTGTTCCGCCGGCGGCTGCTGCCGATCCGCCGGCATCGCCGCGGCCAGAGATGTCGCTCAAAGATCGGCTCGTCACCGGCCTGCGGGCGATGCGGCCCGACGACGTTTCCTTCTGCGAGCGGGTCGCCAAGGCGACTCAGACCGGCCAGCTCCCGGTCAAACTGGTCGACACCACCTATTTCTGGGCAGTTGGCCGGGGCAGCGACTATCCGTTGCCGGCATTCGCCAAGGCACTCGACATTCAGTGCCGCCGACTCGGTATCACCTGGCCCTGAGCCGCAGGTCTGCTGGCGTCGCCCGGTTCCGCCGCGCCCGCAGTGGGTAGCTTCAGGACGAGGTAGCCCTTGTTGGCATAGGCCAACGGCAGTGAAACGGCCGCTTCGGCGAGGCTTTCACGAGGAGCCACGATGTAGGCTGCATGGTAGCGGCGGGCGACATCCTCAAGTCGTCGCTGGCCCAGACTGACCGTACTGCGAACCATGCCCCGCAGGCTGCCGTCGGGGGAGAAGCAATCGAGAATCCGGCGTTTCCAGTCGACAATACCGGCAGGGTCCTGCGGGACATTTTTCCACGAAACCACCTCGGGCCGCTCGGCCCGCCAGCTGAAATTGGCGGCCCCGCGGGGAGTGAGGAACTGGGCGGTGGGCGAGGTGTTGGCCCGAATCCAGTCGCAGGCATCCAGCCAAGCCGCCTCCGCCACATGCTTGTCGCTGCGGGCCGCCAGCCTGCGTCCCGGCAGCGGCCAATGGCCTGACTGGGTGACCAGATCGACCAGCAGCAGACCGACGAGGCTCCACTGCAGCCCCCGCCGCCAGGATCGCGGAAGCGGCCCAGCTTTCAGCGTTGCCTCCGCCGGCAACGGCCCCGGCCAGATCACCGCGACGGTCATCACTGCCAACGAGAGCGGGACCAGTACGTCCCCGAGCCGGAACCAGTAGTAACGAAGCAACTGATAGGCGAGGTCAGGGGCGACCGGCTCAATCAGTCCCAGCAGCCAGCCCAGCGCGGACAGACCGACTGCGGCAAGTGTCACGAGGACAACCCGTCGCTTCACGGCCGAAGCGGGGAGCACCGCCGCCGCGACTGCCCAGAGGGCGATTGCCAGCAGGTGCCTGGTGATGAATCCCTCGTGAAAACCGCGTAGCAGCAGATGGTGCGGCAGCCGGTCGACTACATAGATTCGGGCCGCTTCAGCCTGCACGGCAGCCGGCACGCCGACGGTGAGCAGCACGGCCGGGACGAACCCGATCGCGGCAGCGATAATCCCGCCGGCCACGCAGGCAATCGTCCGGGCTGGTGGGCCCCGGCGGCCTGCGATACCTACGGCGGCAGCAGCAACCCACCCCGACGGGCTGAGCAGGCGATCGCCGAGGGCAGCCACCAGCGTCACAATCATCATCCAGCCGCCAACGATTGGGTGAAACGCCGCCGCCAAGCCGCCGCCAAGCCAGGCTACCGACCAGCTGCCGGCGACCAGTTCACCCCAGGCGGCCAGCACGGCTGCCCAGGCGAACACCTTCGCTTCACAGCCTCCGATCAGCCATTCACCCGCCATGGTCGTCGAGCGGACGGCGAGCGAGAACAAGGCAGCGGCAAGCACCCGCTGCCAGCTGGCCGTCAGCAACGGCCCAGCGGCATGGCGGAAGCCGGCTGCCAGCAGCAGCCAGCCGGTCCAACGTCCGATCCAGGCTGCGGTCGAAAACGAAACCGTCCCGGCAAGTGGTCCGAGCAGCCGAAAGAAAAGTCCGTGCACGCCGGGCGATTCCAGGAAAAAGTCCCCAGCGCACCAGGATGGATCGACGGCGTGCCGGGCTTTCGTCAGGTAGTGGGCCTCGTTGACGTCGGGCACGGGCCAGGCCCCGGCTGCCGCGAACACCGCCGTGATCAGCAGCCATTCGCCGATCGAGTTGGCCAGCAAACGCCCCTGGTTCCCCTGATCCCTTTCGCCTTGCATATCAGCCCTCTATAACGCTTTCGGCCGATCCGACCCCGGTCGTCGGCTGCTCAGCCTATCGTCATCCCCCCTGTCGCGACGGACACCCAATGGACCTTCACCTTCCTCTCCCTCCTTCGGGTGTGCCGGGGAACAGACTGCGGCAGACGCTTGCGGACCGGCCGGTGACGGTGGTTGGTGCACCGTTCCCATTGGCTGCCAGGGAAATCGAGCGGCAGGGGTTCGCAGCCGCCTATCTCTCCGGGGCCGCCTGCTCCGCCGGCCTGCTGGGGGTGCCCGACATCGGGTTGATTTCCCTCGAGCAACTCTGCAAACAGACCGCGCTGCTGGCAGCCAGCGTCGAGATTCCGGTCATCGTCGACGCCGACACCGGATTTGGTGGTCCGGATGCCGTTGCGGAGTCTGTCGCCCGCCTTGAAAGGGCCGGGGCGGCAGCCATTCAGATCGAAGACCAACAAGATGACAAGCGGTGCGGGCACCTTTCCGGCAAGCGGGTGATTGCCACAAGCGAGATGGTGGAAAAGATTGCCGCTGCCGCCGGGGGCCGACGGTCCTCCGAGACCGTCATCATCGCCCGTACCGATGTCCGCAGTGTCTCGACAGTCGACGACTGCCTGGATCGGCTCACGGCCTACCGGGAAGCCGGGGCGGACTGGCTCTTTCCCGAGGCACTCACGAGCCGCGCTGAGTTCCTGACGGTGGGACGGTGGCTGGCTGAAGCAGACGCCGTCGGCATTGCCAACATGACCGAATTCGGTCGCGGTCCACTGCTGACCGTTGAGGAACTCGGGGCGGCCGGATTTGCCGCCGTGCTCTACCCGGTCACCCTGCTGCGGCTGGCGATGAAGGCGATCGAAGTCGGCCTCGAACTGCTGGCCGACGAGGGCGGCCAGCAAAACCTGCTCGACTTGATGCAGACCCGCGAAGAACTCTACGAGCTCCTCGAATACGACCCGGCCGCCCCCGAAACCTGGCGGCAGCGGCTGGGCTGCCAGCCAGATGGATAACTCGGGGTGAATGGAAATCAACGGAAGAATTTTCACCTCGAAGGCACGAAGAACACGAAGCTGTCAAAAGTTCCGAAGGGTCAACGAGAAGCTGGCCAGGAGCCCGATTGCCCGACCACCCACGGCTTTTTCTGGGAACCACTGAAACCTCTTCAGCAGAGATTGAGAGAACTTTTTCATGGCCGGAAATGCGACCCATTCGACTTCAAGCCGCGGACTCGCTGGCGTCACCGCTGGCCGCACCGCCATCTGCTCGCTGGACGGCACGCTCCGGTACCGCGGCTACGACATCGCCGACCTGGTCACTGGAAGTTTTGAGGAAACGGCGTACCTATTGCTGCGGGGCAGCCTGCCGACAAGAGTGGAACTCGAAGACTTTTCGGGCCGCGTCCGGGCGGCGGCCCGATCGCTGCCCCCGGTAGTGACCGAACTCCTGGCCCGACTGGCCGCTGCGGCCCCGCAGGCTTCAACCATGGATGCCCTGCGAACCACGGTCAGTTTGCTGGGCCAGCTCGCCGCCGACAATGGTCCGCGGATGCCGGTGGACCCAACCGCCCTCGGGCAGCAGACAACCGTCGCCGAGCGGCTGATTGGCCAAACTGCGGCGGCACTGGCCACCTGGGTCGATCTCACCAGCGGTCGTTCGCCGGAGCAATGGCCAGATGCACCACTGTCCGCCGCCCTGCTGAGTCGGCTGCGGGGGGCAACAGTCACAGCAGCCGAGGCCGAGGCCTTCGACACCACGCTGATTCTCTACGCCGAACATGAGTTCAATGCGTCCACTTTCGCCGCCCGCACCGTCACCTCGACCGGTGCCGACATGCATTCAGCGGTGACGGCAGCGATCGGGGCCCTCAAGGGACCGCTGCATGGCGGGGCGAACGAAAGGGTGTTGGAGCAGCTGGGTGACATTGGCAGCCTCGATCGCGTAGAGCCCTGGCTCGCCGAACAGCTGGCTTCCCGCCGCGTCGTCATGGGCTTTGGACATCGGGTCTACAAGCAGGGCGACGTGCGGGCGGTGTTGCTGGCCGACGTCTGCCGCAGGCTCATCCGAACCGCTAGCGTTGCCGAATCCCATCGCCAGCTTGAGCAGTTGGCTGACCGGCTTGAAGGACTCATGCTGCAGCAGAAAGGACTCAAGCCGAACCTCGACTGGCCGGCAGCCCGCGTCTACCACGCGCTCGGGCTACCGATCGGTGTGTTCACACCGATTTTCGTCGTCGCACGGATGAGTGGCTGGACCGCCCACATTGTCGAGCAGATGGCCGACAATCGCCTGATCCGGCCGCTGTCGGACTATTGCGGGCCGGCTCCTCGGGCCTACCCATCAATGGCAGAACGGGGCTGACTCAGCGGGTGCTGGCCGACTGTTCGGCGGAGGCCGTTCCGGCTGCCGCGGCGTCGGCGGTCGATTCAACCATCGCCTGCACCGTGATGACGGGAACCGCCCCATCGCCCAGATCGGTCGTGATCGTCAGCTGCCGTTCGATGCGACCGCTGGCGTCTCCGGCCTGGAATGTCACCGGCAAAATGTGGACCTTGGCCGGGGTCTCCTTGGCCGGACAGCTCAGGCAGCCGTCGCTACAGATGATCCCGGTCACACAAAACGGCCGATTTGCCCGCACCACGATGTTCTTGGTGATGCTGCCGCCTGGGGAGACATTGCCCAGCGCCAGCAACTGCGGGCTGACAGTCACCTCGGCGACCACCCGGCCTTCGACATCCATCGGAATCTGGGCAGCCCGGGGGTCGTTGGTCACCAGAATGAGCTGGTCGTTGATGTAGCCGGCCGGTGCGTTGGGCCTGAGCCGCAGCGTCAGGTCATAAATCGACTGGTTGCCGGTGTGACGCGGCTTTGAAAGCAGTACTTCGAAGTCGGCATTGGCACTGCGAACGTCCGTGATTTCCCAGGGAGTCGAGCCGACATGGGTCACCCGCACCCGCTGCTCCGCACCGCGGCCCAGATCGACATTGCCGAGGTTCACGGACGAGGGCTCAAAGGTCACATCGCCACGGATGTTGCCGGCGACCCGCAGCTGTACCTCGGCGGAGAAGGGCTTGTCGAAGGTGACCGTCAGAGTGGCCCCATGCTGTCCCAGAAAGGTGCGGGTATTGAAGGTGGCCACCACCTCGCTGGTCTCGTGCGTCTTGAGCAGTTTCTGGGTGATACTGGGGGAAGTGCAGCCGCAACTGGTCCGGACCCCGGTCACATGGATGTCCTCTTCGTAAAGATTGCGAAAGACAAAGCGATACTCGGTCTTTGCACCCCGGGCCACGGTGCCGAAGTTGTGACTGGTGACCGAGAACATTTTCTTCGCCCACTCTTGGGCCACAGCCGGCCGGCTGGTCGCAGACATGGCGATGACTGCCGCAAGCACGACGAACGTCCGCTGGAGCGATACGGCCCCGCGTCGCTTGGGCGATCCACGGACGATTCGATGCCGCAGTGCCATGGCGGTGCCTGTCTTCGTACTGGCGAGTCCGGAATAGAGCGGTGACGACGCAGAAAAAAAGTCGTTCTGCGGTAATTGTAAAGGTAGAGTGCCCATGATGGAGAGGTCAAATCGAGGGGAGTGAGGGCGGCCGGAAAAGCCCGAACACAAACTGACTAGTATCCTGGGGAAGGGGGTTCAATTCGAGTGAAAACGGTCCATTTTCAAGCAAACGGGCCCGATCGGTGCCGATCCAGCCCGCACGACCCGGGCGACCGTTCCCCCGAACCCCCGTCCTGGCGTATACTAACGCAGTTCCAGCAACGTTCGATTCAACCGATCGCCGATAGCCACGGTTGGGTCGTGAGACTCGAAAATCCTGCAACTGCCGTGATATCCACGGGCTTTGTTACGGGGGCGTACTGGTTTCGACCGGATGGTAGGAGGTCTAGATTGCGTGCCGTGGTTGGTCGGCAGGCCACGAAAAAAGTCGACCACAGCTTCAATTGCCGAAGCTCAGTTTTCTCTGGCTGCTTAATTAAGTAGTCCCGAGCGATGGCCCCAGTCGGAAGGGCCTCCCAATCGGTCGCCAAATCCGACTCGCCCTGTTCCACCGCCTGATACGGACAGGGTCAAATTTGTTTTGGGCTGGTGGAGGTGGCACCCTGTCGGCCGGGGGCCTCACCACGAGATTCAAATTGACCGGATACGCACGTAGACGTCTGGGCTGACACATTACGGGACGCGGGTTCGATTCCCGCCGCCTCCACTTTTCTCCGCCGGGTTTTTGTGGATTTATCGCCGATTGCTGTCGTGCTCGCTGCCGGGAAGGGGACCCGCATGGGGAGCGATCTGCCCAAGGTGCTCCATGCGGCGGCAGGAAAACCGCTGGTGAGTTGGGTGCTCGATGCGCTCGACGCCGCCGGTTGCACCGACCAGATCGTCGTCATCGGTCACGGCGCAGACTTAGTCCGTACCGCGCTTGGGCCCCGTCCGGGGGTTCGGTTTGCTCTTCAGCGGCAGCAACGCGGGACCGGGGATGCCGTTGCCGCGGCAGCCGATCTCATCAGAGCGGCCTGCCGAGATGGAGCGGCCGCCCGGCGGCCGGTTGTCATCGTCTGCGGTGATTCACCGCTGCTGCGGCCGGCAAGCGTAACCGGGCTGCTGGATGCTTTTGCCCGCGCCCGGGCTGCCTGCCTGCTCGGCACGGCCATTACCGACGACCCCACCGGGTTGGGACGAATTGTCCGCGACGACGCGGGGCGATTCCGGCACATCACCGAGGAAAAGGATGCGACTGCCGCCGAACGGGCCATCCGGGAAGTGAACATGAGTACCTACGTCTTTGCGGCCGAGAGCCTGCTCGCCAGCTTGGAGCAACTTGACACGGCCAATGCCGCTGGCGAGTACTACCTCACCGACTGCCCCCGACTTCTCCTGGAGGCAGGCGGGCGGGTCGATGCGGTCGCCTGCCTCGATCCGAGCGAAACCCTTTCGGTCAACACCCCGGACCAGCTGGCAGCGGTCTCCGCAGTTCTGGCTGAGCGGTGGGCGTGATACCGCCGGCTTCCGGCAATGGCTTGAATGCCGCTCGGCATCCGGTCACAGTGTGGACGGCAAAATATGCCGTGGACGCCCTTCTCCGCTTCCCCCCTGGCGATCGATGAACGACCTCAAAATTTTTAGCGGCCTGGCCAATCCGGCACTCACCCAGGACATCTGCCGTTACCTGAATCTCCCGATGGGAAAAATCTCCATCGGCCGCTTTCCGGACGGTGAAATCTCCTGCAAGATCGACGAGGACGTACGGGGCCGCGACATTTTCATCGTGCAGCCGACCTGCCCGCCGGTCGATGAACACCTGATGGAACTGCTCGTCATGATCGACAGTTTCAAACGGGCAAGCTCCTACCGAATCACGGCGGTCATTCCCTACTTCGGGTATGCCCGCCAGGATCGGAAGGACGCGGGCCGGGTCCCGATCACGGCCAAGCTGGTTGCCAATTTGATCACGCGAGCCGGTGCCGACCGGGTACTGGCCATGGATCTCCACGCCGCCCAGATTCAGGGCTTCTTCGACGCACCGGTCGACCACCTCTACGCCGCTCCGGTGCTCAACAATCATCTGCAATCGATCGACCTGCCGCAGGAAGATCTGGTGGTCGTGAGTGCCGATGTCGGCGGTATCAAGCGCGCCGTCGGGCACGGCGAACGGCTGGGGGCTCCGCTGGCGATCATCGACAAACGCCGTCTGAGCGCCGACACCACCACCAGTGCGAACATCATCGGGGCCAGCGTCGACGGAAAGGTTGCCCTGATGTTCGACGATATGATCAGCACCGCCGGTTCGATCTGCTCGGCCGCCGAGGTGCTCCACCAACACGGTGCCCGTCAGATTTTTGCCGCAGCCACTCACGGGCTGCTGGTCGGCCCCGCCATTGAGCGGCTTCAGGCGGCCCCCTTCGCCGGCATCATCGTGACCGACTCGATTCCGCTGGCTCCGGCGAAGACTCTCCCTAACATCACTGTCCTCTCAATCGCGAGCCTGCTCGGGCAGGCAATCAAACGGATTCACCGGAATGAGTCGGTCAGCATGATGTTTCAGTAGCGGCTTTGCTGGCCGCCAACCAAAGCGATCGTGGACCACGGCCGCGGCTGCGGGCAACAAAACAGTCCGCAAGGCAGACTCCCGAAAGTGGCTGTTTTTTGCGGTTCACCTCCGCTGGACCCAAGTAGCGGTGGGGCTCATCCACGGGATGCTGCAGTTTCGCTCGCTGTTTCCGCCCCACCGCTTGCGGTTCGGCTCGGGAATGGCACAATACGAGGCCCGAGAAAAGGAGCCCTGTTAATGAGTGATTCCCTGGAAGTCGCGTCCCGCGATGTCACTGGCACGCGAGCCTGCCGAAAACTCCGGCAGGAAGGAAAAATTCCGGCCATTCTCTACGGTCACGGTGAAGAATGCGTCGATCTCACCGTGACCCGCGAGGCGGTTGAGTCCATGGTTCGCCACGGCAGCCGGACCGTCGAACTCCGGGGTGCGGTCACCACGCCGGCGCTCGTGCGGGAGTTGCAGTGGAACACCTACGGCACTGAGCCGTTGCACGTCGATTTCCTGCGGATCGACCTGGCTGAGAAGATTCTCGTAACCGTTCCGGTGGAACTGCGGGGGGAGTGCCCGGGGGTCAAGGCTGGTGGCACTTTCAAGCATGTCCTCCACGAACTGGAGGTGGAGTGTACCGCCCAGACGATTCCCGAGACCGTCGTGGCCCATATCGCCCACCTGGAAGCGGGCGGTGTCGTCAAGGTGAAAGACCTGCAACTGCCGGCGGGAACCCGCCCGACGGTTGCCGAAGATGAGGTCGTTGCATCCTGCCTCCTGCCGGGCCAGAAGTTGGACGAGGCCACGGAGATGGGTGAGGCGACCGCCGAGCCGGCTGCTGCCGCCGGTGAGCAGGCGTGAAACTGGTGGTTGGTCTGGGAAATCCGGGCAGGAAGTATGAAGGAACCCGACACAATGTCGGCTTTGATGTGTTGGGAGTGCTGGCCGCCCGGGCCGGGAATCCCGCACGGCGCCAGCGTTTTCAGGGTGAGCTCTGCCAGGCCTCAGTTCGGGGCTCGGCAGTCTTGCTGCTCTGGCCGCTGACGTGGATGAACCTGAGCGGTGGAAGTGTGCGGGCGGCCCGTGACTTTTACAAAATCGACCATGCCGACATTCTTGTGATCTGCGATGACTTTCAACTGCCACTCACCACGATCAGAATGCGGCCGCGAGGTTCTGCCGGTGGCCAAAAGGGGCTCGCCGACATTCTTCAACAGCTTGGTGATCAGGCTGTTCCCCGCTTGCGGGTCGGCATCGGTCCGGTGCCGGCTGACCGCGATCCCGCAGACTTCGTCCTGGCCCGCTTCGCGGCCGCCGAGCGACCTGACGCCGATGCTGCCCTCACCCGGGCGGCCGACGCGGCCGAAGCTTGGGCGGCTCTGGGAATCGAGGCCGCAATGAATCGCTACAACTGACCGCTGCCACCCGGCAGCCCCCCACTCCCTCACACCCTTTCCTGAATCGGCTGGAGAATTGCCCATGAATGTTTACGAAGGTATGTTCATCCTCGACCCGACCAAATACGCCCGTGACCCCGAGACGGTCACCGGCCAGCTCAACGAACTGGTGGCGGAATTCGGCGGCAGCGTACTGGTTTCGCAACTCTGGGACGAGCGCAAGCTCGCCTACCCCATCAAGGGGCAGAAAAAAGGCTCTTACTGGCTGATCTATTTCCGCATGGACGGCGACAACCTGGTTGCCTTCGAGCGGCAGTGCGAGCTGAACGAAAACCTGCTGCGGCGGTTGATCCTCAAAATTGACCCGCGACTGGCCGAACCGCTGGTTCAGCACGCTCAAGGGGGCGATCAGGCGGCAAAGCCGGCAGTCGCCCGTTGAGGTGACGGCCAAGGCTTGCACGAGTCACCGGAAACCGGTAGCCTAACTTGTGAACAGACGTTCATTAATCAGCTGGTGGCCTGGAACGCCGGCCCTGTCGGCCCCGATCCGCCGCCCGCAGACAAGTTGAGAGAGAAAGGAAGCAGAACCATGGCCAGTAGCATGAATCGGGTGTTTCTGATGGGTAACGTCACCCGTGATCCTGAACTGCGGTACATCTCCAACGGGACAGCGGTCACTGAAATCGGCCTCGCCATCAACGATCGCCGGAAGTCAGCTGCGGGTGAATGGATTGAGGAAACCACATTCGTGGATATCACCCTATGGGGGCGAACCGCCGAAATTGCCGGCGAATACGTCACCAAGGGCTCGCCCCTGCTGGTGGAGGGCCGGCTGAAGCTCGACACCTGGGAAAAAGAAGGCAAAAAAAACTCCAAGCTTCGCGTGGTTGGTGACCGCATGCACCTGATTGGTCCCAAGGGCGGAGGCAGGCCCGAGGGTGGGCCGAGTGGTGGCCGCAGCCGGGGCGGACAGAGCGACGAATTCGATCAGCCGGCAGGGTATGATGCAGACGCCGGGATCGGTACAGCGAGTCCCGCCGGTGGTTCCGAGGATGACATTCCCTTCTGAACAAGCCAGCGAAACAGCGGCCCCAGACCGTTCCTTTGCAGACACTTCACTACCAATTTTTTAAGAGGATTTCAGATGGCCACAGCAACAGCCAGGCGGACCGCGACCAGAGGCATCAAGCGGCTGCCGCGGGGAAGCCGCGGCGGGATTGAATTGCTGCTCATTCAGAATGTTGAGCATCTCGGCAAGCAGGGCGACGTTGTCGAAGTCCGGCCCGGCTATGCAACGAACTATTTGCTGCCGCAGGGACTGGCCACGATTGCGACCGATCATCACAAACGGATGGTCGCCAAGCACAAGGCGAAGCTCGAGGCGATCGCCCGAGAGCGGCTGGCCGGGCTCCGCAGTATGCTGGAAGAGCTGTCCCGGACGAGCGTCACCATCGAGGCGAACGCCAACGACGAGGGCCATCTCTACGGATCGGTCGGCGCCCCTGAGATCTCGCGATCACTCAAGCAGCAGGATCTCGTGGTATCACCGGAGCAGATCATCCTGCAGGGACCGCTGAAAGAAGTCGGGCTCTACACGGTGAAGATTCGACTCTCCTCTGAGGTTGAAGGCGATCTCAAGGTCTGGGTGGTTCCGGCCAGCGGCGAGGAATCCTGATCACTCCGGGGGCCGGTCATGGACCAGACTCGCAGTGAATCGACGTCGGCCGCCAGCGGCTCCGGCCGCAAGCCGAAGGGGGCGAACGACGGCCGTGGCAACAAACCTCGTGGCCGCCGCCAGGCTGCCCCGAATGACGACCCGGGCGGCCGGCTCGGCCGACCGGGTAACATTGAGGCTGAGCGAAATGTTCTCGGCAGCATCCTGCTGAAGCCCGACGTCTGCGACGACGTCGCCCTGGTGGTCCGGCCCGATGACTTTGCTGATGAGGCCCATCAGGCCATCTATCGGCATCTGCTTGAATTGCACGATTCGGGAGGCCGCATCGATGCCACCATTCTGCTTGAGCGCCTGCGGGGTGGGGATGAGCTTGATCTGGTGGGTGGTGCTGCCGCGATCGCGGAACTGATCAACTCCGTCCCTCACGCTGCCCACGCAACGCACTACGCCGCGATCATTCGCGACAAGTCGATGCTTCGCTCGCTGATCGACGCCAGCACCGACATCCTGCGGGACGCCTACGACGCCTTTGATGAACCGCGGGAACTGCTGGCCCGGGCAGAGGAAAAAATCTTTTCCATCCTTGAACAGCGAAGCTCAGCCGAGGCCAAATCGATCCAGTCGGTGCTGGAAGACGTGATGGTGCGGATGGATGCCCGGATGAAGCATGATCATGCCCTCGGGGGCGTCGAAACCGGTTTCACCGACCTCGACACCCTCTGCGGGGGTTTGCACAACTCTGAATTGATCATCCTGGCAGCGAGACCCAGTATGGGAAAGACTGCCCTCGCGATGAACATCGCGGAGCACATCTCGATCGATACCAAGCAGCCGGTGCTCTTCGTGAGCCTGGAAATGGCGAGTCTCGAACTGGCCGACCGCCTTCTCTGTTCGGCTGCTCAGGTCAACGGTCACCGCCTGCGGAACGGGACGATCTCTCAGGAGGATCGCCGCCGGCTGGTTCAGAAGTCAGCCGAGATCAGCTCTGCTCCGCTCTACATCGATGACACGCCCGGACGAACCCTGACTGAAATCGCTGCGGTCGCCCGGAGGCTGAAGCGAAAGAGCGGCCTATCACTGATCGTGATCGACTATCTTCAGCTGATCGAGCCCGACAATCCCCGCGATCCGCGGCAGGAGCAGGTCGCAAGAATCGCCCGGAGGCTGAAGACGATGTCACGGGAACTCGACATCCCAATTCTCTGCCTTGCCCAGCTGAATCGGCAGGCGGAGGTGTCGCGTGACAACCGCCCCCGACTCAATCACCTCCGAGAGTCGGGGGCGATCGAGCAGGACGCCGATGTGGTGATGTTTGTACACCGTGAGGAGTATTACCAGACCACCGACGAAGACCGGGAGCGGGTCAAGGGTCAGGCCGAGATCATCATTGCCAAGCAGCGAAACGGTCCAATCGGTGACATCAAACTGCTCTGGCAGCACGACTACACCCGCTTCGTCAATCTGGAGCATCGTCCGTACGACGAGTTTGAACAGTTCTCGGACTTTTAGATCGGATTCGCCGTAAGTGATTTCATGAAAGCTGCGAGCGGAAGCGGCTGGACAGGAACATTCGTTGGCAGCGCGTAATCGACGCAGCCAGCTCAGGGGTGGCAAAAGTCTCGTCACAGACGGGGCCATTGATAGCCCTGCTTCACCAACACGCGATACCGAGCAGGATGCGAGGAACTGCGGTGACGAACCTTTGGCGTTTGTCACCGCAGCCAAGCGGACGGGGCCAGGGATGGCCCGTCCGCGCTCAAACTAAAACTGCCAGATCACATCACAGCCGGCGTAGAACTGACCGGATTGGTTGCCGCCGACGTTGATCCCCTGGCCCAGCGGCTTCCCGTAGGGGAGTGGGGTTGCCGGCGTGTTCGGCGTGAACCAGTCGTAGCGAAGTTCGGGCCGGACCACCCAGTTGTTGTTCGGATACCAGTTCAGCCCGAAGGTCAGCTCCCAAAAGCTCCCGGCAAAGCCTCCCGTCCAATAGCCAGGATTTCCCAACTGGCTTTCGTTCCGCAACGGTGCCGACACGATGTAGCCGTTGTTGTCCCGGAAATACTCAAGTCTGACTCCGCCTTCCCACTGCTCATTGAATTCCCAAAACAGGTAGTTGATGAAGGAGTACCACTGGGCGACACCCGGTCGCTGCCCGGTATTTCCAGGAGCGACGTTGGCGTTGAATTGCCAGGCATTGTCATTCTGAAAGACATAGATCAGCCGGTCGCTCAGCCGGTTGGTGTAGACGGTACTGACCAGTGATCGGTTGCCGACCAGTGACCCATCGGCCGGGTTGCGGCTGATGGTGGTCACCTCGTTGCCAGTGGTGGTCGCGATCGCGAGTGTCTGCGACCCGTCGCTGCTTTGCAGTTCGATCCCGCCGAGATAACTTGCAGTACTCCCGGCACCGGGATAGTCGGGGTTGAGGATTGCGTACTCACCAGTCAACGGCTGCTCATCAAAAAAGTTATTCCAGCCGGTGGTGATGCCACTGTAGAAGGTGACCTGATCGTTCGGTTGCCAGGACCCCAGAAAGCCGGTGAAGGTGAAGGGGGAGAACTGCATCGAGAAGGCATGGGTGTAGAAAAAGTTGCCGATGGCCGGCACCTGCTCAAACCCCAGAATGCTGTAAAAGTGGCCAAGCCGAAGGGTGACATCACGGTAGGCGACATCGGCATAGAGCTGCGGCATCGCCAGGCCGTAATCCTTGGAAAATGCCCACGAGGCGATGTTCTCGATGCCGAGCGGTTGAAACGGATCGGCGTCGAGTCCGAGGGCGGTGGTGTAGAAATAGTCGGTGCCGAAGAGCAGATCGACCCGACCGCCCAGGTCCCACCCGGCCCCGGCATCGGCCTCCCGTTCCGTAATGACGTAGAGCTGATTGAGCTGCCCCTGCCAGCTGCGGTCAGCCATGGTGATCGGGCCATTGAATGGGGCCCCCCAGTTGTTCGCCCCGAGGCCGTATTCGATCCAGCCGTAGGTATAGATCTCCTTCCTCTCTAACCCGGGCAGATGAATCCGGCGATCGGGACCGCTGCCATAATCGGTTCGCTCCCAGGCCTTACGGGTCTCCTCCGGGAGGACGTCCGACTCCGGAGGCGGCTGGGCGACCAGCCCGGCGGCGGCCCCCCAGACGCCCAGCAGCACCGCTGCCTTCAACCAACTCCGTCCCCCCCGCGGCCGCATGCTGCCCGCCTCCCTGCTCAGCTTCCGCGCGGCGAACGTCCCGCACCATCCGACGAATCGTTGCAATCGGGCCTGTCTCGCCATTGCAATCGACGGCGACGGTAGGGGCCGCCCAGCACCCCAGGGCGCCCCAAATCACCCAGGCGGATTCGAGTGAGCGGCTGTGACCATTGGCACAGTCGGCTAGCGATGCCCAAGCAGCCAGGCCAGCAGGCCCTTCTGCAGATGCATCCGGTTGGCTGCCTGGGTGACAACGACGCTCTGGGGGCCATCGATGACGGCGTCGGTAACCTCTTCACCGCGGCGGGCAGGCAGGCAGTGCATGAAGACCGCTGCCGGACAGTGGGCCATCAGGGCCTCATCGACGCGGTACGGCTCGAACGCGACACGCCGGGTTTCCCGCTCGGCCTCCTGCCCCATACTTGCCCAGACATCGGTGTAGACAGCCACGGCATCCGCCACGGCTGCCACCGGGTCGGTTGTCTGCTCGATCTGGGCATCCGGCAGGAGGTCCTTGAGGTGCGTCAGGAAGGATTGGTCGAACTGGTAGGCCTCGGGGGCAGCCAGCACGAACCGCATCCCGAGCAGGCCGCAGGTCACCGCCAGTGAACGGGCCATGTTGTTGCCATCACCAACAAAGGCAAAGCTGAGTTCAGTCAGCCGGCCAATCCGGCGGCGGAGGGTGTAACAGTCGGCCAGTGCCTGGCAGGGATGGCTGTAGTCACTCAGGGCATTGATCACCGGCACGCTCGAGACCGCAGCCAGCTGTTCAATCGTGGCATGTGATTTTGAACGGCAGGCGATGCAATCGACATACTCACTGAGCACCCGACCAAAGTCGTCCGTACTCTCCCGGGAACTGGCAAACCCGGTATCCGCACCCAGAAACAGGCTGTCTCCGCCCAGATGCACCATCGCCGTCTGGAAGCTCACCCGGGTTCGGAGGCTCTGCTTCTCGAAGACAAGTGCGAGCACCCGCCCCGGGAACAGGGCATCGCGAATACCTGCCTCGTATTTCGCCTCAAGGTCCTGCGAGATCGCGAAAATTGTCTCGATCTCGTGGGCCGACAGATCTTCGGGAACAAGAAAATGACGCATCTGAAACACCATCACCCTCATGGCTGGCCGGGCCCGTCACCGTGCGGAAGGGATCAGCCGAAAATGCCGAGAATTCAATGCCGCCCGGCAACATCGAGGATTGCGTCGGCGAGTTTGTCGCAGCCCTCTTCAATCTCCGCGGCGGTGACGTTCATCGCAGGCAGCAGCCGAATCACGCGACCCTGCGTGCAGTTGACGAGAAGTTGTCGTTCGAGGCAGGCCTGAACCACCTCCGCTCCATCGATCGACAGTTCGACGCCAATCATCATACCGAGCACCCTGACATCACGGACAAGCTCACACCCTTGTTGCAACTCTTCCAGACGGCCACGGAACAACGCGGCTGCCCGGTCAACATGCTCGAGCAACTGTTGCTCTTCGATCATTTCGATTGCCGCGATGCCAGCAGCAGCAGCGACTGGATTTCCCCCGAACGTGGAGGCATGCATGCCCGGACGCAGATGGGTTGCCAGTTCGGGCTTGGCCAGCAGGCCGCCACCAGCGATGCCTGCACAGAGGCTTTTTGCCAGTGTCATCACGTCGGGAGTCACCCCGAAATGCTGGTGGCCAAACCATTTCCCGGTCCGGCCACAGCCGCACTGCACCTCATCGAAGACCAGCACCAGATCCCGTTCGTCGGCCAGTGCGCGAAGCCCCTGAAGGAAGCCCTCGGCTGCCGGCACAATCCCCCCTTCACCCAGGATCGGCTCGACCAGAATGCCACCGGTCTGATCGTCAATGAGCCGCTCGACCCCTTCCAGATCGCCGTAGGCGGCAAACTGAAAGCCGGCGACCAGTGGACCAAGCCCCTCATGATATTTCGGCTGGGCCGTGGCCGATACGCTGCCCATGGTGCGACCATGGAACCCTCCCTGAAAGGTGATGATCTTGTAGCGTTTTCCGTCCGACCGCAGCCGCACAAGTTTGATCGCCGCCTCGTTCGCCTCGGTTCCCGAATTGCAGAAAAATGCCTGGCCTCCGAATGACCGCTCGGAAAGAAGCCGAGCCCACTCGCCCTGCGGTTCGATGTACCAGCTGTTGGGCACATGAATGAGCTTTGCGACCTGCTCCTGGACGGCCCGCACCACTGGCGCGGGGCAGTGCCCCAGCAGATTGCAGCCCCAGCCGGGAAAGAGGTCGAGATAACAGGTGCCATCGGCGTCCCAGACCCGCGACCCCTCGCCCCGAACCAGACAGACTTCGAAGCGGCGGTAGTTGGGCACGACGTACCGCGAAAACGTGTCGATGATCTCCCGCGTCCGCGGCCCCGGTTGTGGCTGCGAAGTGGTGGGTGTGACGTCAAGGGTTGCCATGGCTGCTCTCCCGGGGGTCTGGGCGGGTTCTGCTCGAACTGAGAGTCAGTAGCCGCCGCGTGTCTCAGCCGACTCCGGCCGCGGCTACGGCCGGCCGCTCCGGGCGGACAGCCGCATCAGTCACCAATTCAGTCCCGACACCACTGGTGGTGTAAATCTCCAGCAGCAGTGAATGCCGCAACCGCCCGTCAATGATGTGGATTTTTTTGACCCCCTGCGTCAGCGTCTCAAGGCAGCCTTCGATTTTGGGAATCATGCCGCTGGCGATGGTGCCATCGGCAATGAATCGCCGGGCCTCGGTGGCCGTCAGCGAGTGGATCAGACTTTCGGGGTCATCGCGGTCGGCCAGGACACCAGGAATGTCACTGAGCACGACGAGTTTTTCCGCATTGATTGCCGCCGCCACCGCCGTCGCCGCCGTATCGGCATTGACATTGAGTTTCTGGCCGTCATCTCCCATCGCCATCGATGGAATGACCGGCACCTGGCCGGCGTAGGCCAGATTGTCGATCGTCAGCCGATCGACCCTGGTCACCTCTCCAACACGGCCGAGGTCGATCAGGGTGCCAGCCGGGTCCTTCAGGGCCAGTGGCTCCCCAAACAGGACATTGGTGGAACAGAAGTTCAGCGACATAGCCCGGCCGCCAAACTCTTCAATCTTGGCCGCAAGGTCATGATTGAGTTCGGTCGCCAGCACCCGCTCGACAATCGCGAGGGTGGCATCGTCGGTGTACCGCCGCCCCTGGACAAACCGCGGTTCAATCCCGGCCTCGTCCATGGCCCGGGAGATCGCCTTCCCGCCGCCATGCACCACCACCACCCGCATGCCGAGGGTGGTCATGAAAACGATGTCAAGCAGCAGATGCCGGAGCGCGTCGGGGTGCTCAAGGACGCTCCCGCCCAGTTTGATGACGGTGGTGGTGTCGCGAAATTTCCGGATCCACCCCAGCGCTTCGATCAGCGTGTCGGCCTTTTCGATCGCCTGCTGCTGCGACAGGTTAATGACGGGATCGGACAAACGGCTGCTCCTGCGGCAGGTGCCAGAACAATGAAATGTGAACCGAAACAATAAGCCTTCTAGTTTAGCAGACTGCGGGGAAAGTCAGCCGCCACCACCATGCAGCGACCGTCAACCCCGAAAACCGTTACGACCCACCAGCATTGACCGAGAGTGCCGAGCCTCACCGAGTGCCGTGAAGAGCCTTTTCCACGGGCGTTTCGGCCGGGAAATCCGCCTTGCCGGGAGACTTGAAAAACTCGTCAAACCCAGCCAGAACCCCCCAGAGGGGCTGCTACTTGGGAACGTCGGTCTGTTCCGGTTTTTCCGCTTCCGGAGCGTCGATCGGATCGAGCACGATCGATGCCGAGTTGATGCAGTACCGCAGCCCCGTGGGGGGCGGACCGTCGTTGAAGACATGCCCCAGATGGGCATCGCACCGCCGACAGGTCACTTCGGTACGAATGCCGAAACCAGGAATGCCAGCCAGGGAGCGATCTTGATGCTCGGCGATCACATCCCCCTTGACGTCATCTGCTTTGGCATCAATCGGTGCAAAAAAGCTCGGCCAGCCGCAGCCACTCTCAAACTTCTCTCCAGACCGGAAGAGCGGCTCGCCACAGCAAATGCAGCGGTAGGTTCCGGCGGTCTTGGTATTCCAGTATCTCCCGGTGAAGGCCCGCTCGGTGCCCTTCTTGCGGGCGATTGCAAACTGTTCCGGCGTCAGTCGCTTTCGCCACTCGGCGTCACTCCGAGGAATCTCGGTGTCGGGAAGACGGCCGGCGATTGCCGGATTTTTCTCAGCCGCTCGGTCCATCGCTCGTTCCCTCGCTGGTGAAGATTGCTCCGCGGAAACAGCAATTGCCGCCCCCATCATCATGCCGATCAGGCTGAGGGCCCGCCAGAATTTTGCAGCCAACATCATCTCCTCCTTCCTTCCAAACCTCACTCCGGCGACCGGAACCCGCCGGCATTAGCGGCGGGACGGCAGTTTCTCCGGTAGATAGTCGTGATCCCGCTTCCGTAGCACTTCAGCTTTCAGAATTTTATCGGGTTCTCCCCCTGCCCGCTCACCCTCTGTCCGCTGCAGTTCCGGCAACACCTCAAAGCCCTCAATCACCCGGCCGAACACCGTGTGCCGTCCATCGAGGTGTTCGGTGGGCCGAAAGGTGAGAAAAAACTGGGAGCCACCGGTGTTTTTGCCGGCGTGGGCCATCGACAGGCTGCCGAGGAAGTGCTTGCGGGCGTCGGGCCGCTCGCACTCACAGGCGATCGCGTATCCCGGGCCGCCGGTTCCGGTCCCGGTGGGGTCGCCCCCCTGGGCCATGAACTGCGGAATCACCCGGTGAAACGGGGTGCCGTCGTAGAAGTGCTGCTCCACCAGGCTGATGAAGTTGGCAACCGTGTTGGCCGCCTCATTTTCGAAAAGCTCAACCACGATCGTGCCCTTGGTGGTTTCAATTTTTACCCTGGGCAGATCGTCTGCGGCTGCCTCGGCCGCCCGCCTGGCCATCTCGGCATCGACCTTCGGCCGCTCAGCTACGATCGCCCGCTCGAGTGATTCGATTTTGCCCGCATTGACGCCAGCGGCGGCAGCCGCCTTTACGAACTGGTCCGCCTCGTCGAGATCGGATAGCGTCATCGCCGCCGTCGCGCCGACGAGCAGCGTCGGGCCATCAGCCACTCCAGCCCCCTGCAGCGTCTTGGCTACTGCCAGTGCCTTGCGGGGATCATCAGAAGCCAGTGCTCCCTGGATCACATCGCGGACGACCTGAACCGCCTCCTGGTTGTCCGGGTCGGCGAGCACCACTGCGGTGGCACTGGTCTCGAGACTGGCTGCAGCGGCCCGGGCCTCGTCGCGAGCGGCATTGAACCGGGCCTCAATTCGCTGTTTATCGGCACCGGGTTGCTGGTACTCGGCCTGAAGCGCCGCCAGTTCGCCGATGAGTCGCTTGAGATCCTGCTGGGCCTTCGCGAAGGTCTGCCCGGCATTCGCCGCCACCGCTGGATCATCCTCCTCCACCACCGGAACATCGGCAGCCGGCCCCGCAACCGGCCAGGCCAGGCCCAACAACAAGGAAGCCCCGAATGAAGCCCAGAGCAGGGCCGTTGTCGCGTTGTTCCGTGTCAAGCTTCCTGCAGCGCTGTCCTCGATGCGACCAGATTGCATTACGTGTCTCCCGGAAATCCGACGGCCCCCCAGCGGGCACCGCCATTTCTTACGATACCATGTCGCGTTCCCCACGGTTATGACCGGGGACACCCCAGCTGCCCGGATAACCACCCACGGCTTCAGAATGTCCCGAAAAAAAACTGCTCGAGCTCCCCGCCGGACGGAACGGTCCGCATCCTCCCCCCGTCGGCGGCAATCGGCCCCCGGCCCCGCTGTCGATCCGTCCAGCCCGCCACGGATCATTGGCGGTGAACTCCGGGGACGCCGGCTGGCCTTTCGCCCCGGTGGCCCCACCCGGCCCATGAAGGACCGGGTCCGTGAAACGGTCTTTGACCTGCTGGGGACGGCTGTTGTTGGGGCCACGGCAATCGATCTGTTTGCGGGCACCGGTGCTATTGGCTTTGAGGCGGTCAGCCGCGGGGCGGCCCGGGGCATTTTCGCTGAGCGGCACTTCCCGACCGTCGCCTGCTTGCGGCGGTCAGCTGCCGACCTCGGCCTGACCGAGCGGATCGAGATCATCCCTGGCGATGTCCTCCTCTGGTCGAAACGGTTCCCCCCGTTACCGGACAAGGCACCCTGGCTGGTCTTCGTCTCTCCCCCGTGGGCGATGTTCGGGACGCACCGAGCTGAACTCAACCAGCTGATTTTGACGGTGGCCAACGCTGCCCCGGCGGGGAGTCGCCTGATCGTTGAGGCCGAGGTTGGACTGCCGGCAGGCCAGCTGCCGGAACTCCTCACCGACCGGGCCGATGAGTCTCCCTGGGACAGCCGGCCGCTGCCGCCGGCGATTCTCCACCAGAAACGACTCTGACCTCCGGTCGACCGGCGGCGCGGTAGACTCAGAGAGGAACCATTCCTTTCCTCCGCGAACGGAACTGCTTTATGGACGTTATCAATCGCGCTGACGCTATCCCCTTCACGACGGTCGATGGCTCGACGATCAGGGAATTACTGGCTCACCGCAACTCGGCGATTCGCCAGCAATCACTCGCCGAGGCCCGTCTGTCCCCGGGGCAGGCGACGACGCCCCACCACCACGCCGTCACCGAGGAAATCTATTACATCCTCTCGGGTGCGGCCGAGATGACGCTTGGCGGAGAAACCCGCCGGGTTGTGCCGGGCGATGCAATTGCCATCCCGCCCGGCAGCCGGCACACCATCCGCAACACCGGCACCGAGGAGCTTGTCTTTCTCTGTTGCTGTGCGCCGGGATACGAACACCCCGACACCTTCCTTGAAAGCTCCCCTTCATCCGCAACTGCGTGACTCCACGATGCCCGACCGCTTCAGCGAAATCCTTGTCACCAAGGGAATCATCAGCCAGGAACAGCTCACCGAGGCGACAAAGGTCGCGAGCGATTCAGGCAAAACGCTTCACGAAGAAATCCTGCGGCTCGGGTATGCGCCGGCGGCCCGGGTAATGAAGGCGTTGGCGAAGGCCAACCGGATGGTGTTCACCGACCTTGAGGGCATGACGGTGCCGGACGAGGTGATCGACCTCGTGCCCGAAAGCGTCGCCCGGGAGAACACCATCCTGCCGCTGGAGCAGAATGGCACGACGCTGCGGGTGGCCACCAGCGACCCGAACGACATCGACACCCAGGAAAAGCTCCGCTTCATCCTCAATCGGGAAGTCGAAATGACCCTGGCGATGCGCGATCAAATTGTCGAGAGCATTAACCGGCATTACGGCTCGGGTGATGGTGAAAGTGCCGATTCAATGCTGACCCAGGAGTTCACCGACACCGAGATCGACTTCACCGAAACCACGGTCGAGCAGGAGGCGGCACTCAAGGAGGACGAGGACGAGTCATCCGCGCCTGTGGTCAAACTGGTCAACCTGATCATCACCGAGGCGGTGACCCTCAAGGCGAGCGACATTCACATCGAGCCGTTCGAGAATGAGATCAGGGTGCGGTACCGGATTGACGGCCGACTCGTCGTCCGGGACAGCGCGCCGCGGCGACTGCTCGGTGCCATCCTCTCCCGCATCAAAATCCTCTCCCGGCTCGACATCGCTGAACGCCGCCGGCCCCAGGACGGCCGCATCAAAATCACCACCAAGGACGGCAAGGACTTCGACCTCCGCGTCAGCGTGCTGCCGACCAATCATGGCCAGTCGGTGGTGATGCGGCTGCTAGACAAGGACAACATCAAGGTCGGCATCCGTCAACTCGGCCTGTCCGAAAACGACTTCCGCCAATTCAAAAGCCTCATCCGCCGGCCCAACGGCATCATCCTCGTGACGGGACCAACCGGCTCCGGGAAGACGACCACCCTTTACGCGTCGCTCAACGAGCTCAACCGCTCCGACACGAAGATTATCACCGCCGAGGATCCGGTCGAGTATTACCTCAGTGGCATCAATCAGGTGGAGGTTAGGCACAACATCGGGCTCGATTTCGCCCGCGTCATCCGGGCCATGCTACGGCAGGCGCCGAATGTCATTCTGGTCGGTGAGATGCGGGACACCGAAACGGCCCAGATGGGCATCCAGGCATCACTGACGGGCCACCTGGTGTTCAGCACCCTGCACACCAACGATGCGCCGAGTGCCATCACCCGGATGATCGACATGGGCGTCCCCGCCTACCTGGTTGCCTCGAGCGTCGTGGCGGTCCTGGCGCAGCGGCTGGTCCGGCTGAACTGCTCCAACTGCCGACAGCCCCACGAGCCGCTCGAAAGCGAACTACAGGCGGCCGGCTTCACGCCGGAGCAACTGGCCACCGCCAACTTCATGAAGGGTCGGGGCTGCGTGAAGTGCCAGAAGCGCGGCTACAAGGGCCGCATGGGAATCTTTGAAATGATGGTGCTCAACAACAAAATCAGGGAACTGGCGTTTCAGGGAGCAGCCACCCAGGACATCCGCCGGGCGGCCGTCGCCAGTGGGATGCGGGTAATGTTCGATGACGGACTCGAAAAGGTGCTCCAGGGACAGACAACGCTCGAAGAGGTCTTCCGGGTGGCAAAGCGGTCGGACTAGGCTCTGTCTGAAAAGGCTACCGTTGGCCCGAGAGCGAGCTGCTTTGGTCTCTGGCAAGGCCGGCGAAGCAGCCAGATTTGCGGCTCTGGCGATCGAGCCGGACGTAGTCAGAGGGCAAACGAGCCGCTCGAAGCCAGGTATTGGGTTTTCAGGCAGGGCCTAGCTGCCGGTTCGAAACCATCAATTGCCACCGGGTTTGGCCGTCCTGCCGCGGAAAACTCGTATCGACACTGCGGAATGGCCGGGGCTAGGGTGCTCTACTGGTTTATCCGTCGCCGGGAGAGAATGCGCCATGGACACTTCGTGCCGTTTCGGCCACTGCTGCCGGTTTCCCGTCATGCTCAGTATCGCCGCGATCGTCATCACGATTCCGACTACCGGACGGGGCCAAACCGTGCCGACCGGCACCGGCCCTGAAATTCAGACCGTTGTCGCCTCCCGCCAGACACTCGACCAGTTTTTCGGGCTGCAGATCGAGTCGATTCCCCCAAGCATGTTACAGGCGGCCTCGGGAGTGGCGATCTTTCCCAACATGATCAAGGGTGGATTCATCATCGGGGTCAACTACGGCCGCGGAGTGCTTCATGTCCGGAACGCTGATCGCTCGTGGAGTGCCCCGTTGATGGTGACGATGGGCGGTGGCAGTATCGGCTTCCAGGCCGGCGTGCAGGCCGCCGATATCGTGCTGGTCTTCAAGACTCCACAAAGCCTGACGAACATCCTCAACGGCCAGAAGGTGACCCTTGGAGCCGACGCCTCCGTGGCGGTGGGCCCGGTCGGCCGGCAGGCCAATGCAGCAACCGATGCCCGACTCGGAGCCGAGATTTATTCCTACGCCCGGAGCCGGGGGTTGTTCCTCGGCGTCTCGCTGGGTGGTGCCGACCTTTCGGTCGATCACAACGCCGACGGGGTGCTCTACGGCCGCTACGGGGTGACACCAGCCGACATCTTCAACAACCAGGGAATTGCCATCCGCCCCGAGGTCCAGCAACTCGTGGCCGATCTGAACGCCCGCTCAGGCGTTCAGCCAACTGCCGGGCAACCAGGCGGATTCCCACCAGCAGGTCAGTTCCAGCCCCAGCCACCGGGTCCGGCCCAGCCTCTCCCGGCCGGTCCTGGAGCGCCCCCGATTGTGCCTGTCCATCCTCCGGGACAGCCACAGCCGCTCCCCCCGTCCCCGTATCCTGGCTGACGGTTTCCCGCTACCCCGACCGCTCCATTGATGCGGCGCCGGCTCACGGGCGGCGAAAGTCTTGTCGCGGGGGCGTGGATACGCCCAAAGCTCCTCGAGCGCTCGCCGACCCGCTCGCCTCGGCAAACGGCACTCGGGCTAGCCCGCGGTCGAAATAATGCCCAGCTGTGCAAGCTGCGGCAGGCTTGTGCTGGTGAATGCGGTGCAGGCTGATTCGACAAGCTGCTGCCGGGCCGCTGGGTCGGTGACCGGCTTCCCATCCTGTTGCAGCGATCGGCCGCTGCCGGACAGGCGGGCATCGACCCGATGCACCAGCCCCTCAGCTCCTCCACTGGTCAGTTCGTGGAGGATTGCCGCATCGAAGTCTCCCAGGGTGTGCCCCGTCCCGGTCGCCACGCTGGCGAGTGCCACCGGCCGACCGCCGAGAGCGTCATTGGCAAGCACGGCACGGTTGAAGGACGAGACCACCGCGACGCCACCTTTGCCGGACGTGGCCGCGTTGTCCACCGGGCCAGCTGTGACGTCGAAAAGTCCCATTGCCACTCCAGCATCGACGGCCCGGATCAGATCAGCTGCCGGATTGCCCTTGAGCGATTTGTCCTTGAGGATCTCGGAAAGACGCAGGCTGCTCTTGGAAAGAATCTTCAGCAGTATCTCGTAAAGCGGCCCCTGAACGGTCGAAGTCACCACACCAAGATTCACCTGATGCGGGAGCGAGATGCCAGGACGAGCCGCTCGGAAGTAAAGGTCGTCGACCTTTTTGAGCCGCTCCTCCGGACTCTGCATGACCTGTGGCTCGGCGGCATAGATATCCCAGCGGAAGGCGGTGTTCGCACAAAAGTCCTTGTGTGACTCGGTGACCAATCGATTGCTGGTGGTCCGGAACAGTTCCTGAAACTCCGGCCGGACGCAGAGGTCCCAGAAATTGGTGTGGATCGGCAGGCTGCCGACAAAGGCCAGGCCAGCCGAACCAAACATGCCGGCCACCTCGGAAAAATAAAAGCTGGTCCAGTGCTCGTTGAGATATTCGTGGGCGAGATACCGCAGGTCCTGCTTCAACAGCCCGTCCACGTAGGCTGCCGCCCGCGGATTGTCCTCGAAATATTTCGCCTTCTTGTCCCGGATGAAGACCAGATAGTTCAGCGCATCGCGGATCCGCTGGACGGTATCACCCTGGCGAAGCATGGCATACTGCCGGAGGATGCCGCGAATCGGCTGCAGGTGGGCCCAACCGGGCATGGCGTTGTAGCTGACCAGCAGCAGCCCGCCGGGGGCCAGGTGGTCTCTGGCAATGTCGAGAATCTGCTGCCGCACTTCAGGGGCGACCCAACTGAAAACTCCGTGGAGAGCCAGGAACTCAAACCGGCCGAGGTCCTTCGGCAGGGCGGCAAAATCGCTGGCGATCGCCCGGGCGTTGGTCAGTTCGCCAGCAGCGATGTCCTTATCGATGGCGGCTACATGGCTGGCATTGATATCGACGCCGACAAATTCACCTTTGGGATTGGCTGCCGCCAGGGTGGTCAACGACCGGCCGAGCCCGCACCCCAGTTCGAGGTACCGGAATTTTTTCGTTGTCGCCGGCGGTACGACCCGGTTCAGGGAGGCGGCATACCGCATCGCCACTGGTGACATGTGTGGATAGAAGCCGGGAATGTAATCGACGTCGGTGATGTAACCAGCAGCTGTCGCAGCCATGCCAAAAATGCTCCAGAGAAGTTCTCTCAGGCGGTATACCCCGTTGAATACGCCTAGTTGCCGCTGGAAGAAGCCCACGCTGGTCTTTGCCCGTGCATGCGGGCAATCGACCGCCCACCTGGGCACCATCCGAAAACGCCGAAGGTTGTCGGGGGAGCCGATCCCCGCTTCCTGCGACGGCAGACTCATTCCTCAACCGAGTAGAACATACCCTGCCCCGGAGTCGCTGAAAAGGAAAACCGAATCTGGGGCTCCGCCGTAGGCAAAGCAGGCTGTCGGCGAGTAGGGTTCCCCCACCGCCCGCCGGTCTGCCGGCACCCGGGCGATGCGCTCCTGCGAGGTCCGCCCTTGTCCTCCCACCGGCTTCTACCCGATTACCTTGTCGCCGACCTGATGGCCGGTGTCGTGGTCTTTCTGGTCGCTCTGCCGCTCTGCCTGGGCGTGCCGCTGGCCGCACAGGCTCCGCTGCTTTCGGGAATCGTCGCCGGAGTTGTCGGAGGCATTGTCGTTGGTGGGATGAGCGGCTCACGAACCAGCGTGTCGGGTGGTTCGCCGGCCCTGATCGCAATCGTCTCGGCCCAGACAGCAGCCCTCGGAGGATTTGAGGCCTTCGCCACCGCTGTCGTGCTCGCCGGCCTGCTCCAGCTTGCCTTCAGTTTGTTGCGAGTCGGCTTCATTTCGTCATTCTTCCCCACCAGTGTCATCAAGGGGCTGCTGGCGGCAATCGGGATCATCATCATCCTCAAGCAACTGCCCCACCTGATCGGCTATGACATCGACCCCATCGGCGAGATGTCGTTCAATCAGCCCGACCGCGAGACAACGTTTTCAGACCTTCCCAAATCATTCCGCTACTTCCTTCCCGGAGCGGCGACGATCGGCATCGGCTCGCTGTTGCTCGTGATCGCCTGGGATCAGATCAGGCTGCTGCGCCGGTCGGGCATTCCCGGCCCGTTGGTGGCCGTCCTCGTGGGCACCGCTGTCAACGTCCTGCTCAAGCGGGCCGGCAGCCCCTGGGCCGTGGGGCCAACCCATCTGGTGTCGGTCCCCTTGGCTGACGGCCCCCGGGGCCTGGTGGGGCTGTTCAGCTTTCCCGACTTCTCCAGCCTCGGCGATCCGCGGGTCTACCTGGCCGCGGTGACGATTGGCGTGATCGCCAGTCTCGAGTCACTGCTGGCGATCGAGGCGGTCGACAAGATCGATCCGCGGCAGCAACGAACGCCCCGGGACCGTGAACTGCTTGCCCAGGGCGTGGGCAATCTGGTCTCCGGTCTGCTCGGTGGCCTGCCGATCAGCTCGGCGGTCATCCGGGGAACAGCCAACGTCAATGCCGGCGGCCGGACCAGACTGGCGACCATGACCCATGGGGGGCTGCTGCTGGGCTGTGTCCTGTTGCTGCCCCACTGGCTCAATGAAATTCCCCTGGCAACGCTCGCCGGCATCCTCATCAAAACCGGCTACCGCCTGACCAACCCCAAGCGGTATCGCCAGCTCTGGCGAGCTGGATTTTCGCAGTTCATCCCCTTTGTCGCCACGGTGGTGGCCATCGTCCTGACCGATCTGCTCATCGGGATCGGCATCGGCCTGGCCTGCAGCATCATCTTCATTCTCAACTCCAATTATCGCCGGCCGCTGATCCGTACGCTTGAGCGGCATACCGCTGGTGATGTCATCCGGCTCGAGCTGGCCAACCAGGTGACTTTTTTCAATCGCGCAGCCATCCAGCAGGCGCTCTTTGAAGTTCCGCCCGGAGGCACACTGCTGATCGACGCGACCAACGCCGATTTCATTGACCCCGACATCCTCGATCTGCTCATCGATTTTCAGCGGACCGGAGCGCCAGCCCGCTGGGTCCGGCTCAGTCTGGTCGGCTTCGGTGACCGCTTCACCGGCCTGCGGGATGAAATCAGGTTCGTCGAACATGCCAGCCAGGATGTGCAACGTCTCACCAGCCCCGATCAGGTGCTCGAGCGGCTACTGGAGGGCAACCTGCGTTTCCGCACTGGCCAGCCGCTCAAACGAAGCCCGGCCCGGCAGCGGGCGGCAACGGCCGCCAGCCAGCATCCGCTGGCGGTGATCCTCAGCTGCATCGACTCACGGTCCGCTTCCGAGGCAATCTTTGACTTCGGCCTTGGAGATATTTTCAGCATCCGCGTCGCAGGCAATATCATCAGTGGTGAGGTAATCGGGAGCGTCGAATACGCCGTCGCGGTTGCCGGTGCAAGGCTCGTGGTGGTGGTCGGCCACACCCGCTGCGGGGCGATTGCGGCGGCAGTCGATGAAACCTGCCGACCCGACCAATCGGCTGCGCCTGCCTGCCGGCATGTCGGTGAAATCTTCCGCCAGATCGGCCGGGTGGTCACCGAAGCTGACTGCCGAGGGTTGACCGCGATCGGTGACGAGAGCCGTCAGCAGATCATCGACGCTGTGGCCCGCCGTAACGTCGTTCGGGTCGTCCGGAAGCTGCTCGAAGAGAGTTCCACCGTACGGCGGCAGGTGGACGACCACCAGATCGGGGTCGTCGGCATGATGTACAACGTGGTCAGCGGAGAGGTGGAGTTGCTGGCGGAGACTCGGCACGGCGTCTGATGCCGCCCGCCTGCCGGCGTGACCGATCGGTGCCGGGCAGCACATCAAGCTCGAGTGTTGCCAGGCTGCCCCGCTCGAACTGTTCCCAGGCAATGGCACCGATGGCCGCGTTGTCGGTACAGAGGTTCAATGGCGGCACCAGGACGGTCACCCTGCGGCGGTCACCGAGCATTCCAAGCTCTCGCCGCAGCAGCCCATTGGCGGCGACACCGCCTCCCACGGCCACCACCCGGCAACCGGTACGGCTGATCGCCAGATCGACCTTGGCGATCAGGGCATCGACCGCCGCCTGCTGAAAGGAAGCGGCCAGATCGGCCCGCTGCTGCTGGCTCAACTGCCGTTCATCCGCCCCTGGTGGCCGGACCTGATACCGGATAGCGGTCTTCAGTCCGCTGAAGCTGACATCGAGCCGGGAACGGTCGTTTGCCAGCGGCCGCGGAAAGCGATGGGCCCGCGGATTGCCCGTGGCCGCCAGGCGTTCGATCTCCGGCCCTCCAGGATAGCCCAGCCCCAACAGGCTGGCGGCTTTGTCAAAGGCCTCACCGATGGCGTCGTCGATGGTGCCCCCGAGCCGCTCGAGTTCAAGCGGTCCGGTCAGCCGGAATAGCGAGGTATGCCCACCGCTGGCGACCAGACCGACCGCGGGGTACTGCAGCCGATCACCGCAGGCGATCCGACAGGCGTAGAGGTGGGCGGCCACATGGTCATAGCCGATCAACGGCAGCCGGAGCACGGCGGCGATCGCCTTGGCGGCCGAAAGACCGACCAGGAGCGAACCGACCAGCCCTGGCCGCACCGCCACGGCGACTGCCTCGAGGTCAGCCCTGGTGATTCCGGCGGCCCGCACCGCCTCGTCGATGACGGGAATGATGCGTTCGACGTGGGCCCGCGAGGCGATCTCGGGCACCACGCCCCGCCAGCGGGCATGAAGCGCATCCTGGCTGGCAACCACGCTGGCGAGCACTCGCCGCGAGCGGTCGATCACCGCCGCAGCGGTCTCGTCACAGGTCGATTCAATGGCTAGCAGAGGCATGAGATCCTTCGATTGCCGCAAAGGAATTTGCTCAAGCATACCGACTCAAGCACCGATCCTCCCGGCGGCAGGATGCCGCCAATGAGCACCAGCAGAACGCCACAAACCTTGGCTTTGTGGCGTTCGGCCCCAAGGAAAGGCCGACAGGATGTCGGCACTTTCCGTAAAACCAGCCGTCAGTAGTCGTACCACATTCCAATGCCGGCACGGTTTTGGTTGGTCTGGCCGTGGCTGGCAACGAAGGGGTTCTGATTCCGACGGAGGAATTCAAACTGCGGGTCCGAGCCGTAAAGATATTCGAAGCCGAGCCGGAAGAGCCGCTCGCTGCGGCGGCCCCGCCAGGCCCAACCGACCTGCACACAGACGTTGCCCCCCCAGTCGAGTTCTTGTCGCGAAATCCCATTCACGGCGAGAAACGGTGCGCCACGGATGCCCGTTGGCCGGGCCTGGATGAGTTCGGTGCCGTACTGAAACTCCCACGGCTCTGAGCCGCCCGCATTGAAAAACGAATAGCCGACCTCCCCGTAGAGCCGCAGCCAGTCGTACAGGTAGTACGAGTTTCCCCAGACGATCACATCGCGGACATAATTGATCCGCTCGTACCAGGGGTACTTGATCTGAAACTCATCACCGAGGTGAGCACTGTTGTGGTAATAGGCCAGCTTGGTCTGCCAGCGGCCGACCCCATAGACCAAGGGGATGCCGAAGCGATAGTCGGCCGAACGGAGATCACGGTCATCCTCCGGGTCGAGCCGGACAAACGCGGCCCCCTCGAGCTGGATCTCGAATCCCTGTGGGTGGAGCACCGGGTCGGAGCCGAAGCGGACAAGTGACACCCGACCGCCGAGGGTCGAGTCCCAGAGCCAGCCGTTCTGCTCGTTCGGATTGATGACCGATGGCTCGGTGTCGTCGTACCAGACCGTCGCGAATCTCGGCTCTTTGGGGCCGGCGAGATAGCTGGTGTAGATCAGGTTGTTGGGCATCAGCTGCCAGAACCAGGGCCGCGGTGCCCAGAGGTCGTCGAAGCCATCGGGGAACCCGCCGCCAGCCGACGGATAGAAGTCGCATGACGCCGGCATCGGCTCATACGGCATGTCGAGGACAACCGGCCCGCCGGGGCCGGTTGGCGGCAGCAATTGGAGCTCTTCCGGCGGTGCCGGACGGGTGGGCACCAGTTCGTACTCACCATCGGCGAAGCCACCGAGTTCCCCGCCTGCCAGCGAATCGACCAGTTCTATTGCCCCGGCATTTCCGCCCCAGGTTGGGCTCCACCCGGATGATCCCGTCCGCAGCAGTGTGGCGTCATCATCGGGCGTCCCCTGCCCACCGGCTGCTGCCGGCCGCGGGCAGATCGTTGGCAAGGAGAGCAGGCAGGCAATCAACCAGACCGCCGCATGCTGCCGGTGGAAACCCACACCCGCTCCGCGGCCGCGTGGCACCAACAAGTGATCCACTCTGACGGCTGAATGCTGCATGGTCGGGCGGTCGCTGGTGGATAAATGCTGCAGGAGTTTCGGCGGCGGCGGAAAAGACTGCCAGCGGACTCTAATGAATATGTCGGTCGAGGCCACCACCGTTTTTGCTCCGCAGCAGGCGGGGGCCATCGATTTCACCGGCCTGCCCCAGCTTGGCGGAACTACCTGGTTCACCGGGCCTGCCTTGCTCCGCAGCCGCGAGCTGCTGGGAGGCGACGATCAGGGCCTGCTACAATTCCGGCCGCGAACGACAACCCGAGGAGGCTCCATGGCAAACGGTCACCCACCTACAGCAGCATCGGCTGAATCGATTGGCACCATTCTCGGCCGAATTCCGAGCGGCCTATTCATCGTAACTTGGCGGGCAGGGGATGCCGATCGCACCATGCTGACGAGCTGGCTGATGCAGGCCGGTTTCGAGCCACCGGCGATCTCGATCGCTGTGGGACGCGACCGGCAATTTCTCAAAGCGGCCGCCAGCGATGAGTTTGGATTCGTCGTCAATCTGTTGGCCGATTCGCAGCGGAGCCTGCTGGGCCGGTTCGGGAAGCCAATCCCCGAGGGGCAGGATCCATTCGCCGGCCTGGCAATCAGCCGCTCGCCCTGCGGCAGCGCGATCCTGCCGGAGACCATCGGCTGGCTGGAATGCCGCAGCCGACCCCTCCCGCAGCCAGCAGCGACGGACACACCGGGCGATCACGTCATTGTCATCGGCGACATTACCGTTGCCGGAACCGGCACTGCAGATGCACCGCTGGTGCATCTGCGAAAAAACGGCTTACACTATTAAGCCGTCGAGCCAAGTCAGCCGTGGGGATCCGCCTGGAGTCGGACGTGGCTCACCACTACGGCCACTTCAACTCACCACTCGTTTCGAAACGTCGTTCACAAATGAAACGTGCTACCCATCCTCGCCGGTTCCGTGGAGCATTCCTGCTTCTCTCGACTGCCGTCGTTTTCGCGATCACCGGCTGCAGCTCGGGAAAGAACGCCGCCGACTCGGCCGCGGGCACCGGCCCCCAGCGGTTCATTTTCATCACCAATGGCGATGACCCCTTCTGGGACGCCTGCAACGCCGGCCTTCAGGAAGGGGCCAAGCGATCAGGCCTTGCTGCGCAGGGACTGCAGGTCGTGATGGAGAAGAATAACGGCACTGCGCAGGGGCAGATCGAAAAGCTTCGTCAGCTCGGCAGCCAGTCTGATATTGCCGGGGTTGCCATCTCGGTCATCCAAGCTGAGAACGTGGCCATTGTTGAAGAGATGAAACGGCTCACCGCCAAGGGCGTGGCGGTCATCACGGTTGACGGTGACGTCAACCGGAAGCTGTTTCCGAACGCCCGGCCCTATTACATCGGCACGGACAACATCGTCGGTGGCCGGCTGCTCGGTACCGCCGGCAAACAGCTGCTGGACAGCCGGGGCCCCAAGGACGGCGGCTACGTCCAGTTCGCTGGCTTTACCGACAACGACAATGCCCGGGCCCGGATGAACGGTTTCAAGGAGGCAGTCGGTGAGGGCTACACCGAGCTCGACCGGATGGCCGACTCGATGGATCTCGCCAAGGCCCGCGACAACGTCCGGGCGGCGTTGGCCAATCACCCCAACCTCAAAGCGCTCGTCGGCATCTGGGCCTACAACGCCCCGGCGATTGCCGAGGTTGTTGAGGAACGCGGCGTCCGCGACCAGGTAACGATCGTCACCTTCGATGCTCAGGCGGCGGCCCTCGATCATATGGCCGGCGGCCGGATTGACTGCATGGTCGTCCAGAATCCGTTCGACATGGGGATCCAGGCGGTCCGGCTCCTGCTGGCGATGCACACCGACGATGACGCCACGATCGCGGCGATGTATCCCAACGAGGGGCAGCCCGGCGGTGACATCTACACGACCGGCCTGCGACTGATCATCCCCGACGCCTGGGCCGCGGACAACAACGCCCCGATCAAACCGGCCGACTTCGAGTCGGCCGAGAGCAAGAACATGATCGAGGTGCTGAGCCTGTCAGCCTTCCGGGAATGGCTCGGGAAGTTTGGGCTGTCCAGTTCCTGACCGGCCCGCTAGCCCGCCTGATGCCCAGAGGCACCAATGCCAGGAACGATGATTTCCCGTACCCTCCGGTGGCTCCGGCAGAGTGAATGGTCGCTGCTGCTGGCCATCGCTGCCGCGGTGGTGATCACAGCAGTGATCGACTCCAACCACAGCTACTACGAGCGGCCGCTCGAGAGTCTTCGTGATATCGCCCGGAACACGGCACTGCTGGGCATCTTTGCACTCGGGGCGGCGGTGGTGATCATCGCCGGTGGCATCGACCTGTCGAGTGGCTCGATGATTGCCCTCTCCGGGACGGTCTGCGCAACGACGATGCTGGCTCTGGCACCGACCGAAATGATGTCCTTCAAGCCGGTCGGCCCCCTGGTGGTGGCGATCGCCTGCTTGGCCAGCTTGCTGACCGGCTTTCTGGTCGGCACCCTGCACACCTGGCTGATCACAGTGGTACGACTGCCGCCATTCATTGCCACCCTGGCAACGCTGGTCGGCCTGCGAAGCTTTGCCCGCGCAGTCTGTGAAAGTGGCACGGCGGCGTTGACGCCAACGAAAAGCGCGCTGATCAACGTCGCCGACCCACTCTTCAAGGCGGTGCGGGACAATGTCTCGATTCCAGTAACGGTCTTCCTGATACTGGCGGCAGTCACCTGGCTACTCTTGTCGCGGACGGTACTTGGCCGGCACCTGCAGGCCCTCGGCGGCAACGAGCAGGCGGCCCGACTGGCCGGCATCCGCACCGACAATGTGAAATGGTTCGCCTACTGCTTCGGGGCGATGACCGCCGCCCTGGCCGGGCTGTTTTATGTTGCCAACGAATCGGTCGCCGCCCCGGTCAATCAGGGCCGCGGCCATGAACTCAACGCCATCGCCGCGGCGGTCGTTGGCGGCTGCTCGCTATCCGGTGGCGTCGGCACCATACCGGGAACCGTGCTGGGGGCGGTCTTCCTCAGGGTGGTGATCGATGCCGTCTCGAAGATCATCAAAACGGGGGCCGATGTCTATGAGGGGCTGATTGTCGGCATCGTGGTGGTGCTCGCCGTCACCTTCGCCCAGGCCGGCGGGGGGCCCCGGCATGACCGCCGCCTCCTGCCCGGAGCCCTCGGCCTCTGCACCATCCCGATCTTGGCGCTCCTGGCGGGCAGCCTGACGGCGATGACCTCAGGGGGCTGGGCCGGTGTCGGCACGGGGATGACAGCCGGCCTGCTGCTGATCTGCCTGCGGATCTGGGAGCACCGCAGCCGTCGGGCGGAGTGAGCCGATGACCGCCAGCAGCGATACCGCCGTGGCCATGCGGGGAATCACCAAGCGATTTCCCGGGGTGCTCGCGCTCGATGACGTCACCCTCGAGGTCCACCGGGGAGAACTCCATGCCATCTGTGGCGAAAACGGTGCCGGCAAGAGCACGCTGATGAAGATCCTCTCGGGGGTCTATACGCCCGACGAAGGACAGCTTGAGGTAGCCGGGCACACGGTCCGGTTCAGTGGCACCCGTGACGCCGAACGGGCTGGCATTGCGATCATTCACCAGGAACTCGCCCTCGTCGAGGACCTGTCGGTGGCGGCCAACATCATGCTGGGCCGCGAGCCGCGGACAGCCTTCGGGCTGCTCGATCTCAGTGCCTGCGAGCAGATGGCGGCCAACCTGCTGGCAGGACTGGAATCGTCGATCGACCCCCGCACCCGCTCCGGCAGCCTGCGGGTGGGCGACCAGCAGCTTGTCGAAATCGCCAAGGCCCTGTCGCTCGATGCCTCGGTCATCGTCATGGACGAACCGACCAGTGCTCTGACCGAGGCCGAGTCAGCCCGGCTGGAGCGAACGATCAGCCGGCTCCGCGCGCAGGGCCAGACAATCCTCTACATCTCGCACAAGATGGAAGAGGTGTTTCGACTGGCCGATCGGATCACGGTGCTGCGGGACGGCCGGCATGTCTGTTCAGTCGATCGCCGTGATACGACGCCCACCGAGGTGACCGGCTGGATGGTCGGCCGCGAGATTGCCGGCCACCAGTTTCACGAACACCGCACCCCCGGCTCCTGCCTGCTCGAGGTCGAGCGGCTCTGCCTGCCGGCGGCCGAACCGGGCCGGGCCGACCGGCTCGTCGACATCTCGTTTCGGGTCCACGCCGGTGAGATTCTCGGGATTGCCGGGCTGATGGGGGCGGGCCGCACCGAGGTGCTCGAGACGATCTTCGGGGCTGCCGGTGATGACTGGACGGGCCAGATTCGGCTCGAAAACCGGCCGGTTCGCTTTCGCCATCCCCGCGAAGCCTGCCAGGCGGGTCTGGCGCTGGTCACCGAGGACCGCAAGCGACTCGGGCTGTTCGCCAACCTCGACGTGGCGGGCAATATCAGCCTCTGCAGTCTCGCCGCGGCGACGGTCGGCCGGCTGCTGAGCCGCCGCCAAGAAGAGCAGCTGGTGGCCGAACCGATCAGCCAAACGGGCGTCAAGACGCCCTCGCCCCACGCGGCGATTACGGGGCTGTCGGGGGGCAACCAGCAGAAGTGCATCATCGGTCGCTGGCTGCTCACCCAGCCACGGGTACTGTTGCTCGACGACCCCACCCGGGGCATTGACGTCGGGGCCAAGGCCGAACTCTATGCCCTGATCGACCGGCTCTGCCGTGAGGGGCTGGCGGTGATCCTCACCTCGAGCGAACTGCCCGAACTCCTCACTCTGGCTGACCGGGTCATGGTGCTGGCCGAGGGGCGGCTCACCGCTGAATTCTCCCGGGCTGAGGCGACCGAGCAGAAGATCATGGCCGCCGCCACGGCGTCACGCCTCTTTGAGGTCAGGTCTTGAATTTTAACTTTTTGGCAAGCGTCACGACGGGGTCGAGGCCCGCCCATTTGTGGTTCGAGATCGATAAGACCCCCGTCACGTTACCAGTCGTGTCTGGGATCGCTGTGTGCTTGTCCACGACCAACGGATAGAGCAACCTTTTTCTGGAAGAGCGGATTTGCCCAAGGGCTTGGTCTCGCCGCTGGCATCAGCCGTCAGGGGCGTCTTACCCAAGACTGAAGCTATCGAGCCGTATTCACTTCGAATCGCACCTCGACATTGTCATGAATCTTGCCTTTGCCATATGTCATGCCAAAGTCGTGACGATTCAGCACGACCTTGCCGCGGAGCCTGATCGGCTCCGCGGCCGTCATGGTCGCCGGGAAACTCACGAGCCTCGTCACGCCCAGAAAAGTCAGGTTCCCAGTGAGCAGGCAACCAGTTTCTGAGCGGCGGACGGAGGTGCTGGTGAACCGCGAGGCAGCAGAACACGCCAATTTTCAGAACCATGGCCACGCGCATTGAAAACTCCTTTTTTCACATGCTTACCCGTCACCTGTTCACGGTGAACAGGCTTTCTCCCGAACACTGCCTGCTGCCTCAATGACTGGCCGTCGTAGTTTTTCCAGCAGCCGTTTCAACGTAGCCAACTCCGCCCGCGTCAGATGGTTCATCTGAGCGCGATGCAGTACGAGAATCGGCTCATCCAGCGGTGCGAGCAGGTCGCTGCCCGCCTTGGTGATATGCACAATGACGAGGCGGCGATCCTGCTTGGACCGCTCTCGCCGCACGAGCCGCGGGTCTCAAGGCGGTCCAATCGAGCTAAAACAACCTACAGCCCAACGTAGCGGGCGGCGATGCTGCGGCCACGGGATGGATCGCGAGTGCCGGTGACAATCAGCCGGCCGTCGGCAAAGACCGACAGGGTGATGCCCGGCTCGACCTCGGCCCGGAGCAGCCACCGATTGACCATCACTTGCCCGACGTCACGGAGCCTGGCAGCGAGCTCCTCGAGATCAACGCTCTGGGCGGCACCGACGCGGAACTGCACCGCATCCTGCCCGCAGAGTACGGTCACCTCGGTGCCAGTCTTGCCCGCGAGCCAGGGACGGTCGTCCCCCCGGCAACTGCCGCAGCCGACCGCCGCCAGGGGACTGAGGTCGATCGTCCGCCAGCTCGATGCCCAGAGGTCACAGACCAGCAGTTGGCTGGGGGGCGGCTGATCGGCCCCGACCAGCAGCTTGATCGCCTCGGCCGCCTGCACGCCACCGACCACCAGCACCGCCGGGCCGATCACGCCGGCGGTGTCACAGGTCGGCAGGCTGCCGGGAGCGGGAGGCTCCGGAATCAGGCACCGCAGGCAGGCGGTGACGCCGGGCACCACCGCCATGACCCGCCCCTCGGCACCGATGACGCCGCCGTAGATCCATGGGATATCCTCCCGGCAGCCAAAGTCATTGATCAGGAATCGGGTTTCAAAGTTGTCGGTACCGTCGACGATCAGGTCGGCTTTCGGACAGAGCGAACCGATGGTGGAGGCAGTCAGATCAGCCACCTCAGCTTCAGCTTGTAACTGGCTGTCGATCTCCCGCAGCCGGCTTGCGACGACCACCGCCTTGGGAAGCCCCGCGCGAACGTCTTGCTCGGTGAAGAGAATCTGCCGCGGCAGGTTGCTCCACTCTGGGACATCGCGGTCGATCAGCGTCAGCTTGCCGACACCGGCCCGGGCCAGCGCCATTGCCGACACGCTGCCAAGGGCCCCGCAGCCGACAACGACAACATGGGCCGCGGCGAGCCTGGCCTGGCCTTCGGACCCAAGCGGCTGATACCGCACCTGTCGGGAGAAGCGCTCGGAATCGAAGCTGTGGGCGGTTGTCATGAACGTGCGAAGCCATCCTGCGGGTTGATCAACCGACCAGGAATCCGGCCCAGTCCCAGTCGGTCGGTGGCCTCTCACCCGCCAGCCGCCAGCCGGCCAGCGCAGCCTGCAGTCGGTCACAGCCGGCCCGCGTCGGCTCGGAAGCCGACTGCCAGACAACGGCCGGCAAGGCCGCCGGTATCCGCCAGGCGTCTGCCGGCAGGGCACCGGCCGCCAGCCTGACCACCAACAGATCGATACCAGGCAGTGCTGCCGGTGGCGGCTGGTCACCCGGTAGCTCAGCGGCCAGCAGCATGGTACCGGCCCGCTGCTTCCATTCGCTGGCAGCTGCAACGCGGTTGGCTGGCAGCACCGCAGCCAGCACTGCTGGATGCCCGGCAAGCCGAGTGATCCCCTCAACCGTTGCCGCTGGTGACTCCTCATCCAGCCTGAGGATCAGAGGCCGGCCCAGCCGGTCGGCCTCAACCAGGCAGCCCCAAAGTGGCTGACCATTCGCAGCGGTGGCCACGGCCGGCAGTTCGACAACTGCCACGGCGGTGCTGTCCATCGCTGCCAGCCGGTCGGGAAGGTCCGGCTCAGTCGCTCTGCCAGAGGCCAGCCCTCGCGGCACCCACCGGCGGCCGTCGAGCCAGAGCGAATGGCCCCGGACTCCCAGCCGCCGCAGGCCGATCAATACGTCGAACCGGGCAACCGGCTGGCCGTCGGCAAGCAGTCGGCCCGCAATGCGATATCGCATCGGCAGGTCGGGCGTCCAATAAGCCGGCTCGGTCAGAACCACCCGGCCAGCGAACGCAGCACCTGCCGCAGTCTCCCACACACCAGTGAACCGGACCGGCAGCCGTACCGGCAAGGTCGTTGAACGGACCGATTCCGGACCAGAGATTGCAGCCTCAACGGTCAGCTTGGCACCGGAGGCCGCCAACCCCATCCGCAGGCTGACCTCAATTGTCAGCTCGGCCCGCAGATCGTCCGCCCGCCCCAGTTGTGTTCGCACGGCAATCTGCGACTGGTCTGTCATGCTGACCGGACTTGATGAACGGGCCGCAGGTTCAACTGCCACAGAACCGCTCCCGGGCCAGTTCACCAAGCCCCCGCAGATCGAGCTTTCCCGAGCCCAGCAGCGGAAGTTCCTCGATGCGGGCAAAGCTGTCGGCGGTCGGGATCCAGAGATTCGGAAGCCCCCGGTCGGCCAGCTGCCGACAGATCTGCTGCGGGTCGGCAAGCTCCGGCAGGTGCAGCACGACGAGTCGCTCGCCCTTGGTTGGATGGGGCACGGCCGTCACCACCGCCAGCAGTTCACCGTCGGCCGCCCCCAGACTCTCGTTGATCGCCTCTTCGACCAGCATGTGGGGCACCATCTCGCCGCCGATCTTCGAGAACCGGCTCTGCCTCCCGGTAATCGTGATGAAGCCGTCGGTGTCGAGCCGGGCGATGTCACCGGTGCAGTACCAGCCGTCCCTGACCACCTCGGCAGTGAGGTCGATCCGGTCGAGGTAGCCCTGCATCACGTTGGGCCCGCCGATCCAAAGCAGGCCCTCACTGCCGACGGGCAGCTCAGCGGCACCCTCCCGGTCGGTGATCTTGGCCGTGCAGCCGAGAATTGGCTTGCCAACTGTACCCTCGCGGGCGTCGGCCGGCCGGCCGGGCACATGCCGCGAGGGGGGCACGTTGGCCGCCACGAGCGGTGAGAGTTCAGTCGCTCCATAGGCCTCACTGGGCCGCACGCCGAACTTCTGCTGGAAGGCGTCGCTCACGTCGGCCGTCAGCTTCTCCGCCGCCCCAAAGACCACCTCAAGGGTCGAAAAATCCTCGGCATCGGTGCGGCGGATGTAGGTTCGCAGAAAGGTCGGCGTTGCCATCAACACCGTGGCGTGGAACTCGCGGGCCAGCCGACCGACCACTTTGGCATCGAGTGGATTGGTGTGATAGACGACCGCCGGATCGAGCGTCAGCGGCACCCAGAGGGTGGTGGTATAGCCGTAGGAATGAAAGAAGGGCAGCACGCCCAACGCCGTGTCGGCCGGCGAGACATGCAGCAGATCAGCAATCGCCCGCACGTTGCTGCCGACATTCTCAACCGACAGCACAACCCCCTTGGGGTCGCCGGTCGAACCCGATGTAAAGATGATCGTCAGCACATCGTCGGGGCTGATCCGGTCGAGGCCCAGCCGCCGCTCGAGGGCCGGCAGCGGCAGCAGGGTCGCCTCGGACCAGGCCTGCAGTTTCTGGGGAAGGGTCAGCTGCTGCCGCAGGGCGGCGGCATCGAGCAGCCGGTGGCCCACGTCGAGATTGACCCGCGACAGGAACATGGGGCTGGAAATCACATGATCGAGCCCCGCTCGCTCGATGCAGATATCGAGGATCGGCTGCGAGGCGGTGTAGTTGAGATTAACCGCCACCCGGCCCATCAGGGCGAGGGCCGCGTTGACAATCGCCGCCCCGGCCGTCGGTGGCAGGAGCACGCCCACTCGCTTTTCATCAGGCCCGAGCGTCCGCTCAAGCACCAGCCGGGCAGCCAGGATACGGACCAGCAGTTGCCGACCGGTGAGCCGGGTGCCGAGGGAGTCAGCCACTTTCAGCCGGCCGGCGGCCGCCCGCAGGCTGCGAAGCATGTCCCGGTGTAAAAGTGATGGTCTGGGCGAGGCCTCTTTCGCGGTGGCCGCGGCGGGATCGACCGCTGGCGGTGCGGAACTCGCGACTGAATGGCTCACGGCAGGTTCTCTGGGTGCATGGCCCGGGATTCCCCGGCATGCCGCGGTGCGTTGTCGCGGACACTGCCGCCATTAGAATCAGCGGCACGTCCCCTGACCAGCGTCCCCGCCCAAGACCCCACACCCAATCCATGCCGAAGTACGACCCCGCCACCATCGAGCCGAAATGGCAGACCTGGTGGGACGAGCACGACACCTTTCGTTCCCCGCGGCTGCCGGCGGGTAAAAAGGCCTACATCCTCGACATGTTCCCCTACCCCAGCGGTGACGGGCTGCATGTCGGTCATCCCGAGGGGTACACCGCCACCGACATCGCCAGTCGGTGCGCGCGGATGCGGGGCATCAGCGTGATCCACCCGATGGGCTTCGACGCCTTTGGCCTGCCGGCGGAGGAGCATGCCATCCGCACCGGCACCCCACCGCGGGAGAGCACCGAGCGGAACATCGCCACTTTCCGCCGCCAGCTGAAGATGCTCGGCTTCAGCTATGACTGGCGCCGCGAGGTGGCCACCACTGACCCGGGCTATGTCCGCTGGACCCAGTGGATTTTCCTGGTCCTTCACGACACCTGGTTCGACCGTGAGACCCAGCGGGGTCGGCCGATTGCCGAACTGCCGATTCCCGCCGCGGTCGAGGCGGCTGGCGACCGGGCCGTGGCTGCCTACCGCGACGAACACCGGCTGGCCTATCAGTCGGAGGCACCGGTCAACTGGTGCCCAGCCCTCGGCACAGTGCTGGCCAACGAAGAGGTGATTGGCGGGGTGAGTGAACGAGGCGGGCACCCCGTGGTGCGGCTGCCGCTGCGGCAGTGGATGCTGCGGATCACCGCCTATGCCGACCGCCTCGAGCGGGAACTCGAGAGTCTCGACTGGCCGGCAAGCATCAAGAAACTGCAGCGCGACTGGATCGGCCGCAGTACCGGGGCGGAGGTTGACTTCTTCCTGCCGCCGGCCGGCGGCGACACCGCTGACTTCACCGCCTGGAAGCAACAGCGGGCCACAACCGGCGTTCCCGAGCAGGCCCCCGATGATGTGCTCCGGATCTACACAACCCGGCCCGACACGCTCTACGGTGTGACCTGCATGGTGATCGCCCCGGAGCATCCGCTGCGGGCCCGGCTGACCGTGGCCGACCGGACCGCGGAGGTTGAGGCCTACTGCGAGGCGGCCAGCCATAAAAGCGACCTCGATCGCACCGACCTGGCTGAGGGCAAAACCGGTGTCTTTACCGGCTCGACCTGCATCCACCCGCTGACCGGTGAGCCGGTACCGATCTGGGTGGCCGACTACGTGCTGGCCTCCTACGGCACCGGAGCCATCATGTCGGTGCCGGCCCACGACGACCGCGACCATGAGTTTGCCCAGACTTTTGGCTTGCAGATCGTCACTGTGGTTGAACCGGCCGCGGGTTCGGCCGACAGCGGCACCGCTGGTGACGCCCCACTGTTCACCGGCCGGGGCCGGGCAGTCGCCTCAGGCCCCTACACCGGGCTGGAGACCGAGGCTTTCATCACAAAAGTCGGAGCCGACCTCGAAACGGCCGGCCTGGGCCGGCCGGCGGTCAACTACAAACTCCGCGACTGGCTCTTCAGCCGGCAGCGATTCTGGGGCGAACCTTTTCCGATCCTGCATGAGCTCGACGCCGCCGGCGAGCCGACCGGCGTTGTCCGGGCTCTTGACCAGGCGGACCTGCCGGTGCCGCTGCCAGAGCTGACCGACTTTCGGCCGGGCCATACCCCCGACCCGCCGCTGTCGCGGGCTGGTGAGGAATGGCTGTATGTCGAGCGGGACGGCAGGCAGTATCGCCGCGAGACCAACACCATGCCGCAGTGGGCCGGCTCCTGCTGGTACTACCTGCGATTCCTCGACCCGGCCAATGACCAGCAGTTCATCGACCCCGAGGTCGAGCGGGCCTGGATGCCGGTCGATCTCTACGTCGGTGGGGCGGAGCATGCCGTGCTGCATCTGCTCTACAGCCGCTTCTGGCACAAAGTGCTCTACGACCGCGGCCATGTCTCTTCCCCCGAACCCTTCGGCCGACTCATCAACCAGGGAATGATCCTTGGCGAGATGGAGTTCACCGGCTACCGGGCGGCGGCAGGGGGCTGGGTGTCGGCAGGCCAGCAGGGCGAGGCCGACGCGCCGATGAAGATCCCGGCCGAGCAGGTCGAGAAGCAGGGCGAGCACTTCGTGCTCCGGGACGCGCCACAGGTCCGCGTCGAGAGCCGGGCCTACAAGATGTCGAAGAGCCGCGGCAACGTGGTCAATCCTGACGAGGTGGTCCATGACTTCGGGGCCGACTCATTGCGGCTCTACGAGATGTTCATGGGGCCGCTGGAGGCGACCAAGCCCTGGAGCACTGCCGGCGTCGGCGGGGTACGGAGCTTCCTCGACCGCTGCTGGCGGCTGGTGGTTGATGAGCGGGCCGACAACTTGAGGATCGCCCCGCAGGTCTGCGACGACCTGCCGACCGACGAGCAACTGCGACAGCTCCACCGGACGATCGCCAAGGTGACCGCCGACATCGACTCGCTCTCCTTCAACACGGCGATTGCCAAGATGATGGAGTTCGTGAACTTTGCGACACCGCAAGAGCAGCGGCCCCGGTCGCTGCTGACCCCGTTCGTGAAGCTGCTGGCACCGTTTGCCCCGCATCTGGCCGAGGAACTCTGGGAGTTGCTCGGCCAGGCCCCGCCGGTTTCGCTGGCGGCCTGGCCGGTGGCTGAAGAGCAGTGGCTGCGGGACGACACCGTCGAAATCCCGGTGCAGGTTCAGGGCAAACTCCGGGCCCGGGTCGTGGTGCCGGCCGCTGCCGATGCAGCTGCGCTTGAGGCGGCGGCTGCGGCCGAGCCGAAAATTGCCGCGTTACTCGAAGGCAAGCAGATCGTGAAGGTCGTGGCCGTGCCCGGCCGACTGGTCAACTTCGTGGTGAAGGGCTGACGCGGCTTCCGGGAAGCCTCCCCAGTAGACTGTGGAAGAAGTCTGCCGCCGCAGGATGCGGCGATTGGCAACCCCGAAAACCCTCGGCGTTTTCGGGTGTTGCCCAAGTGGACGAGCGTTCGCCCGCTTCCGCGGGCAAGGGCCATGGATGGCTTTTTCCACGGACAGCTAGAGCCGGGAAAGTCGGTCTGTCCGACACAATCCGCAGATCTCCCGGTGGCTCTCATCGAGTTCTGACGAAACTCGATTTGGCCAGCCGGCCGGGCTCCCGTAGCATGGGGGGCGAGGCGGCAGCGGAACGGGTAGCGGCTGGTTTTCGACTGATTTTCCGGCAGATGCTGCCGAGTCTGGGAGTGATGGAGGCATGAGCGTGAAGCATGTGTTGGCACTGGTTCTTGGTGGCGGTCGGGGCACCCGGCTCTATCCCCTCACCCGCGACCGGTCCAAGCCGGCCGTGCCACTGGCCGGCAAGTACCGCATCATCGACGTGCCGCTGTCCAACTGCATCAACAGCGGAGTGCAGCGAATCTACGTGATGACCCAGTTCAACTCGGTCAGCCTCCATCGTCACATCCGCCGCACCTACACGTTCGACCCGTTCAGCGGCGGCTATGTCGAAATCCTTGCGGCCCAGCAGACCAACGAGGCCACCACCTGGTACCAGGGCACGGCCGATGCCGTCCGGCAGCACATCCGGCTGCTGCAAGACTCGGACATCAAGCAGGTGCTCGTACTCTCTGGCGACCAGCTCTACCGGATGAACTATGCCGACCTGCTGGCCACGCACGAGGCCAACGATGCCGACGTGACCATCGCCGGCATCCCAGTCACCGACGAGGCATCGTCGGCCTTCGGTATTATGCGATTTGATGATTCCGGCCGGGTCGAGGGCTTCTTGGAAAAACCAAAGACCCGTGAGGAGCTGGAGTTGGTCCGCACCGATCCGGGCTGGATCGAGCGGGCCGGCATTCCGGCAGCCGGCCGCAGCCTGATGGCGAGCATGGGGATTTACCTGTTCGACCGCGACTGCCTGCTCGACCTGCTGCTGAAGACCGATTATCAAGATTTCGGCAAGGAGGTCTTCCCTGCGGCGATCCGGGCCAAGAAGGTGCAGCTGCATCCCTTTGACGGCTATTGGGAGGACATCGGCACAATTCGCTCGTACTACCAGTGCAACATCGACCTGGCCAAGCCGGTGCCACCGTTCGAACTGGCCACCCCCAACGCGCCGATCTATTCCCGGGCCCGGTTTCTGCCGCCGTCGCGGGTTGATGGCGCGAGCATTCGGTCGAGCCTGATCTCCGATGGCTGCACGATCGGATCGGGGGCGGTGATCGAGAACAGCGTGATCGGCCTGCGGTGCCAGATCGGCCGCAACGTCGTCATCCGCAACTCGGTGATTCTGGGCAACGACTACTACGAGACGCCCGAGCATCTGGCGGCCGATCTCTCGCAGAACGTCCCTCCGCTGGGCATTGGCGACGGGGCGATTATTGAGGGGGCGATCGTCGATAAGAACGTGCACATTGGCAGCCGGACCCGGATCGTCAACGACCACGGGCTCGACGACACCGCCGACAGCGAGCGGTTCACCATCCGTGACGGCGTGGCTGTGGTGCCAAAGAATGCCATCGTGCCCGATGGCTGGCAGCCGGAACCCCAGTCGGCCCAGACAGTCTCAGCCGGCTGATCACTCCCCGGCAGTGCTGGCGCCAGCTTCCTCAGCGTCAGCTTCGGCGAGAACGGCTGTTTCATCGCCGGCCATTGCGCTTCCGGCAGCAGAAGTGTCGGGGGCAGGCTGCGGTGTAGTGTGACCGGCATTCACCACTTTATCCGCGGGTAACGGTTCCTCTGCAGCTGCAGTAAGGAGCACAGACAAGGTTCCCGATCCATCAGCCGCCGGGGCAGTCGCAGCGGCAATCCGGCGAGTCGTTGGCTCCGCAGCCGCTGGCTGGTCCTCCACCGGTTCGGTGGTGACAACCGGTGGCCAGGGCCGGGGCCGTTTCCAGATCGGCAGGATGCCGTTGTTCCGCACCCGAAAATCGTTCTGGTCTGCTGCTCCAGGCACTGTCCCGGAATAGTCGAACGGTGATGGACACATCGTGCAGCCGGTACCAACGGTCAGGCCACCAAGCAGCAGGCTCAGCCAGGCGGTTCCCCAACCGCCGGAGTGTCTGTCTTGTTGCACGCCCTCACCCTCCCGGCCGCAGCCGCCCGGTGGGCGGCTGCAAAATTCAGCGGCTGTTCCCCGCAAACCCCAAAGAACCCGAAAGAATGATCGGATCATTACAGTCCGTTCCTGCAGAAAAAATTTGGCCGGCTGTGGGCATTCTGTCGGACCGAGGCTGCCGCCTGGAACCGGGAGCCCTGCGTGCTGCGCCGCCCTGCGTGCGGGAACGAAGCTACTGCCTGATCAGCAGCTGTGATCCCCCGCCGAGGATGTCGGCGAGGTCGGTGAAATCGGCAGCCGAGACGAGCAGCACCGATTCGGCCGGGGTGACGGCGACGAAGCCGGGATCGTTGGCAGGCTCGATCCGCAGGCCGTCGCTCAGCAGGATCGCCGGCCCCTGCGGTGTCTGGTAACCCACCGGCACCGCCGGTCCACCGTTGGTGGGCTCGGCCACAAGCCGAATCTCGACGAGCCGCACCGAGCTGCCGCTCCGGGCGGTGAACCCGCCCCCAATTGCCGCGGCAAAGCTCCCCGCATACCGGCCACCGACCTGCAGGCTGAGGCGGCGACGCGACACGCTCACAACGGCATCGAACGGGCCCCGAACAACCTTGAGAGGCTGACCGGGCTGGGGTCCGTCGGGGCCGAGGCCATTGATGTTGGCCAGCAGGGCGGCGGGCACCTCGAGTGGCGCAGCGATGCCCTCAAGGGTCTCCCCGGCAGCAACAATGTGTGGCGGGAGCAGCAGATCCTGTGTCGAGTAGATCACGGTGCCGGCCAACTGCCCGAGCAGGGTCTCGAGTTGCCGGCCCTCCTCCGGACTCAGCGAGATGTCGTCGTACCAGACCGAAAGAATCGCCAGGGCCTCGGCGTACCGACCACTTTCAAGTTTGTCATGGGCATCGGCCCAGGCCGCGGTGAAGGCCACCGAGTCATTGCCTGTCGGCGGAGAAGCCTGTTGCAGAATCGCTTCCGAGGCTGGCTTCGGTGGAACGGCCGCCACCGCCTCAATGTACGTGGGGGACATCTCGGCCGCCGGCGTTGCCGCCTGGGAATTCTCAACCGCTGACTGACTGGTGGCCGGCGGGGTGACCGACTGGGCAGGGGCAATGGCTGCCACTGGAGCCGGCGCCGGCTGTGGTGGCGGCGCCGCCGTCGCGGTGGCAACCGTGGCCGGGGGAGCTGCCGGGCCGCTCAGCTCGACCTCGGGCGGGCTGGGTTGCGTGCCGGTGAACGCGGGAGGCTCACCGGCGGTCTCGGACGCCTGCCAGTCCGGGCCGTCCCGGCTGGGCCCCTTCTGGATGATCGAGTAGGCGCCGTAGAGAATCATGCCGAGCAGCCCGAGCACGACCAGCGGCCTCAGGGCCTCGAGCGGATCGCTGCGGGTTTCCCGGCGCTGCTTCGATTTGGTTCGGCGTGCCATCGGCGGCGGCTCCTGTTCTGCCACCCCGAGGGTGGCCGCTGCGGTCTCTCAATGCCCGAGGAAAAAGCCCTCCGTGGCCTTTTTCCACTTCGGCAACACCCGAAACCGCCCGGGGCGTTCAGGGGTGCCGGTTGCCACATCCTGCGGCCGCGGACTTTTTCTTCCCGAGTCCGCAAACGAGGTGTCCGAGAACCGTAATGAACCACCCCGGCCAGTTCCAGACCGCTTTTGACCGCGTGGTGACCCCAAACCCACTGGGACCGGTGGTGGCTGCGAGCGTCGGCTTGCCAGGAATGCCCCCGGGCTGTTGAAATGGAGTCATGACGCGTCGCAACCTCCTGCTGATCTGCCTGGCCATCCCGACCTGCCTCCTCACCTGGGCTGCTCAGGACCGGTCTGGATTGGGACGGCGGTTTGCCCAGGTGGTGCGGCAGGTTGATCGTCGTTACATCGAACCGGTCGACTCGGGGCAGCTCTTCGACAAGGCAATGGACGGGCTGTTTGCAGCCCTCGACCCCGGTTCACGCTACCTCAATGCCGCCACCTATCTCGACCTGACAGACACCCTCAGCCAGCAAGCGGCGGGGGTTGGCGTCGAAATCGCGTTCACCGAATCGGCCAATGAGATCGTCGTCATTGCCCCAATTGTCGACGGCCCGGCCTGGCAGGCCGGGCTGGTCGCCGGTGATCGCATTCTTTCAATTGACGGCCAGCCAGTGGCCGGCCTGGGCCTGCGGCAGGTTGCCGAGAACCTGCGGGGGCCTGCAGGGACTGGTCTGAGCCTGGAGGTCAGCAGTCCAACCACGGGGCAGACACGCTCCCTCACCCTCACCCGACAGCCGCTCACGGTGGCCAGTATCCGGGGCGACCGACGCCGGGCCGACGGTCAGTGGGACTGGTGGCTGGAGGGTGAATCACGAATCGCGTTGATCCGGCTCACCCGGTTTGGAGAGCAGACCAGCGATGAGATCAGAGAGGTGCTGACGACGTTGCAGACCGCAACGGCACCCGCCGGACTGGTGCTTGATCTCCGGGGAAATCCGGGGGGGCTCCTTGAAGCTGCAGTGGCGGTCTGCGATCTGTTTCTCGATGCGGGAACGATCGTCACCACAAACGACCGCCGGCAGCCGGCAGCCGAGCAGGCAAGGCAGGCCAGCCCGGGTGACCTGCTGGGTGGCGCCCCCCTCGTCGTGCTGATCGACAACCTCAGTGCAAGTGCCGCTGAGATCGTCGCAGCCTGCCTGCAGGACCACGGCCGGGCAACCATCGTCGGCAGCCGTTCGTACGGGAAGGGTTCGGTCCAGACGCTGCTGCCGCTTGCCGGCGGTGAGACGGCGGTTCGGCTCACCACCGCTGAATACCGACGACCAGCCGGTGCCCCTATTGACCGTCCACCGGGGGCTGCGGCCAATCGCCCCTGGGGCGTCACTCCGAGTGCCGGTTACGAACTGACGCCGACCCGAAAACAGCTCGACGGCTGGCTGGCCTGGCGACATGAGCGTGACCAGCCCGCCGGGGTCAGGGCTGCTGCGGCCCACGCCACCGACCCGGCGGCAGCGTTGCCCCGTCACGCCGACCCGGTGCTGGCCCAAGGCCTGCGAGCCTTCAACACATCGGTGACGGCAGCAGCTTCCCGCTGAGACTGGCTCAACGGCATTGATCCGGTCCAATCCCGAGGGCAGCCAGAGCTGCCCGGGCTTCTGCAGCCAGGAAAAAGCTGCCGGCTACGCAGATCAGCCCGCGGCCTGCCGCCAGTTTCCGCGCCAGTCCAACTGCCTCGGCGGGCGATGATGCCAGCAGTGGCTCCTGCCAGCCGGCCTGCTCGGCGGCCTGCCGCAGGGCCACCAGTGTGGCGGCTCGCGGGTTTGTGGCATAACGTGTTAGCACGACCGCGGTGAACAGGCGGCGCGACTCCCGCAGCATTTCGACAAGCTGTTTGTCGCCACTGGCGGCAAACACCAAAATCCGGCGACGGGGCAGCCGCCCGGTCGAGCCGAGCGTCTCGACGAGGGCCGCCATCGAGGAAGTGTTGTGAGCCGCGTCGAGCAGCACCGGCGGCTGTTCGGAAAGCCACTCGATCCGCGCTGGCAGCCGGGCCTGCCGCAGACCGCGGCGCATCGCCTGCACCGGAATGGTGAAGTCAGCCGCCGGCAATGCTCCCACCGCCATGATCGCGGCCGCCGCATTGATCGCCTGATGCCAGCCGGGCATGGCGGTCGTGTAGCTGCCACGGGCATTGCCGGGTGGGCACTCGAGGGTGAATGCGGTGGTGCGGAAATCGGGAGGGGTCGCCGACCTGCCGAGCTGAAAATCCCGCTTTAGCACCTGCAGCGGTGCCGATAACCGGGCGGCTGTCCGGGCGACCACAGCCGCCGCCACGGGATCGGTCGCCACTGATATCACCGGGCAGCCGCGGCGGATGATCCCCGCCTTTTCGGTTGCAATTTTCTCGATGGTGTCGCCCAGGACGTCCATGTGATCGAGTCCGATGCAGGTGATCACCGACACCACCGGCTGGCAGAGATTTGTGGCATCGAGCCGTCCCCCCAACCCTGTCTCGATCACCGCCAGATCGACCCGGCTCCGCGCAAAATGCGTGAAGGCGACGGCCGTCAGCACCTCAAACCAGGTCGGCCCCGGCTGGCTCCGCCGGGCTGCAAGGCGGTCAAGTCGCTCGACAGCCGGTATGACCAGGCGAAACGCGGCCAGCAGGTCGGCTGTCGAGATCGGCTTTCCCCCAATCGTGATTCGTTCCTCGAGCCGATCGACATGCGGCGAGAGGTAGCAACCCACCCGATAGCCAGCGGCCCGAACCATGGCCGCCAGCATGGTGGCTGTCGACCCTTTCCCCTTCGTTCCGGCGAGATGGGCGGCCCGAAACTGCCCCTGCGGATTGCCAATGGCCCGCAGCAGACTCCGCATCCGCGACAGCGTGAACCCACCGGCCCGCAAGGCACCCGCCGGAGCCCGTTCGAAGTTCGATCGCTTATCCAGCCACTGAACCGCCCGCAGCCGAGTCAGGGGCCGGATGCCGTCAGGTCTTTGTTTAGCCACAGCGAAGTCTCGTGAAGGCGGGGGGATTGGAGAGGGTGGATCTGGTGGCGGAAGACGTTATCTCCCCTCCGCTGGGACAACACCAAACCGGAATTGATTTTTTCCTCAGTTTTTCTGACCCTCCGCCGCCGACTTGTCCATGCCCTGTGCCCAGGTTCGCCGCTGATGCCACTGCCACCGCGTCAATCTTCCACACCGGTTACCGGTCCGGCCGCACCCCGAGGCCGGCTGCTCCGGCTGCTGGCGGCAACGCTGGTGGTGTTCGGGGGGGGCTGGCCGGGGGCCGCCGCCGTTGCGGCCGAACCCGGCAGCGGTGCCGCCGATCTCACCGGCAGCCTCGCACCGCCCCTCTACATTCCCCAGCCGCAAGCCGATCAGACCATCATCATTGATATGGCCGATAGCCCGCTCGATCCGGCGGCCGATCCCTGGTGCCAGCGGTACGGCGGCAGTTCGTCCTGCATCGCCCCGGCCCGGCTGCCCTGCTGGCCCCGCTGGTTCGCCAGCGCAACCGGCCTGGTCATGACGCGGAGCCTGCCCAGCGGTGGCAGTTCGACCGGTCCCGGCGGCCTCGCAGTTTCAACCCGATCAGCCGACGCCAGTTGGCCCGGCGGAGTCGACCTGCGGGTGGGCCGTTGGTTCGGTGAAGAGCAGCGGCAGGCGGTCGAACTGATTTACTGGGGGGTCTACAACATCGGCTCAACCGCCCCGCAGCAGACCGGCTCGGCGAGTGGTGCCTTGACCCGATCCGATCTGGTCAATGACGTGGAGGTCAACTGGCTTTATTCGCTTGGTGATCGGCCCGAATTCCATTCCAGTGACCGTCGGGTCAACTGGATGTGGCTGGCGGGTTTCCGATTTTTCCAGCTTGAGGATGACCTGACGCTGATCGCCGTCCCTGGTGACATCGACTTTGACGTCACCACGAACAACAACCTCTTCGGTGGACAGCTGGGGGGACGATTCGACTGGTCCTTCGCCCCGCGACTCCGATTTGCAGTGGTGCCGAAGTTTCTGCTGGCCGGCAACGCCATCAGCAATCTGGCGACCAGTTCAACCAGTGGTATCGAGACAGCCGATGTCCGCTCGACTCTGGGCGTCTTCTCGTGGCTGGGTTCGGTCGACACCTCGATTGCCTGGGATGTCAGTGACCGATGGAGCCTCTGGATCGGCTACCGGGTGGTCGGCGTCGGTAACATCGCCCAAGCCGATGAGCAGTGGCCGGCGGTCATCCCGCCCTCAGCCGCCAGCCTTGAGGGGGTCACCGCCGGCTCCGATTCAATCATCCACGGTGGATTCGCAGGGTTTGAGAGCCGTTACTGAACGGTCACCGGTAATCGTCGTGGCAGGTGGCGCACGACTGGGTGACCGCCTTGGCTGCCTGTCCAGCGGTCTCGTAGTCGGCCTGCTGCACTGCCTTCCTCAGGGTCACCGCCTCTCGCTGCATCGTGGCGGCGTACTCGCGGTAGGTGTCGTCCTCCCAGTCGGTGAAGGCTTCCTGGACAATCAGCGCGGCGAACACGGCGATGATTTCAGCCTCGTGGAGGAGCTTTTCAGGTGCGTCTGCAAAGGCCTCCGCCGATGCCGTCGCCTGCTTGAGCATGCCGTCTGCCGCCTTCAGGCGCCGCATCAGAACAGCCCGGTCACAGAGCTGGCTCCATTGGAATGGCTGCTGCCCGTCCGGGTCAGCAGCGACTGTCTCGCCGAGGATCAGCGCGGCCAGATCCTCGGCCCGGGCATGCGCCTCGGAGTAGGCCTCGCCGCCGTCACGGTTGACGTGCCTGGCCACCCGGGCAAACCGATCACGAAGTCCGGTGGCAGCGGCCCGCCAACTGGTACGAATGTCGTTCGGCTTGTCGTACGCGGCCATCAGCCCAAAAACGACCGCAACGAGCTGAAAGCGATCGAGGGCAGCGGCGAGATTGCTGTTGAATGCGGTCTGGCTGTCGGTGGCCTGCTGCAATGGTGGCAGGGAAAGCTTGACCTCGTCGGCAAGGGTTGCCCCGGAAATCAGTGCCGACCAGGGCTGTTTGCCCTCGGCTCCCGTCGGCGTGACCGCCGCCGTTACCCGCAGTTTGACTGAAAAATCTGGCCGGGATCCCTCCAGTAGCCGGAAGGCATCGGGTTCGATGATGGTGCTGGCCGGTAGCTGCTCAGCAGCCGGTGCCGGCTGCCGGCGGGCCGCCCCCCCGCTGCCCAGGCCGATCACCTGGCCGGATGCGTCATCCCCCAACGGCGGAGTAGTGATCACCGCCGTAAGCACAACCCAGCGCAGGGGTCGCCATCCCTGCTGACCCGATCGCCCCATCCAGCTCATCTTCGCCACCCTTTCATGCTGGCTGTCCGTCCGCCACCGGCTGATTTCGGCCTTGACCCTCAAACGCGGCTCCGCGACCATCCTTGGCCGTAGGGCTGGAACGAGCACTGGAACGAGCGGTTGCTTCGCTCCTGGCCGACCCACGACCGACGCCGACTATCACACACATCTGGAGCCTAACGGGATGCAGTCAGTGACTCAAACCGGTTCAGTTCGCCTCGCCGAGGGCGAGCCACGGCGCAGGCTTCTGCGGGCGGTTTCGGTGTGGCTCGTTTCCTTCGTTGCTGGCTGTTGCCTGCTGGGGCTCACCAGTCAGTCGGGGTGCTCTGCCGGTGGCGCCGAGCCAGCTTCGACGGTGAATCTTGAGCCTGCCAAAGCGGTTGTCGTAACGTTTCTCCAGGCGATCAAACGGGGAGATGAACAGGCAGCGCTGGCAATGTTGACCGATGTGGCTCGCGTCAAGACCCAGGAACTCGGCCTTTCAGTCGCCCCCCCGGTCAAGGATACCGCCACCTACCGCATTGGTGGCTGTGAGGCTGTCGGCGATGCCGATGACATCGTACACGTCGCCACGACCTGGACCGACACCGACGAAGACGGATTCACCTCCACCGATAACGTGATCTGGGTCTGCCGGCTCGATCCCGAGGGGTGGCGGGTGGTGGGTATGGCGATGCGAATCTTTTCTGACCTGCCTCCGCTCCTGCTCGATTTCGAGGACCCCGAAGACATGCTTGCCAAGCAACAGCTCGTTGCTGATGAGATCACCCGGCGGGCCAAGCTGGCGGCGCAGCAGCCGACGGGAACGCCGCCGGCGGCCCGCACCGCCGGTGGTGCGGGCGTAAAGGTCGTCGAATAGCGGCGGCTCGGGTTCCCACTCTTCCAGCCCGGGTGGGCAATTCTGCCGATCCCAACCGAGGGTTTTTGGATCTTTCGGCAGAAAAACCTCGTTTGTAGGGTTTTTCCTGGCCAAAAGCCGACCGCACCCGATCGTCATAGACCTCCCATTCCCCCGAGATTGCTTGACAGTCACATTTTGACGGTTAGCCTCTTGGGCGATGAGGCGACCGAAAGCCTGGACCGACCTGCAGCACCTGCAGGGGGGTGCCACGGGTTGTTCCGACAGGTCACGGGAAGGCTCATCTGGTTCTCGGTTGCTGTGGTTCGGTGGCCGTCCCGGATCTCTCCAGCATGTTGACGGTCACCTGAAACGCACAACCAGTTGCTTGTGCATTCAAACTTCGGAGGAAGAAATGAAGCGTTTTCTCGGAATTTCGTTCGCGGCGTTCATCGCCCTGATCGTTTTTGCTCTGGTCGGTGGTGACACAGCCGCCGTCGCCGGCCTGCGTCACGGCTGCCATGGCCGTCGTTGCCACGGTCGTCGTTGCCATGGTCTGCTCCATCGTCGTCACAAAAAGTGCCACGGCGAAGAGGCCGTCAGCTGCGATTCATGCGGCGAGGCCTCGGCCTGCAGTGGTTGCACCGGCTGTGCTGGTGGTGACTGCGGTGGCGAGTCGGTGATTGTGGAAGAGGCCGCTCCGGCCGAAGCCGCCCCGACTGAAGCTGCTCCGACCAAGGCTGCTCCGGAAGCCCCGGCTGCTCCGGCCAAGACCTGAGTCTTGACCCGATGAATTGGACCGGTCGATTGAGTCTGCCCTGAGACCATCGCCCGCACTGGAAAGACCGGATCCCGCCACCGGCGGGATCCGGTTCTTTTTTGCGCCCCATCACCGGAGCCTGCGAGGGCAGACTCCAGCCAGGGCCTGCTTGGCTCTGTCTGAAAACCCAATACCTGGGCTTCGAGCGGCTCGTTTGCCCTCTGACCGCGTCCGGCTCCATTGCCAGATCTGCAAATCTGGCTGCTTTGCGGTCCTTGCCAAAGACCAAAGCAGCTCGCTCTCGGGCCAACGGTAGCCCTATCAGACAGAACCTAGTCAGTCGCTGGCGACTCGGGAGCACCCGGTTCTTTGGGCGGCGGTTGGTCTGCAGCTGAGTCTTTCTTCGACTTCTGGCCATCTGCCCCATCTGTATCGAGCAGTTGCCTGAGCAGCCGCCTGGCTGGCCGGTTCCGCTTCGGGTCGGCCTGCTCGCCAGCTGGGGGCTGCGACTGATCCTTCGTCTCCTGCTCCTGCTTTCGCGCGGCCCGCCGCCGGGCAACCTCATCGAGCAGGCCGCCGACAGCATCAATTACCGCGTCAGTTGTTGGATCATCCGTCATTTCCGACGGGAGTACGCCCTTGAGCTGATTCAGCTTTGCGGCGGTGCCGGTGGGGCTGTCCGGGTCCGTCGTGCCCGCCGCCGGTGCGGCTGCGGGAGCCGGCTGATCACCGGTATCTTGGGCCTGCCGCTTGGGGTTCGCGCCGGGCCCAACCGGTTGAGGCGTTGTGGCAGCCGTTCCCGCAGCCCGCTTCTTCCGCAGGTTTTCCAGAACGTCGCCGGCCACAGCCGTCACCGTCTGCTTGAGCGACTCATCAAGTTTCAGCCGCGGCTCGTCGAGGTTGCCTTCAACCTGCAGTCGCAGCGTCTTCCCTGCAACCGCCGCGAGCAACGGCTTGTCCTGCGGCAGGTCGGCGGGAATTGGCAGTGACAGTGTCAGATCGACCGAGCGATCGTCGAGGCCGACCGAGCCGGTCGACTGGATATCGAGCCGCTGCCCCGGTTCAACCAGCGGCAGGCCGAAGGCAAGTCCCTCATGCCAGACCCGACGATTGGCCTGACGGAACTGGACCCGCGAGGCCTCGGCAACACGAATGGTCGGGGGGGCCGGAAGCCGCCCCGGCAGCGACCGCACCAGCCCCCTCACCAATGGTCCCGGGCCGACGTCGACCTCGTGCAGGGTGAGCACTCCGGACACCGTGGCGGCTTCCCCCCGCCCGGCAGGCCAGCGGGCCTCATCGATGACGAGGGAGAATTCCCCACTGGTCCGCGTCGCGTCGGCCAGAATTGGGGCGGCATAGGCGAGCACGCCGGCGGCCACCGATGGCTCGAGCCGGGCGTGATCGAGCAGTTTGACCGGGGCCAGGGACCACTCGCGGTCACCCGCAGCCGTCTGTCGGAGGGTCGCCTCGAGATCGATCGGCTCGCTCTCCCAGCGATCCTGGGTCCACGGACCGCGGACCCGAATCAGGCCGCCGCTCACAGCAACCCGCACCCGCTCATCACCCGCCGCAGTCTCCGTGGGGGCTGCGGCTGGAGGCTGAGCCGGAACTGCGACCGACGCCCGCCGTTGCGGGGGCCGGCCAATCAACCGCTGGAGATTTGAAACATGCTGTTCATCGAAGACGAGGTCCAATTCCAGCCCGGTAACGTCGATGCGGCCAAGCCGGCCCCGTTCCATCAAAATGGTGAGCAGCCCGCGATCTCCCGCAATCTGCTCAACCGAGATTGGCGCCGCCTCGCCCTCCACAGGCACCAGGGAGAGCCCCCGAATGGAAAGCGGCGAGAACCAGCCGATTGCCGCAGCCTCCACCTTCACGTCTCCCTTCAACTCAGGAAGTGACCGCAGCAGAAACTGACGGACCCCCGCTGGGGAGACAAGCCAGCTTGGCAGGGTGATCACGACCACGGCGGCAACGGTGGTCAGGACAACGGCAACCGCAACCAGCCGACCTGCCGGCCGGGGACGCCGTCCCGCAGTCTCCCCCGCGTCGGTCTCTGCGGTTCCCGGTTCGGCCGAGGGGGACTGATCTGATTCGTGTGTCCGATTGCCGGGGGGTTGCTCTGCCATCGTCTCACCTCCTTAAAGTGCCGACCACCCGGAAAGAGCGGCGGCAGATTTATCACCGGTTCAGCCGCCGCAGATCGCTGCGGGGCGAGCCTGAAACGATTGTAAGCGGTCGATCGGGAACGGTCCCCAGGCGAGTGGCCTGCATTCTCTGGAAACGTCCACCATGGCCTTTGCCCGCAAAGGCGGCCGCTCGGCAGCCCACCTGGGCAGCACGCGAAAACACCAAGGGTTTCGGGTGTTTCCAGTCTCCGCATCCTTTGGCAGTAGACTTTATCGACAGTCTGCTAGCGGCCAATTCCATCGTCGCTACACTGGGGTCGATTGCGGGCGTAGCTCAGTTGGTAGAGCGCTAGCTTCCCAAGCTGGATGTCGAGGGTTCGAGTCCCTTCGCCCGCTTTTC
>CBFIHA010000002.1:0-100166 GCA_965662195.1 uncultured Pirellulales bacterium
TTCTTCGAAACCGATACCGAGCGGGTCAATAATTTTCCAGGCCGTCTTAGAGTTGTCTTCCATGGAAGGCTGCAATTTGACAAGCAAACTGCAAAACGATTTTCGCATTGGAAGTGTGATCTCACTTTTCTCTCCATTGGCCCCATCGAAGACGACGTCGTTTCAGTGCTTCTCACGCACTCGGGCCATACAATTTTTGACGGAATCGAGATGACGGATGCCCTGGCCGCCCTCATCGCCCGGGAAAAAGAGCGTGGAAAGCTGGAAATTCCCAGCTACCTTAACGTCCTGACAGCACGCCAAGTCGAACTTCTAACAGGCAACCCAAAAGTTATTGTATCCTGAAATGTGACAAAGTATTTCTTAGCCTAGGGGACGTCACGATCAGGAACAAATGCAAACCGGAAACAGCCAACGGCAACCGAAACATAGTGCGGGTGCATGCTCCGGTTTACACACCTTTGGCTTCGTAATCGAGAGCCTCAGCCTGTAGGGACCGGGATTGACCTCAGCCCCTCACTCTGACGGCAGCGGCTCGAGGGTCAGCGGATCCCGCAGCGGCAGGTGCTCGACCTGGCCACCAAAAAACTCCTGCATGCTGGCCCGCTTTTCGAGGTCGCCCGGGGCGATCGCCTCCCAGTCACCCACCACCAGAATCGCCATCTGGGTCGGGTCGAGATGCTGCTTGGCCACCCGCAGCAGGTCGTCCTTCGTCACCGCCTTGACCTTATCGCGATAGGTCTGCCAGTAGTCGGCCGGCCGGCCGGTCCACTCGTCGTTGACGAACACCGCCAGGGTCCGCGGCTTGCTCTCAAACTGTCGTGGAAAGGTCTCGATCAGCCCCTGCTTGGCCGTTTCCAGTTCCTGGTCCGTGACCGGCTGCTCGCGAATCGCCTTGATCTCATCGAGCACGATCTTGGTGGCCAGAGCGACCGTCGGGTTCTTGCTTTCAAAGGTTGCTTGGAAGGCCCCGGGATAGTCGACCCGCTCCGACAGAATCGACCGCACCGAGTAGGCCAGCCCCTCGTTGCTGCGAACCTTCTGCATCAGCCGGCTGGTGAAACCGCCTGCCCCGAGAATCTCGTTGAGCAGTTCCAGCGGAATCGCATCGGGGTCATCCCGACTGATCGCCCGTTTGCCCAGCACGACCTTGCCCTGCGGAATGTCCTTGGGCACATGGTAGAGGCCGGGGACGAGCTGCTCGGTCGGAGCCGCCGGTGCGGGAGCCGCCGCTCCACGCTCCCAGCCGGCAAATGCCTGGGCGATTTTCTTGAGCATCTCGTCGGTCGCGAAGTCACCCGAGACCGCCACAATCATGTTGCCCGGATGGATGATCCGGTCGTGAATCTGCTGCAGCTGCTCGCGGCCAATCGCCAGCACGCTCGTTTCGGTCGGCTGGCTGGCTTCGAAGTGGTTCCGGCCATAGAGCATCGCCTTCCACTCCCGGGCCAGGATCGACGAGGCATTGTCATTCCGCTGCTTGAGCGACTCAAGCAGCCGGGCCTTGGCGACGTCGATCCGCTGCTGGTCAAAGGCCGGCGCCTTGAGCATCGCGACAAACAGCTTCAGGCTCTCGTCAAAGTTGTCGGCCAACGCATTCAACCGGGCCGTGGTAAAGGTCGTGCTGGCCGAGACAGACACCTCCGTGGCGAGAAAGTCGAGGGTCTCATCAAACTCCGCGGGCCCCATCTTGCTCGTGCCCCCTTCCCGAACCAGCCGGGCCATCATCGAGGCGAGGCCGGGCAGGTCCGGCGGATCGAGCGAGTCGCCCCCCTTGAAGGTGATCGTCAGGTCGATCAGTGGAAACTCATGTGACTCAGCCACATAGACCACCGTGCCGTCGGGCAGGCTCTTGCGAAAGTCGGCCGACTTCGGCGGGCTGAACTCGAGCGGTTGAAATTGGATTGCCTCTGGCCTTGGCGGAATGGCCCCGGCGATGGCCGCCGGCAGCATCCCAGCGACTACGACCGCTGCCAGCCAGATGATTCGAAAACCAATCAAAAAATGGTTGCTCATTGCCCCACCTCCTCGACGGCCCCGGCCGTCTGCTCGCCGCCGGCCCGGCGATAGATCGCCACGCTGCGGTTGGTTTCGTCAAAATAGGTCTCGGCCACGCGTTTGATGTCAGCGGCCGTCACTGCCTCATACTTCGCCGGCATCTCGTTGATCTCCCGCCAGTCCAGCAGCGTTTCATAGAAGGCCAGCTGAATCAGCAGCGACATGTTGTTCTCCAGCCGCCGATAGTTGGAGGCGGCCACCCGGTTTTTCACCTTGCGAAGTTCCCGCTCGGGCAGCTCTTCGCGCTGGAGCCGGACCAGCTCCTCATACCAGGCCTGCTCGAGCATCTCGGGGGTTGCCTCTCCGCGGGTGGTCGCATCGAAGGAGAACAGCCCAGCGTACTTGCGGGTGTCGGAACTGGCCGAGGCGGTGGCGGCGATCCCACGCCCCTCGACCAGTGTGGTGTAGAGCCGGCCAGTCCGTTCGTTGAGCACCTCGGCGAGCATGTCGAGTGGATAGCTATCGGCATGGCCAGCCGGCACCGTGTGATAGCGAACTTCGATCGACGGCGGAAAATCGCCCAGGGCGTTCATCCGCTGCTCAGCCAGTTGCTCGACTTCGAGGGTGACCACCGGAGGCGGCTTGTTGCTGCCCGGATCAAGCCGAGAGAAATACTCCTTGATGAAGGCCTTGGCCTGCTCGGGGTCGAAATCACCCACGACCACGCCAAAGAGATTGCCGGGGCGGTAATAGGTGTTCCAGTACAACTGCGCCTGTTCAAAGGTGTAGCTGTTGAGATCACTGGGCCAGCCGATCACCGGCCAGCTGTAGCCACAGGAGGCCCAGAACATCGAGTTGAACTGCTCCTGGAACCGGCCCGTCGGCGTGCTGTCGGTCCGCAGGCGGCGTTCCTCGTGGACGACATCCCGCTCGGAATAGAACTCGCGGAAGACGCTGTCGCTCAGCCGGTCGCTCTCCATCCAGGCCCAGAGCTCGAGCTTGTTTGACGGCACCGTGATGAAGTAGCAGGTGAGGTCATAGCTGGTGAAGGCGTTCATGCCGCTGCCACCGGCCTTGGTGTAGACCTGATCGAATTCATCCTTGACGATCGTGGCAGTGGCCGGTCCTGCCTCACCGCGGCCCTGCTGGGCGCGGATCAGGGTGTCAAGCTTGCTCCGCAGGCTCCGCAGTTGCGGCGTGTCATGGGCGGGGTCCCAGGGGTCATCGATTTCACCCAGTCGATAACGCTCATACTGCTCGGTCCAGACGATCTGATTGATCCGGTCTCGGACCTTCTTCTGCTCCACCCGGAAGGTGCGGTCCTTGTCAGGGTCACCGGTACCGATGGTGTTGGTGCCTTTGAACATCATATGTTCGAAGAAGTGGCTGATGCCGGTGATGCCCGGCCGCTCGTTGACGCTGCCAACCCGGGCCACCCAGCCGGCACTGACGACATTTGGCTGATCGGTGCGGGGCACCAACAGAAACTGCATGCCATTGGGCAGCGTGAATTCCTCCACCGCCACCTTCTGCGCCGCGGCAGGTGCCGCCACTCCAACGGCACCGGCCAGCATCACCAGGCCGACAAACCAGACTCGCCGCATGAATTCACCCCGTCAGAATCAGCTTCAGACCTGCCCGGGCGTCGCACATTGAGACGCCACCAGACACGTTATACCGTCCCATCCGCGGACCGTGCAGACGGAGTGTCTGGTTTCCGTCGGCCGACGATTCCGCGTCGGCAGCCGGCCGGAGCCGCTGCTTTGGCGCTCCCCAACCCAGCTCAGCTTTCACCGCGGGCGGTCGGCGTAGAGTTCACCGTGGGGGTCGATCGATCGCCCTTCCGCCCATTCACTTCACCGCAGGAACCAGAACCATGCCCTCGCTCCACCGCTCCGACCCCGTGATCATGGGCCATGTTTTGGCCGAACATCGTGAGTTGTTTCAGCTGATCTCACAGGCAAAATTGGCCTTCAATGACACCGGCCGGCCGCTGGCGAAGCGGCGGGAGTTCGCCCATGAGAGGCTCACCACGCTGCGGGATCACCTCAGCGATCACTTTGCCCAGGAAGAGGGCGGCGGCTTCCTTGAGGAGGCGGTCACCCGGATGCCCCGACTGGGCCGGCGGATGGAGGAAATCCTGCAGCAGCATCCGCCGCTGCTGGCCGAACTCGACAGCCTGACGGCAGCGCTGGCAGACTCTCACCTGTCGGCGGCTGACTGGCGACAGATCGGTCAGCAGTTCGAGACGTTCATTGGTCACCTCCAAGCTCATGAGAGGAGCGAAAATGCGGTCGTGCAGGAAGGCTACAACGAAGATCTGGGCTTGGCTGACGACTGACAGACCCACCAGAGCACCGGTGGCAGCGGCGGTGCTGGCGGCGCTGGTCAGTTGGCTGCCCGCTGGCCCGGCGGCCGAACCCGACCCGCTGCGGCCGGACGATGTCGCCGTCTTCATGCGGGCCAAACTTGACCATGCCAGCGAGGTGCTCGAAGGGCTGTCACTGGCCGACTATGCGAAGATCCGCCGCGGTGGCCAACTGCTGGCCCTGGCCAGCCAGGCTTCCAGCTGGCAGGTGCTGCAGTCGGAAGAGTATGCCCGCCAGAGCGTCGCCTTCCGCCGGGCCTGCGAACGGCTCCAGCGGGCGGCGACTGAAAAGAACCTCGACGCCGCTGCTCTGGCCTGGATGGACGTCACGATGAAATGCGTTCAGTGCCACCGTTACGTCCGCGACCAGCCGGGGCAATGATCGCTCGCCCACTGGCGGCGAACGTCGAAACGGCCCGGCGTTCCCGGGTTCGCATTCACGGGGAAGGCCTCGCGCCGATACACGGCCAGGGTAATGGACGACCTTCCTGCGCAGCCGGTTCGCCGCTCACATCACCGGCGTGCCATCGCTCCAGTGGGCTCGAGCCACCAGCTCCCGCACTGTCTCGCCACACGGCTTGAACACCTTGTCGAGTGGTGTTGCCGTGGTGATCTCACTCAGATCAATCACGAGCGGCGGGCCAGTTTCCGAACCGGCCGGAAACCCAACCACACCGATCTGCGGTGAACGAACGGCCAGACCGTGGGGCCGGAATCGTGTTCGGACGGGCTTCGCCGCATCTGCAGCCGGTGGTTGGTCTGGCTTGCCGTCCGGGTCGGGGTGAGCTGCCGACCTTTCGGCAGTCGACGCCAGCGTCAGATCAACTTCGCAGCAATCAGTGACGGCCGCGCAGAGCAGCGACAGCAGCCGCGGACGATCGGCATAGGCCGGCTCAGACCGGTCCTCAACATGCCAGGCGTCCCGCATGACCGCCACCTGCTTGGCGAGCTGCTCCGGGAGCGTACCGGCGATCTTGTCCCAGAGTGACTCGACTCCCGACCAGAGCACCGTCCCCTCAGCAAATCGCAGATGCTCGCGGCCGAGCAGGAAGGCGGTCACTTCAAGCAGTGTCAGAGGTTCCCGAGGCATCCAGCGTTTTCCGTCTCCCCCTTGCCGCGCGAGGTGCCAGCCCTGCTTTCGGCCCTCGGGCATGCTCTGCCGTTCGACCGGGTAGCCACACGAGGCGAGGAATTCGCAGTCCCGGCCCAGTGTCCGGGCAGAGAGGCTCGTCAACCCGAGCGCCTCCTTGAGATGCTCGACGAGCTCACTATCGGCCACTGGACGCCGTGATGTTTCGAGTTGTTCAAGCAGTTTCCAGATCCGCAAAAATTGTTCATGGCGAGCAAAGTTGGTTGTCATGGTGGTGTGCCAGGGGGCCGCGGGTGCCAGATCAGAAAGCCGGTCAGACCGCTGGCAGTCGGGGCCGAACATCACATTCCCGACCGATAACCTGACACAAAAGCCCGCACCGTTGGTCAACCACCCCCCACGAGCAAGGCGGTTCAGCACAGCACCTATGCCGCTTTTTCAGCCGATTCGTCCCGTCCCGGCTGCGCCCACCCGTCACTCCGATTTCGGTCGCTCAGTGCCTGCCACAGCTCGGCGGCATCGACCAGCCGGTCAATCATCGTGCGGAGTTGCAGCGGTGTCAGCGAGCCATCCGCGATTGGAACATCGGCCACCAACCGCAGGTTTTCAAACTCATCGTCGTACTCTACACCGACCAGCGGCATGGCGGCAGCGAATCGACAGGCCAGGAGGCAGGTGGCGGCTGGATCATCGCCCACCTCGACAGCCCGCTCAATGCTCACCCGCAGCCGCTGGCCCAGATCGAGGACCGCAGCCGTGACGACCGCCAGATGTTCCCCACGGCGGTTCTGGTAGCGATTGGTGACAAACACCAGCCGGATGACCTGTTCAGCCTCGTCATGGTTGAATCGCAGATCGGTTTGCTTCAGCGCGGACGTACAGTCCCTGAGTGTCCAAGGCATTCCCTTGCCCCCTTTTTTGAAATTCATGGGGAGGTGCAACTCCCCTCGTAAGACGTACGCCGGAAACACCCTGACCTTGCGCGGCGAAAATGATTTTTCTGTGGCCAGTGCCCCGTCCAACGGTGCCGGGGTCGACGCTAAGCTTCAATAGGCTGAGCTGCAAAAAGTTAGTTCGTTGGGGTCCACACCGCACCATCCGGGGCGGGAGGTATGAGGTAGCGGCATGTCATTTTTTGATGTTCCAAGCGATACCTGTCACCAACTGCAACTCGATCAGTATGCCCAACTGCTGCTGCAGTGGCAGGAGCACCAAAGCGACGACGCCCTTAGTGCACTGCTACGATCGGCCCGCCCGCTGATCGAAGCGGTGGCCCGCCGAGCCCTTCATGACCTTGGCATCGGGGCGGATACCTTTCTTGACGACACGCTGTCGCTGGTCGCCGATCATCTCCGCCGGCTCCCCCGAACACCACTGCCCGGCGCGGGATCGCACAGCAACGACCTCGCCAGAGAGCAGCGAAGGGTCAGGGCATTCGCTCCGAGACCCGGCGAGACATATTCGGGCCGTCGGTTTCTCACCTGGCTGACGAGACGCCGCGCCGCCGATGTCGCCCGACGTCACCGACGGCGACGTCACCTGGCTGGCAGCTTTTCCGAGTGCAACCCCGACCGGCTGCAGAGGGCTGTGGCCGATGCAGCTCTGAACCGGTTCGCAGACCGAGAATCACAACAGCGACAACACGAACGGATCGACTGGCTCCATTCGATGCTCAATCGACTCGAGCCGATTGATCGGCTCTTGATGGAACTGATCCTGGAGGGCAAGACGCTGGCGGTGATCGCCCACGTGCTCGGCTGCTGCGAGGGAACGGTCTGTCGCCGCCGGCAGCGGATCGAGCAATGGCTTCGAGAAGCCGCCCCCCCCCCGCTCAGCACCTTTGGGGGGTCTATGAAAACACCACGGTACGGCGACCGTGAACAAAAACCCGGTCCTCGAGCACCAGCCGGACGGCCCGGGCGAGGACCAGCTTCTCGACATCCCGCCCCGCCTGAGCCATCCGCCCGGCCGAGGCGCGGTGATCGACCGGAATCACGTCCTGGGCGATGATCGGACCGGCATCGAGTTCGGCAGTCACAAAGTGGGCGGTCGCGCCGATCACCTTCACGCCCCGCTCAAAGGCCTGCCGATAGGGGCTGGCCCCGACGAAGGCCGGCAGAAAGGAATGATGGATGTTGACCAGCCGGCCAGCGTACCGGTCGACAAAGCCGGCCGAGAGGATCCGCATGTAGCGGGCCAGCACAACCACGGCTGGGTCGTGGCAGTCGATTGCTGCGGCGAGTTGCTGTTCGTGCGTGTCGCGGCTGACGTTGTCGGTCGGCAGGAAGGTGAAGGGGACGTCGAACCGCTCGACCAACGGCCGGAGGGTGTCGTGGTTGCTGACCACGCCGACGATCCGGGCCGGGAGGTCGCCAACGGCATCGAGCAGCAGCAATTCGCCAAGACAGTGGGGCTCCCGGGTGGCGCAGACGACGATCGGCCGCCGCTGGCGGCTGGCCACCCGCACCGTCGCCCGGGCAGGCAGCACGGCAGCCAGATCGGTCTGCAACCGCTTGATCGCCGCCTCATCGTCGGTGCCGGCTGCCGTCACCTCGGCTCGAAAGAAAAAGTGATCGGCCTCGGCATCAACGAACTCCTCGTTGCTCTCAATATTGACCCGGTGCGCGGCCAGCACACCGGTGATGCGGTGGATCAGTCCGACCTCGTCGGGGCAGTCAACCAGTACCACCTCGCGAAGCGGCTGAGGGCCTGACGAATCGGCTCCGGTGACCTGACTCATCCAGTCACCTCAGTGATGGGAACACCCCCTTGAGAAACAGCCCAGGCAGCCGCCGGCCCCGGCACCCAGGCCAGGCAGACCTCCTCGACCGAGCTGCCGGTCTTGCGCGCCGGTACCACGACCGGTTCCAGCCTGATTACCTCCGGGTTGGATTCATCCCGAACCCGGTCGATCGCTTCGGCCAGTTCATCTTCGAGCTTTTCCCGGGCGGCGATGACCGCTTCAAGTGCCTCCTCGGCCCGGGTCACATCGGCCTGTTGCCGGGCGGTGCGGCTGGCCGACCGCGCTGAGGTGGCCACCCGGCCCAGCGACCGGGTCGACGCCCGACGGCGGAGCAGGGCGTCGAGGATCGCCGTGCCGATCGACACATAGGTCTGGAACGACTGATGCTTGACATCGGCCTGCTCCTTCTCAAGCTTCTGCCGGGCCCGCTCGACCCGGCCGGCGGCTGTCGTAAGCTTTCGTTCATAACGGTCCCGGATCCGGTCGATCTCAGTGTCGCGCCACTCCCGCAGCTGCTGAGCCACCCGCAGCCGGAAGGCCCGCTCGGTCTCCTCGGGCGCGGAGACCGCATCAATCTGCGGGACCGACAGCAGTGACAGCCGCTGCGTCCGCACCAGGCTGTCCTGCAAACTGCTGGCCAGCGAACGGTAGGTCTTGGCTGTGGCCAGCGGCCCGGGCAGGCTGCCGTAGCGGGCAGTGGCTGGCCGGTCCACAGCGGTCGGCATCACCGGTAACAGCAGGGCCGCTTCCCAGGCCTTCGTCCCCGCCGCGTCGGCAGCGGGAGCCAGACAGAACACCTCACAGGTAAGGTCAACGCCCAGTGAACGCTCGGAATACCGCAGCCAGGCCCGGCCGAGGATGGCCGGCTGGAAGGTCAGCCCGGCAGCCTCGGGCTGATCCGAGGCGAAGAAGACTTCCTTGATGCCCGGCGGCAGCAGCTGCCTGGGGCCACCAGTGATTTCAGGCGTGAGTGCCTCGGGGGGTGACGCTGCTGCGATCGGCGGGGCTTCTGCTGACGCCGGGGCCGCTGGGGCGGTCGCGCCGGGCAGGCGACTGAGTTCCTCCCGCAGCAGCGGCCCCCGCAGATAGGCCATCGTCCAGCGGGTCTCGAACACCGTCTCGGCATCACCGTGCACGCTGTGCATGAGAAACCGCCGCTTGCCGAGTCCGGAGAGCAGCCGGTCGAGGTCGCCGCGGTCGAGCGACCGGCCGGCGGTCATCGCCGCCCCCTCCAGGCCGTCAAGCACCCGGGCTTTGTCGCGGGCGGTCTGCAGCCGGCCGAGGAACCAAAGCCCAGTGTTCGACAGGCCTTTGTAATCGAGGTCGACAGGGTTCTGGCTGGCCAGCACAACGCCCAGCCCATAGGCCCGGGCCTGCTTGAGCATGGTCAGCAGCGGAGCCTTGCTGGGTGGATTAGCCGTCGGCGGCAGGTAGCCGAAGACCTCGTCCATCAGAAAGATCGCCCGCAGCGACGCGGTGCCCGGCTGGGACCGCATCCATGAGACGGTCTGGCCGGCCAGCAGCGTGACGAAGGCCATTCGCTGCGGCTCCGAGAGATGGGCGATTGAAACGATGCTCACCCGCGGCCGGCCCGCCTCGGTCCAGAGCAGCCGATCGACATCGAGCGGCTCGCCATCGAGCCAGACGTCGAAGCCGGGCGTGGCGGCAACGGTGTTGAGTTTTTTGGCCAGGTCGAAGCGGTCGGCGGCTGGATAGAAGTTTTCCAGATCAAGAAAGCCGATCCGTTCCAGCGGCGGCCTGGGGATCGCCTGGATCAGGCGGCCGAAGTCGATCGCCTCGCCCCGCTGCCAGGAGTGGTCGATGATTGCCGAGAGCAGCACATGGTCGCGACTGGTACCGGGGGCGGCGTCGATGCCGGCCAGGGCCAGGATGCCCGAAACCAATGCCTCGATCCGCTCCCGCCAGGCTTCGGCGTCAGCCCGCTGAGACGGATCGGGCGGAGTAAAACTGCCGAGCATCGCCAGCGGCCGGCCGGCCCGGCTGCCCGGGGTGTAGACCGCCATCTCAGCGGCAGCATGCAGCCGGGCGATCCGCTCGGGCGACTGGCCGCTGGCTTCAAGACCCTGCCGCCAGGTCGCGGCGGTGCGGGCGGCAAGTTCCCCAGGCTCGATCCCCTCGCGGCGGGCCACCGCCGGATCGACCCAGGGCAGGAAGTCGCCCGGGGCGAGATCAGGAAAGGAAAGCAGCAGGTTGGTCAGGTCGCCCTTGGGGTCGATCACCACCGCCGGGATGCCGTCGAGGGCGGCCTCTTCGAGCAGGTCGATCAACAGGCCTGTCTTGCCGCTGCCGGTCATGCCGACACAGACGGCGTGGGTGGTCAGCCGCCGGGCATCAAGGAGCAACGGCTCGGGCAGCAGCTCACCAGTGCCCGGATCGACCCGGCGACCGAGATAGAAAATACCGAGCCCCTCGATGGGTGAAGCGGCAGGAGTTGCGGCAGGCGATTCCATGCGATTGCGGCCCGATGAGGCGATGACCGGAAGAGACCGTTGAAGATTAAAATTACCACACCGCTTGCGGCGTTCGGCACAGAGAATTGTTTTGTTTTCGGGGTGCTGAAGATCAACGGAAGCCCCGGGATCAAGTTTAGATGGTGCGCTGAGCGGAACCGAACTCCGGGAAGCCCGAGGCGCGAGCCGAGGGAATGCGGTCTGTGGAACAAAAACGCGGTTTCCCTCAGCTTGCGCTTCGGGCTTTGAAGCAGGGCTTTTTGCCGGCAGGCATGAAGACGCACCGTCAGACCCTTTGATCGAAAGCGTTCAGGCGAATCGCAAAGGCATCCGCCGACGACCGGGTCGGGGGTGTGCCCGGTTCCGGCCGCCGGCGGATCCTGTCGTCGAACGCCTATCGACAACCGACTTGGACAGTGTCACCGCCGCTGCCGGGCGGGTCGTCCCACTCCCCGGCAGACCGGTGGGCTGGCGAGTGTCACGACGATCACTTCCTCGCCGGTGGCGGTGCTGATGTCGTGGTGCACATTGACCGGCTCAGCCCCGGTCACCTCTCGCACCATCGCCTCAAGCGTCTGCCGGCCGGCCAGGATCAGGTGGCCACGAAGCTGCTTGAGCAGTTCGGCGGCCCTACTGTTGCCGTTGTGATGCGACTCGATCAGCCGCTGCTCAGCGGCGGTCAGCACGCCGTCGAGATGGACAAAGAGTTTGTTTTCAACCAGGTGTGTATGCACCCGCTGCGGCCCGCGGCCCATGTATTCCTGCTGAAAGCGGGTGACGATGTCGCAGATCGCCGCTTCAATTTCTCCCTGCGATCGCATCTGTCAGCTCCCAAATTCGGTAATGCCTGGGGGGCAAAGACTGGTCGGCACCGGGGCGTGAATCCCTCCCACCCCGGTACCGACCAAAGCCTCCCTCGCCCAGAACCACACCCCCTCGCTGGTGGGGTTCTGGCTGAGCATTGTTTCGACCGGAAAGCGGACTGACCGTGAATCTTTTTTTTGCCGGGAAGTGTCCAGCGGCTGCTCCGGGCAAATACTCACCAGATCTTTCGCCACTGTTGGCCGCGGACTAAGCCGTGCCCGGCCAACCGGTTAGGCAACAGCATCGGGACGGAATTCCGGCAGCTGGCCCGCAGGCCGGTCTTTGCCCACCGCCGCAAAGGGGCAAGGATGCCAACGACTTGCTTGGAGGAGGAAAAGTTCCACTGCGATTCATTTCCTCAGCTGCGTCGCCCAGCCGGATCGCACGGTACGCGGACCGGTCGCATGAGTGCCTCGAACCCGCAGGGATGCCGCCATGGAATGGCTTACTCGTTCACCACGCTTCACCAGCACCCGCACCCGCCGCTCGGCCCGTACCAGCTGGCTGTCGGCCGAACCGTTGGAGCGGCGGCGGCTGCTGACCGCTGCCCCAGTGGCGGCGGCCGGCCCCGCACTGCCCGACTGGGTGGCCGACATCGACGCTGGCATCATGCCGGAGGTGCGGGACAACTATTGGGTCGGCCGCTGGGACACGGCGGTCGAGAGTCTGCCGATTGACGTCAGCCCCAGTTGGCAGCTCGAGGTGATCAGCCGACGCAGCTTTGCCCTGCACGCCCCGGGGGTCACCGCCGCCGAGGTGCTCGGCTGGGCTGCCAACCAGCAGGCCATTGCCTGGATCGAGCCCGACGTGATCTTTCGACCGGCGGCAGTCAATGATCCGCTGTTTGCCGACCAGTGGGCCCTGGAGAACACCGGGCAGTACTACGGCACGGCTGGCGTCGACATCGCCGCCCCGGAAGCCTGGCAGCTCACCACCGGCTCGCGTGAAGTGGTCGTGGCCGTGATCGATTCAGGGATCGACATCAACCATCCCGACCTGGCCGGCAACATCTGGACCAACCCGGGTGAGATCGCCGGCAACGGCATTGACGATGACGGCAACGGCTTCATCGACGACATCCATGGCTGGGACTTTGTCGACAACGACAACCTGCCGCTCGACGGCTATGGCCACGGCACCCACATTGCCGGCACGATCGGGGCGGTGGCTGACAACGCTATCGGGGTGGCAGGCGTGGCCCCGCAGGTGTCGCTGATAGCCCTCCGGTTCCAGGACGATCGTGGGGCTGGCTTCACCAGCGGCATGCTCGCGGCCCTCGACTATGCCACCCGGATGCGGCGGGACTTTGGCATCAACATCGTCGCCTCGAATAACTCCTGGGAAGCGGGGAACTTCTCGCTCGTAGTCGAGGCCGCCATCCGGGCCCACGGCGAGGCGGGGATCACCTTCGTGGCGGCCGCGGGCAATGACGGCAACGATACCGATAGCAGCCCCGCCTACCCCGGTGGCTACGAACTGCCCAACGTGATCGTGGTCGCCTCGCACAGTTCCAGCGGGAGCCTTGCCGGCAGCTCCAACTTCGGCATTGCCTCGGTCGATCTGGCCGCGCCGGGGCTGGCGATCAAGTCGACGCTGCCCGGCGGTAACTACGGCATGCTTTCGGGCACCTCGATGGCGGCGCCGCATGTCACCGGTGCGGTGGCCCTGTTGGCGGCGGCCAAGCCCGGCATCTCGGTGGCGGAGGTCAGGGGAGCGATCCTCAACTCGGTGACACCGACAGCCGAACTGGCAGGCAAGGTCGCCAGCGGCGGCCGGCTGAACGCCTTCGCGGCCCTCGGCCTGCTGGGTGACATTGGGGAGCCAGCTCCAGAACCCACGCCAGAACCCACGCCAGAACCCACGCCAGAACCCACGCCGGCTCCCGAACCGGAAGCAACCGTCGTGCTGCCGCTGGAGGAGCGGTTTCTGCAAGACAATACCGAGCCCGACGCCACGGTCTGGCAGCAGCAGGAGGGCAACTTTGCCCTGCTCGACCAGACAGCCGTCTCGACCGACGAAATGGATTCGACCATGACGGTGCGAAGCGAGCCGGTGGCCGACGTGGAACTACGGTCGTTCGTCGATCTTCGCAGCGGCGGGCAGCGGGCCCGGCTGATCGCCCGGCAGATCGCCCCCGAAACCTACTACAGTGCCGAGCTGGTGGTGACCCGCAAGGGCCAGATGGTGCTGATCTACCGCTACGAAAACGGCCAGCGGATTCAGCTCGGGGCCCGGAAGGCTCCCCGCCGGGTCGGTCGGCTGGGGTTTCACCTCCGAGGCAGCCAGCTCTCGCTCTATTTCCGGCGGGAACTGCTGGTGCAGGTCAACGACAGCGCGATTGCCGCCGCTGGCTCGGTCGGCATCAGCGCCAAGGGGGCAGGCGTGAAGTTCGCCAACTTCTTTGTCGACGTGTGATCGCTCGGCAGGCGGTCGCCGCCAACTGTCTGGAAACAGCAGGAGGCAACCGCCGTTGCAATCGCAGCCCGCAAATACGACGCAGTCCGCACAGTTTTCTTGCGTGCCCCAGACTGCGCAATATACTTCTCTCGTTGTGTGAGCGACGGCTCGCGATTCACCTCCGCCCAACTCGGCGGGGGCGGCGTCGCGGCAGTTGCACTCGCAGTACACGCCACAAACGAACACGACGGAAGACGAGACGAGGGGCAGTCCGGCACAGCGGCCGGAGGGTCCGTCGCAGCGTAAGCCGGTGTGAGAAGGCAGGATGTCCCCTGCCCTTTCGCACCGGCTTTTTTTGTTTTTGTTTCTGTCCGCGTGGGGCCCTCAGGGCCCCACCGATGGGAAAGGAAACGACGCAATGCCAGCGACTGACAGCAGCCCCCTGCCCCGGAGCCATTCATGCCAGCGATGCCATCGACCAGCAGTGACGCCTCCTTTCCGGCCGCAGCGGCCGGGCCCGCCCGGCCCAGACTCGCGTCGCGGTCTCAGCGTGCCCGACAGCCACGTGGTCAGGCCGTGGGACGGCTCGTTGCCCATGCAGCCGCCGATTTCGAGCAGCGGCTGCTGGGCCGGCCGCCCCGGCATGTCACCGTCACCGTCGGGGCCGGACTGATCGTGGTCAGCCTGCAGCAGCGGCTCGCCCCGATCGAACGCGAGGTGGCTGCGGACCCAGCCGGCAGCAGCCGTGTGCAGGATTTTCACCAGGATCTCTTCGCCGATTCACGATCGGCCTTCCGCGCGCATGTTGCCGCCCTGACCGGCATCGACCTGGCGGCCGCTGTGCTCGACATCGATCTCGAGACCGGCTGCCTGCTGAAGACCTTCAGCACCGGGCCGGCGATCGATCTCTATCTGTTCGGCTCGCCGGCTCCGCTGCTGGGACTACCGATCGACTGGCATGTGCATGCCGAAGCCGTGCGGCGACAGACCGTCCGGCAAACCACTCACGCAACCGTCACAAAGGAGGCGGGGGGCAAAGGAGCCCCCTGCGACTGCTTGCAGTCACGAAGGACCGTCAACCATGAAGAGGTGAACCATGTTGGTACTGACACGAAAGAATCGGGAGAGCGTGATCATCGGGCGTCCCGAGGATCTGGAAGTAATGCTCGAAATCACAGTCCTTGAAATCGAGGGGGGCCGGGTGCGGCTCGGATTCGAGGCCGACACCCGGATGCCGATCCACCGCCGCGAGGTCTGGGATCGCATCTGCAACGGTGAACTCAACGGCAGCCCTGTCGCCGCTCCCCTGGCGGCTGCCCGGAGCCGCTGACGGTGGCGTGGACGCAGACTATCTGCCCCACGAAAGCAGTCGGCGCCGCAGCGGATGCGGCGACCGTCAGCTGACAGCTTGCTTTTCCAAGGAGGTCCATCTGTACGAGCGGAGGTGCTCCGTGAAATCCCAGGGCGAGATCGAGTCGGCCGTCTGCGACGGCATTTCCCGTTTCCAGCAAGAATTCATCGGCCGGGGGCCAAGCGACATCCATGCCCATCTGGTCGGCTCGCTGCTGGTGGTCCGGCTGCACGGTGTGCTGACACCGGCCGAAAGGCAGTTGATCAGTCCCCGGAAGCAGTGGGGGCAGCCCGTGGCTGGCAACGGCGAGGTGACCAACGGTGAGGTGATCAACGGTGAGGTGACCGACGGTGAGGTGGCGGCAACGTCCGACGGCCAGGATCAGGAGAATGGCCGGTCGCTGCTGAAGCAGGTGCGGTCGCACATGATCGCCACCGGAAGGCGGCGACTGCAGATGATCGTGGAAGGGGCCGCGGGAGTCGGGCTGGTGAGTGTCCATCACGACATCTCGACCGTGACGGGCGAGGAACTCTTTGCCTTCTCGCTCGCCCAGCCGCCATCCTGCCGCCCCAAAAAGGCCCTGACCAAAGCCGGCCGCAGCCCGTTGGGATAGCCGGGCGACCGGCCAGGGCCATCCAGGCACCCCGCCCCAAGCAGGGGCGGCCGGACGACCCGGGAGCCGTCTTGCACGGAGCAGGCGAAACCGTACACTTGTTCGGTTCGCGGTCCGGAAGGGTCGCTAGCGTAGCTCAATTGGCAGAGCAGCTGATTTGTAATCAGCAGGTTGCGGGTTCGAGTCCCGCCGCTAGCTCACGACGCGGCTGGATGAAGGCCTGCCGACGGGCAGTCTCGGAATCCTCCGAGAGAAATGCCGGTTCGCGGTTACAAAAGCGGGCCGGAGCCCAGGCTCGACACTGGCTCACGACACACTGGTGGCAGAACAACCAAAACCTGAATTGAAGCCCGAAAAATAGCAGGACAGGAAGCACAACAGCAAACAGGAGAGCAGCGTGGTGGCGGGGTCGAACGATCCCGTCGACCGGTGGTGGACGGACCGGCCAACAGGATCGTCTCGGTGAATTGCGGAACAACCAACGTACCGAACAACGCGGAGGGGAGTTTCCCGAGCGGTCAAAGGGGTCAGACTGTAAATCTGATGGCATTGCCTTCGCAGGTTCGAATCCTGCACTCCCCACTTGCCCCCGTGACAGCCGGCCAGGCCGGCGAGCCGAGGCTCACCATTCCCGGCGGTCGATCCCGCGGACCAGCCGACAAGGCCGATCGCGGGTGTAGCTCAATGGTAGAGCAATAGCCTTCCAAGCTAAAGACGAGGGTTCGATTCCCTTCACCCGCTTTTCCGCCAAATACCGTCACAGCCACCCGAATTTCACGACAAGGAAGAAGAAGCACCAGACACCGTCAGGCACATTGGCTGCTGTAGCTCAGTGGTAGAGCGCGTCCTTGGTAAGGACGAGGTCATGGGTTCAAGTCCCATCAGCAGCTCTCCGGCAGCCCGGCCATTTTCGAGCGGAAAGGGTTTGCCCCCACGAACAGCATTTGACGATACAATCCGGCTCGGACGATTCCGAACGGACTGAGCAAGAGGTTTGGTTTTCAACAAGCAGGCAACTGAGCCTGCCCACCCTTCAACGAGGAAAGGCCGAGGAAAAGAGCATGGCAAAGGATACTTTTGAGCGAACAAAACCCCACGTCAACGTCGGCACGATCGGGCATATCGACCACGGGAAAACGACGCTCACGGGTGCTCTGGTCGCCGTGCAGGCGGCGAAGAACCTGGCCGTCGCCAAAAGCTACGCCGACATCGCCAAGGGGGGCACCGTCCGTGACGAAACCAAGACCGTGACGATCGCTGTCAGCCACGTTGAGTACGAGACCGAACAGCGACACTACGCTCACATCGACTGCCCTGGGCATGCCGACTTCGTCAAAAACATGATCACCGGGGCCGCCCAGATGGACGGAGCGATCCTCGTCGTCAGCGCTGCCGACGGCCCGATGCCCCAGACGCGGGAGCACATCCTGCTGGCCCGCCAGGTCGGCGTGCCGGCACTGGTCGTGTTTCTCAACAAGGTCGACCTGGTCGATGACCCCGAACTGCTCGACCTGGTCGAGATGGAGATTCGGGAACTGCTCAGCAAGTACGGTTACCCCGGCGACGATATCCCGATCATCCGGGGTGCCGGCAAGCCGGCTTATGACAGCCCGGCCGATCCGGAGGCCAGCAAGTGCATTTCAGAACTGCTTGACGCGGTCGACAGCTACATCCCCGAGCCGACCCGTGAACTCGACAAACCGTTCCTGATGGCGATCGAGGACGTCTTCTCGATTGAAGGCCGCGGTACCGTTGCCACTGGCCGAATCGAGCGGGGCATCGTCAAGGTCGGTGATGAGGTCGAGATCGTCGGCCTCAAGGAAAAGGCTGACAAGACGACGGTCACCGGCGTGGAGATGTTCAAAAAGGTGCTCGACAGCGGCCAGGCGGGCGACAACGTCGGCTGCCTGCTGCGAGGTGTCTCCCGTGAGTCGATTGAGCGCGGCCAGGTGCTGGCCAAGCCCGGTTCGATCAATCCCCACAAGAAGTTCGAGTGCGAGGTCTACGTCCTGTCAAAGGAAGAGGGCGGTCGGCATACGCCGTTTTTCGCCGGCTACCGGCCGCAGTTCTACTTCCGCACCACCGACGTGACCGGTTCGACCCAGCTGCTTAGCGGCGTCGAAATGGTGTCGCCGGGTGATAACGTGAAAATGGAGGTGGAGTTGATGGTGCCGATCGCCATGGACGACGGCGTCCGGTTCGCCATCCGCGAGGGAGGCCGGACGGTCGGCTCTGGCATCGTCACCAAGATTCTTGATTAGTTCGGGCATGCTCGGCTGTCGGCTCCGGGTCATCCGGGGCCGGCGGCCGACCCAACGATCATGCGGGACCGGGATTACCGGGTGGCCGCATGGCACAGGGGTGTAGCTCAATTGGCAGAGCGCTGGTCTCCAAAACCAGAGGTTGCGAGTTCGATTCCCGCCGCCCCTGCTTGTTTGCCCGGCCACAGTGGGTTGCCGAGGCAATCGGTTCACCGGCCCGCTCCGGTGGAACGGGGCAGGTCGGTTGCCGCCACGGCCGGTCCGCCCGGCGGCAGTTGCCAGCGGTGATCGCTGAAAGGTTTCGAGCCAGACTGGCACCGCACGTTTCGCAGACAGCAAATAGCAGATAGCAGACAAGGGCACCACAACGGCATGGCAGGATCACAACAACGAGCCGCTTCATCCGCATCCTTCTGGGGTGGGCTCCTGAGCTTTTCGCTCTACAAGCGGCAGCAGGGCCGCGTGACGCGGCAGGTGACCTTTGCGGCCATCAGCCTGGCGATCGGCCTGGGGGTCTGGCGGCTGGCTCAGCTGCTGCCGCTCTGGCTGGGTGGTGCCGCGGGCAGTTCGTTCGGCGACGAACTGGGCGTCGTCCGGTTTCTGGTACCCGGCCTGCTGATGGCGGCGGGCATCTGGCTGGCCTTCCGGATTGTGAACACTCCCGGCGTGGCAGACTTTCTGATTGCCGTGGAAACCGAGATGACCAAGGTGTCGTGGCCGACCCGCGATGAAGTCATCCGCAGTTCCATCGTGATCATTTTCATGATCTTCGTTTTGGCCGGCATTCTGGCCGTGTACGATCTGTTCTGGTGGTTTGTGCTCCGAGCCCTTCAGGGCTGACCACCGCCGTTGACCAATCTCACTCGAGGCTCCAGCGACCACTCCTGATACCGATGCAAGACCACGACGCCCCAACGCCCGCCGATCCGGCTGCTCTCGACACTCCAGCCGCCACTGACGCAACCGGGGCAACCCAGCCCCGGCCTGCCGACCGGCAGACCGAGGACGCGGATCGTCAGCCGGAGCAGGCTGCCCAGACAGAGTCCGCCACCACGCCGTCGCTGGCTGGCGAGACGGATGCTCCACCAACGTCAGCCGCGGCTGACGCTGACGACGATGCCGATGACGACGGCCCCGTGGAACTGGATGATCCGTTCTCCGGGAGTGAGGACGCCAAGCCGGTCACGCTTGACGGTGAGGAGGAAGAAGCCGCGGAAGAACAGCCCTCCCTTGCCGATATGGACTGGTACATCCTGAAGGTTCAGAGCAATCGGGAAGACTCGATTCGTGACACCCTGTTGCGGCGGATTTCAATGCAGGGCATGGACCCTTGGTTCGGCGAGGTGGTGGTGCCAAAGGAGCAGGTCACCGAATTCAAAGGGGGGAAGAAGCGGGTCGTCTGGCGAAAACTCTATCCCGGCTACATCCTGGTCAACATGGTGCTCAATGACGAAACCTGGTTCATGGTAAGGGAAACAGGGGGCATTGGTGACTTCACGGGCTCGGGTGGTAAGCCCAGCCCGATGCTCCCCCAGGACGTTGCCAAACTCCTGCACAAGGCCGAGGAGAAGGCCGACGAGACGCCGAAATTGAAGATCAACTTTAAGAAGGGGGATCGCGTCAAAATCAACGAGGGCACCTTCGAGAACTTCGAAGGCGAAGTCGAGCAGATCGACGAAGCCAACGGCCGGGTCACGGTCATGCTCAGCATCTTCGGCCGCTCGACTCCGGTCGATATCGAATACTGGCAGATCGAAACCGTGTAGCGTTTTCCGCCGACCGATCCCTCCGTGGCCATGCTGGTCGGCCCGAACTGTTACGGGCCCGGTTTCTCGACGCCGCAGTGGACTTGGCGCACCCCCTCTCCCGCCGGGAGAGCACCAGGACGAGCGGGCTGGGGTTTGCCACTGCCGAAGAAAAAACCCGGAGCGGTCTGCCAGGCCTTTGACAACCACGATTTTCCGGGCATGATGTGAGGCTCTCCACAGTGACCGTTTCAAGGAGCCGACCATGGCAAAGCAGGTGACCGGGCAGGCGAAATTTCAGGTTCCCGGTGGGCAGGCAACCCCTGCCCCCCCGGTGGGCACATCGCTGGGCCGATTCGGAATCAACCTCGGCCAGTTTGTCCAGCAGTTCAATGACAAGACCAAAGAAGCCGGCGGCATGCCAATTCCGGTTGTGGTCACGATTTACAACGATCGCTCTTTCGATTTCGTGACCAAAAGTCCACCGGCGGCAGCCCTGCTGAAAAAGGCGGCGGGGCTGGCCAAAGGCTCTGGGGTCCCCAACAAGACAAAGGTTGGCAAGGTAACTGTCGCCCAACTTGACGAGATCGTGAAGATGAAATCTGCAGATCTCCAAGCCCGTGACGACGAGCACGCCCGACGAATGATCGAGGGAACCGCCCGCAGCATGGGCATCACGGTCGAGGGTTGAAAATCGGCCGAAATCCACCATACTTCGGGGCTCTTCGGCCCCGAACCCCGGCTTCCAGCCGGGTCTTCCAACACCCTTCCCAGCCGATTTCCACGCAAGGAAACATACCGTGCGCCTGACGAAAAGGATGAAGGCCGCTCATGCGGTCAAACCCACCGACGACACACCGCTCCCCGTGGTCGATGCGGTTGCGGCACTGAAGAAGTTTCCACCGACCAAGTTCGATCAGACCGTCGAGATCCACATGCGACTCGGCATCGACCCCAAGCAGGCCGATCAGATCGTCAGAGGCTCCATCGTGCTCCCGCACGGCATCGGCAAGAGCAAGCGGGTAGTGGTGTTTGCGAAGGGCAATCTCGCTGATGACGCCCGTGCGGCAGGAGCCGAGGAAGTCGGTGGTGAGGATCTGGCGAAGAAGATCAAGGATGGCTGGACCGACTTCGATGTCTGCATTGCGGCTCCCGACATGATGGGGCTGGTGGGCCCGCTGGGAAAAATCCTTGGCCCCCGGGGTCTGATGCCGAGTCCTCGGGCCGGCACTGTGACCGCTGATGTGTCCAAGACCGTCAAGGAATACAAGGCGGGCAAGGTTGAGTTTCGGAATGACCCGACCGGCATCGTTCACGCTGCCATCGGCAAGGCGAGCTTCGACCCGGACAAATTGGCCGACAACATCAACGCCTTCATCGACCACATCCGGTCAATGCAGCCAACGGCCGTTCGCGGGCAGTACATCAAGACGGTAGCGATTTCGGCGACTATGTCGCCCGGGGTCATGGTGGCCGCCTGAACGCCGCCTTTGGCTTTCCCCTTCCTCAAACCAATCCGCAGAGACGATGAGCAAATTTGTCAAAGACCTGATGATGCAGAACCTCCGGTCACGACTGGATGACGTTGGTGATGTCTTCCTCGTCAGCCTGGGCCAGATCAACGCCCAGAAAACCACTGAACTGCGGCTGGCTTTGCGGAAGAAGAGGATCAACCTGCAACTGATTCGCAACAACCTCGCCCGGCGGGCGTTGGCCGATACACCGCTGGCGCCGGCCTTTGAGGGCCAGGCCGGGATGCTGGCCGTCTGCTGGGGCGCCGACGACATTGTCGACCTCGCCAAGGAGCTCGACCGGATTTCCGGGCTGCCTGACTACGCCGGCTTTGCGTGCCACGGCGGGGCGATGGAAGGCGCAAAGCTCGTGGCAGAGGACCTCAAGCGGGTTGCCAAATGGCCCTCCCGGCCGGAACAACTCTCAATTCTCTCGGGCCAGCTCCTATCACTGGGCGCGACGCTTTCCGGGCAGCTGCTCGCTGGCGGCGGCAACCTGGCCGGTCAGCTCGCCAGCCGGATCGACGACCTGGAAGAGACGGCAGGCGAATCGGCTGCGTGAGCAGGCGGCGGGCAGTTGCTTCCTCAACACCGAAGTCGCTGTCACAAAAAACTGTCAAGTCCAAAAACTTTTGGGACTAGGCAACAAAAAAATTCGTGGTAAGAAAAGAGGCTCGCGATTTCTGCAGAAGGCGCCTGAGGCCATCCAGAATCATCGCCCGCGGACGACAGGCAGATGGCCCAATGACGTCCGCGGAATCCTTGCGGCGGCGTCAAGGATTGCTGACAAGCTAGCAACAAACGGACAAATAGTTTCACCATTTCGGTATGCCCCCAGGCACCGGTTTCTCGAGGGAAAGGATCGCGATCGATGGCAACGGCTGAAGCAACAGAGTCAACCCGGGAATTTTCGGCAGATACGAAGGAACTCGGTGATCGCATCGTCGGCCTGACGCTCAAGGCGGCGAAGGAATTATCGGACTACCTCGATGAGGTGCACGGCATCAAGCCGGCAGCTGGAGGCGCCGTGATGGTGGCCGCCGGCGGCGGTGGTGGCGGCGAGGGTGGCGGCGAGGCCGCTGCCGAGAAGACCGAGTTCGATGTCGTCCTCGAGTCGTTTGGCGACAACAAGATCAGCGTGATCAAGGTCGTGCGGGCCGCCACTGGTCTGGGCCTCAAGGAAGCCAAGGATTTGGTGGAGGGCGCCCCCGGCAAGGTCAAGGAGGGAATCTCCAAGGAAGACGCCGAAAAGCTCCAAAAAGAGCTGGAAGAAGCCGGGGCCAAGGTCTCGGTCAAGTAGAAATTGTGTGGCTGGGCCCGTTTGTCAGCCAGGCCCTTGGCGGTTTGGCTGGCAAATGGTATAGTTTTTGCGTGCGATGTGCCCCAGCCAGCAATTCTTATTGTCTTCCCTTCGGGTCTTCGGGCCTCCACCGGGGCCATCGTGTATCTGTAGCCGCTCTCTGGCCACGCGCTGATTCCGTTACGGCACGGGCCTGTCGTGATGCGTCCGCCGAGGCGGCACGTCGTTCTCCCTGATTCACCACCGCATCCTTTTCTCCTCGAGGAGTGCTTCGTCATATGGCAACCAGCGCTGTTCGCCGACTCCAGCCCACCGAAATCCGTGCCTTCGGCAGCAACCGCAGCAGCCATTCCATGCCCGATCTGACTGAGATTCAGACGCGGTTCTACGAGGCCTTCCTGCAGCAGGACATCCCGCAGGGCAAGCGGAAGGACCAGGGCATTGAGGGCGTGCTCCAAGAGATCTTTCCGATCGAGAGCTACGACAAGACCGTCCGGCTTGAGTATGTGCGGTATGAACTTGGCAAGCCGCGTTACGCCCCAGACGAGTGTCGCCAACTGCGGCTGACCTATGGCCGGCCGTTGCGGGTTTGGCTGCGGCTCATCCGGGAGCAGCCAATCGAAGAAGAGGTCTATCTCGGTGATATCCCCATCATGATGGGCGGGGGTGAATTCATCATCAATGGAGCCGAGCGGGTCGTTGTCAGCCAGCTGCACCGATCACCGGGCATCGACTTTGTTGCCGACACCGAGTCGACCGACCGCAAGACCTACAACTGCCGGATCATTCCCGAGCGTGGCAGCTGGATCGAGCTGAATGTCTCCAAGAAAGACACGCTGCAGGTTCGGATCGATCAAAGCGGGAAGTTTTCGGCCCTGACGTTGCTTCGGGCGATGGACCCGAAGCTCACCAGTGACGCCGACATCCTCAAGCTGTTCAACAAAACCACGGTTGAGAAGGTTGCCGGCGGTCGCAGCGTGGCCAAGCTGGAGGGCAAGGTGGCGGCCGATGACATCGTCTACCCCAAGGGCAGCGACCGGGCCGGTGAGATCATTGTCGAGGCTGGCGGCACGATCTCCCGCGACAAGTCCGAGCTGATCTGTACGTCCGGCCTGAAGGCGGTTGAGTTGCTTCACGGCAACAAGGCAAACCGGCTACCGTTGATTGAAAACAGCCTGCGGGAAGATGCCGACGAGGCCCGCAAGCGAACCGCGGTCGCCCCCAGCCACCAGGACGCCCTGATTCGGATCTATCAGCGGCTGCGGCCGGGCAATCCCGCCGCCCTCGACAAGGCGGTCACGCTGTTCGAGGAAAAGTTCAAGGACACCAATCGCTACCGGCTGGGCCGAGTCGGCCGGTTCCGGATCAACCGTAAATTGGGCCTGTCGGTCCCCGAGACCGAGATGACGCTCCGGGCCGACGATCTTGTGGCCGCGATTCGCTACATCCTGGAACTGATGGACAGCGACAACGAATCGGTCGAGGTGGATGACATTGATCACCTCGGTAACCGTCGGCTACGGACGATCGATGAACTCGCCAGCGACGAACTTCGCAAGGGGTTCCTCAAGCTCCGGCGAACCGTCCAGGAGCGGATGAGCCTGAAGGATGTCACCGAGATGACGCCCCGATCGCTGATCAACCCCAAGAGCATCTCAGCAGCGATCGAGTACTTCTTTGGTCGCGGTGAACTTTCGCAGGTGGTCGACCAGACCAACCCGCTGTCGATGCTGACCCACGAGCGGCGGCTGTCGGCACTTGGACCGGGAGGCCTCAACCGGAAGCGGGCCGGGTTCGAGGTGCGAGACGTGCACATTTCGCACTACGGCCGAATCTGCCCAATCGAGACACCGGAAGGAACCAACATTGGGCTGATCTCCAGTCTCGCGATCTATTCCGGAGTCGACTCCTACGGTTTTCTGGTGACGCCGTACCGCAAGGTTTCAAAGTGCAAACTGCTCGACGACGTCGTCTGGCTGCGGGCCGACGAAGAGCATGAGGCCTACCTGGCGCCGGCTGACGCGCCGGTGACCAACGGAAGGGTGCACGGTGAGACGATCGTCGCCCGCCATCGTGGTGACTTCGTGCTGGTACCGGCAGACAAGATCGAATACATCGACGTCGCCCCCAGCCAGATGGTCGGCGTCTCAGCCGGTCTGATTCCGTTCCTGGAGCATGATGACGCCAATCGGGCCTTGATGGGCTCCAACATGCAGCGGCAGGCAGTGCCCCTGCTGGTGACTGAACCGCCGATCGTGGCGACGGGAATGGAGCGGGATGTGGCCGCCAACTCGGGCCTGCTGGTACGGGCCGCCCGAAAGGGAACCATCAGCTACGTCGATGCCGAAACGATCGAGATCAACGGCAGCGACGTCTACAAATTGCGGAAATATGTCGGCCTCAACGAACGGACCTGCCAGAACCAGAAGCCGATCGTGCAACTGGGCCAAAAGGTTGAAAAGGGAGAGGTGATCGCCGACGGTGCTGCCACCTTCAGGGGCGAACTGGCGCTTGGCCGCAACGTCCTGGTCGGCTTCATGGCCTGGGACGGCTTCAACTTTGAAGACGCCATTATCATCAGCGAGGAACTGGTCGAGGCCGATGTGTACACCTCGATTCACATTGAAGAGTACGACATCGAGATCCGCGACACGAAACTCGGCCGGGAGGAATTCACCCGCGACATTCCCAATGTCGGTGAGCGGGCTCTGCACAACCTCGACGAGGGGGGCATTGTCCGGATCGGCACCTATGTCAGGCCCGGTGACATTCTGGTGGGCAAGGTCTCGCCGAAAAGCAAGACCGAACTGACGCCTGAGGAAAAACTGTTGCACGCAATCTTCGGCCGGGCCGGCGAAGACGTGAAGAACGACTCGCTCGAGGTACCGTCCGGTGTCGAGGGCATCGTCATCGCCACCGAAAAGTTTGCCCGGCAGATGAGCCTTTCAGAGGAGGAGCGACGGGACTTTCAGAAGCAGGTCAAGGATGCGGAAACCGAGGGCAATCTGCTGATTGCCGAGGCCTTCGGTGCACTGGTTGCTGAGATTGAGAAGGTTTTGCAGAAGCCCCTTTCGGCACCCGACGGCAGCCCGCTGGTCCGTAATCAGGATCACAAGGTGGTGGCTGAACGGGCCGCCGCATTCAAACTCGACGACCTTGACATCCGCTCGCCACAGCGGAAAGCCGACATCGACAAACTCGCCAAAACCCTCTGGCCTACCGTCGAAGAAGCGATCGACGCCAAGGACCGGCGGCTCAACAGCATGAAGCGTGGCGACGAATTGCGTCCCGGCGTACTCCAGATGGTGAAGGTCTATGTCGCCGCCAAACGGGTGATCTCGGTGGGCGACAAGATGGCCGGCAGGCACGGCAACAAGGGCGTGATTGCAAAGATTCTTCCCAAGGAGGACATGCCCTTCCTGGCCGATGGTACCCCGGTGCAGATCATGCTCAACCCGCTGGGAGTGCCGAGCCGGATGAACGTCGGGCAGATTCTTGAGACCCATCTCGGCTGGGCCGGCAAAATCCTCGGGTTCCAGGCGGTCACGCCGGTCTTTGACGGTGCCAGTGAAGAGGAAATCAACCAGATGCTTGCTGATGCCGGATTGCCCCGGCATGGCAAGGCCCAACTGTTCGACGGCCGCACCGGTGAGTCGCTGGAGCAGGAGACGACGGTGGGCTACATCTACATGCTCAAACTGCATCATCTGGTCGACGACAAGGTTCATGCCCGGTCAACAGGCCCCTACTCGCTGATCACCCAGCAACCGCTGGGGGGCAAGGCTCGCTTCGGCGGCCAACGGTTTGGCGAAATGGAGGTCTGGGCTCTCGAGGCCTACGGGGCCGCCTACATTCTGCAAGAACTCCTGACCGTCAAGAGCGATGACGTCGAAGGCCGGACAAAGATTTACGAGAGCATGGTCAAGGGTGAGAACACGCTTGAAGCCGGCACGCCGGCGAGCTTTGATGTTCTCACCAATGAAATTCGGGGGCTTGCCCTCAACATGCAACTCGAAAAACGTCGGGTCTAGACCAACTATCTCTGGGCGGTTCGCCGGACCACGTCGTCCGGCAACCCTCGGTTCACGTTTCCGTTTTTAACACCCCATCAGCCGCCGACCCCAGCAGCCTTTTTTCCAGGGAGACCTCTCCGTGAGCATCGGTGAAGCCACCTACGATCGCGTCAATGACTACTCTGCCGTCAAGATCAGCCTGGCGCGTCCGCACGACATCCGCAGTTGGTCGTTCGGCGAGGTAAAAAAACCCGAGACGATCAACTATCGCACCTACCGTCCCGAGAAGGACGGCCTGATGTGCGAAAAGATCTTCGGACCAGAAAAGGACTGGGAGTGCTCCTGCGGTAAGTACCGCGGCATGAAGTACAAGGGGATGATCTGCGACCGCTGCGGCGTCAAGGTCACCCACAGCCGGGTGCGTCGTAAACGGATGGGCCACATCGAACTGGCCGCACCGGTCGTTCACATCTGGTTTTTTAAGGCAATGCCCAGCCGTCTCGGTGCGCTGCTGGACATGAAAACAACCAGTCTGGAAAAGGTGATTTATTTCCAGGACTACGTTGTGCTTGACCCCAAGGACACGCCGCTGAAGAGGCAGCAACTGCTCTCTGAGGAGGAGTTCCGGCAGGCACGGGATGAGTATGGCGAGAACGGCTTTGAAGCCGAGATGGGTGCCGAGGCGGTCCGCAAACTGCTGCTCGGGCTCGACCTGGTGGAATTGTCAAAGCAACTCCGTGAAGAACTGGCGACCACCGGCTCCAAGCAGAAGGCCAAGGATTTCGTCAACCGGCTGAAGATTGTCGAGGCGATCCGCGACAGCGAGAACAAGCCAGAGTGGATGGTGCTCGATGTCATTCCGGTGATCCCGCCCGACCTGCGGCCGCTGGTGATGCTCGACAGTGGCAACTTTGCCACCAGCGATCTCAACGACCTCTACCGACGAATCATCAACCGCAACAACCGGCTCAAGAAACTCGTCGACCTCAACGCCCCCGAGGTGATCATCCGCAATGAGAAGCGGATGCTGCAGCAGTCGGTCGATGCCCTGTTCGACAACAACCGCTGCAAGCGGCCCGTACTTGCCTCAAGCAATCGGCCGCTCAAGAGCCTGACCGACATGATCAAGGGCAAGCAGGGCCGATTCCGCGAGAATCTGCTCGGCAAGCGGGTCGACTATTCCGCCCGGAGCGTGATTGTGGTCGGCCCAACCCTGCGGCTGCATCAGTGCGGCCTGCCGAAGAAAATCGCCTTGGAACTCTATCAGCCGTTCATCATTCGACGGCTGAAGGATCTCGGCCATGCCGACACGATCAAGAGCGCCAAGAAGATGCTCGAGCGGAAGGACACCGAGGTCTGGGACATTCTTGAAGAGGTGATTCGCAACCACCCAGTACTGCTCAACCGAGCGCCGACGCTGCACCGCATGGGCATTCAGGCCTTCGAGCCGGTGCTGGTCGAGGGGCATGCCATCAAACTGCATCCACTCGTCTGCAAGGGCTTCAACGCCGACTTCGACGGCGACCAGATGGCGGTCCACCTGCCGCTGTCGATCGAGGCGCAGGTTGAGGCCCACACCCTGATGCTGGCGACCAACAACATCTTCAGCCCCGCCAACGGCGCCCCGATCATCTCGCCGTCCCAGGACGTGGTGATGGGCTGCTACTACCTGACGATGTCGGTACCGGGCCGACGGGGTGAAAACATGGCCTTCCGGAGCTTTGCTGAGGTCGAACTGGCACATTCGCTCGGCAAGGTCGACACCCACGCCATCATCAAGGTCAAACTGCCAGGAAATCGTCAGCTGAAAACCGAGGATGAGGCCAATGGCAAACCCGGGGCGGTCATCGAGACAACTGCCGGCCGGGTGCTGTTCAACTCGATCCTGCCCGAGGGCATGCTCTTTTACAACATCCCGATGCGGTCGAGTGAGCTGGCCCGGGTAATCTCCGACTGCTACCAGCTGCTGGGTCGGCGGAAGACGATCGACCTGCTCGACGACATGAACCGTGTTGGTTTCAGTTGGAGCACCCGCAGCGGGTTGTCCTTTGCCACCGACGACCTGATCACACCCGATAGCAAGCACAAGATCATCGGGGATGCGGAAAAGGCCGTGCTCAAGATCCTCAAGCTCTACCAGCGGGGCGTGATCACCGACGGCGAGCGGTACAACCAGGTGCTCGACACCTGGACCCATGCCCGCGAGCAGATCACCAAAGAAATGATGGCGGAGCTCGAGCAGGACACCGACGCCCGCGACGCGCGGCATAGCGGCTACGTCAACCCGATCTATCTGATGGCGCACTCCGGTGCCCGCGGTGGTGTCGAGCAGATTCGCCAACTGGCAGGTATGCGCGGTCTGATGGCAAAGCCCTCGGGCAAGATCATCGAGACACCCATCAAAGCAAACTTCCGCGAGGGGCTGACCGTGCTCGAGTATTTCAGCTCGACTCACGGTGCCCGGAAGGGGCTGGCCGACACCGCGCTGAAGACGGCCGACTCAGGCTATCTGACCCGGAAACTGGCCGATGTCGCCCAAAACGTGGTCGTCACGATGCACGACTGCGGCACCACGCAAGGCATCGAAAAGACGGTCATCTACCGGGGCGAAAAGGTCGAGGTGAATCTGGCGGACAGCATCCGCGGCCGCGTCAGCCGGACCAACATCACCAACCCGATCAGCAACGAGGTGGTGGTCAAAGAAGATGAACTGATCATGCCCAAGGCCGCCCGACAAATTGAGGCTCTGGGCCTCGAGAAAATCCAGGTTCGCAGTGCCCTGACCTGCGAGGCCCCGCTGGGTGTCTGTCGGCTCTGTTATGGCATGGATCTCTCAACCGGTTCGCTGGTCGAAGAGGGAATGGCGGTTGGGATCATCGCCGCCCAGAGCATCGGCGAGCCGGGCACGCAGTTGACAATGCGGACCTTCCACATTGGTGGCGTCGGTCAGCGGGCGGTTGAGGAGAACGAGTACCGGTCGAAGCGGGCCGGTACCGCCAAGTTCACCCGGCTGCGGACCGTGCAGAATGAGGCAGGCGAGGAGATCGTTCTGGCCCGCAACGGCGAGATTGCGATCATCAATGAAAAAGGCCGGGAGGTCGACAAGTTCGAGATTCCGGCCGGTGCCATCCTGAAGGTCACCGAAAATGACGAGGTGAAACAGGGGGCCGTGCTGGTCCAGTGGGACCCACACTCGATTCCGATTCTGTCCGAGGTTGCGGGCAAGGTCCGCTACGAGGACGTTGTCGAAGGCGAGACCCTGCGGGTTGAGAAGGACCCCAGTGGCCACATTCGCCGCATGATCATGGAGCACAAGGGGGTCTACCATCCACAGGTCGTCCTCGAGGACGACACCGGAAAGATCCTCGACTTCTACTACCTGCCCGAGAAGGCGTACATCGAGGTTGATGTCGGCGAACAGGTGGCGGCGGGGCATGTGCTGGCCAAGACACCTCGCGAGGCCAGTGGCACGCAGGACATCACCGGCGGTCTCCCCCGGGTCACCGAGATCTTTGAGGCCCGCAAGCCGAAGGATCCGGCGATCATGGCCGAGATCGACGGCAAGGTGGAGGTCAGTGGCGAAAAGCGTCGGGGCAAGCGAACGATCATCGTCCGCAATGATTCAGGACTTGAACGAGAGCACCTGATCACCCACGGCAAGCATATGCGGGTCCATGCCGGGGACATCGTCCGGGCTGGCGAGGCACTGGTCGACGGTCCCCTCGTGCCCCATGACATCCTGCGAATCTCGGGTGAAGAAGAGGTACAGCGTTACCTTGTCCGGGAAATCCAGAACGTCTACCGCAGCCAGCGGGTGGAGATCGATGACAAGCACATTGAAATCATCGTCTCGCAGATGCTGCGAAAGGTTCGAATTGATACCGTCGGCGACACCACCTTGCTTCCGGGTAGCATGCTCGACAAGCATGAATTCAGGCAGGCCAACGATCGGCTCTCTGGCTGCCTGCGAATCACCGATAAGGGTGACAGCGAGTTCGAGGTGGCCAGCATCGTGCCCAAGGAGGTGCTCCTCCAGACGAATGAAACCATCGAGGCACTCGGTGGCAGTCCGGCTAAGGGCAGCAAGCCGAAGCCGGCCACCGCCAGCACCCAATTGCTGGGGATCACCAAGGCGAGCGTGCAGAGTTCCAGCTTCATTTCGGCAGCCAGTTTCCAGGAAACGACCAAGGTGTTGACCGAGGCGGCACTGGCTGGAAAACTCGATAATCTGGTGGGCCTCAAGGAAAATGTCATCTTGGGTCACCTGATTCCGGCCGGGACGGGGTTCAATACCTTCCAGTCATCGGAGGTTCGGGTGCGGCCCGAAGCGCTCGAGGCCCTGCGAATCGACCGCGAGGATCTGCTGGCCCGAGACTTTCCACTGCTGGAAGCGGCCGAGCCGACCGCTGAAGATCTGGCAGCTGAGGCTGAGATGATGGCCGGTGGCAGCCCGGGACTGGAAATTTTTGGTGACTCACCGGAGACATCTGAAGGTTCAAGCGAAGGGCTCTAAGCGGGCGGGCGGTTCTCGAGCCAGGCTGGGCTTTCCTCAGCGAGTGCCGGGATGCCCTCAGCATTGCTTGTTAATCTTGCGGATTCGCGCTGACCAGCAGGATAAAACCCGGAGCGTACACTTTGATGGTGCGCCCGCGCGTCTACCTTCAAAAAAAGCCAATTCTTCGAAGCCCGAAACGCAAGCTGAGGGGAGCCGCGTTTTTACTCAGGAACCTCATTCCCTCGGCTCGCGGCTCGGGCTCCTCGGAGTATGGTTCCGCTCAGCGCAACTTCAAAAGCTTGGTGCGAGGGTTATCCGATGAAGACGCCGGCTGCCACAGAGGCCGATCGCACCCTACCAGCGGTTCAGGTCGCCAATGTCGAGCACTCAGAAGAGCGACCTGGCTCCGCAGCAGGCCGGCCCGCCGGGACGGTGGCGGTCACGAAATTGCGGGAACGGCTCGCTGTCGTCTGGCGGGAGATCGGTGAGGCGGGTGACCCGCTGGCTGGCCCAGAAGCCGTTCACCGGCTGCGGGTGGCAACCCGGCGATCACTCGCCGCCCTCACCGCCTTTGCACCGCTGCTGCCGACTGGAAGGCGGCAGCGATTCGGGCAACGGCTCCGGCAGATCAGACGGGCCGCCGGCGAAGCCCGCGACCTTGACGTGCTGATCGACCGGCTGCGGCAGCAGTGGCCGGCTGCCACTGCTGCTTCCCCGGCAGCAGCCGCGGCGGAAAAGCTGATCGAACTGCTCACCGAGCATCAGATCGGGAGCCGTGGGCCGATCCGTGATTGCCAGGCCGAACTCGTGGCCTGGGGCTGGCCGGTCCGACAAGAACGGCTGCTGAAGGCGATCGCCGCAACCGGTCGTCCTCGGTACGGAAGCTTTGCCCGCAAGCGGCTGCAACTGGTCGCCCGAAAGTTTTTCACCACCGCCGGCCCGTTCCGAAAGGCCAGCCAGCTTCATCAGTTTCGGATCCTGGGCAAACGGCTGCGGTACAGCCTCGACCTATTCGCCGATGCCCTCTCCCCACAGCCGCGAGATCGGTGCCTGAAGCGGCTGAGAAATATGCAGGAGGCACTCGGAGACTTTACCGATCATGCTGCAGCTGCCGATCGCTTCACCCAGCTGACCCGTGAACCGCTTGATGCCACAACCCTCGAACTGGTCGACTCGCTTCGCCGTGAAGAACATCAGTTGGCCCGCCTGGCCCGCCGCCGATTCGACACCTGGTGGACCAACGATCGCAGGAAAACACTCAAGCGACTGTTTCGGAAAGCCGTGACGTCATGAGCCCGTCTGGTCGGTTCCAATCAGCCTCCTCCACCAACCGTCCATCGCTGGCGGGTCGGCTCCTCAACTCGACCGGGGTCCTGATCGGACTTGGTGTGCTTGCCGCCGGACTGCTCTGGGGGCTTGCCCGGCTGGCGGTCGCCCCGCCAGCCAGTCAACCGCCCGCCAGCGTCGCTGCCGGATCCCACGACGGTGCAGGACTTGGCTTCAGCCCGACCATTCCGTCCAAGCAGCCGGCCCCGGAGCCGGCCCCCAACGGGATGGTCTGGATTCCCGGCGGCCGGTTTTCGATCGGCTGCGTCGACCCCCGAGGCCTTCCCTACGGTGGGAATCAGCCGATGGCCGACGCCCGACCGATTCATGAGGCGACCGTTGATGGCTTCTGGATCGATACCACCGAGGTGACCAACCGGCAGTTCGCCGCCTTTGTCGAGGAGACCGGCTACGTCACCGTTGCCGAAAAGCCACCGCGGCCGGAGGATTTTCCCGGGGCACCGCCCGAGAATCTGGTAGCCGGGTCGATTGTGTTCAGCCCACCAACAACCCAGGTTCCCCTCGGGAATCACCTGCAGTGGTGGCGGTACATCCCCGGGGCGAATTGGCGGCATCCACTCGGCCCCGACTCGTCGACCGAAGGCCAGGATGACCTGCCCGTCGTCCATGTGGCGTTTGAGGACGCCGAGGCCTACGCCGCCTGGGCTGGCAAGCGGCTGCCAACCGAGGCCGAGTGGGAGTTTGCCGCCCGCGGTGGCCGAGCCGGCAGCCTCTATCCCTGGGGAAATGAATTTCGACCCGCAGACAGCTGGTTGGCCAACACCTGGCAGGGCCGGTTTCCGTTTGAGAACACGGCCGAGGATGGCTTTCCTGGCGTCGCTCCGGTCGGCCAATACCCCGCCAACGGGTACGGTCTGTACGATGTCTCGGGCAATGTCTGGGAGTGGTGTGCCGACTGGTACCGGCCCGACACCTACGCTGAGCAGGTCGCCGGCCATCTTTCCGCAGCTAATCCCCAGGGACCAGCCGACAGCTTCGACCCTCAAGAACCGGGTATTCCCAAGCGGGTGCAGCGGGGAGGATCGTTTCTCTGCACCGAGCAGTATTGCTCCCGCTACATCCTCGGCACCCGGGGCAAGGGTGAGGTCTCTTCCGGCTGTAATCACCTCGGCTTCCGCTGCGTGCGGGACGCCGAGTAGCGGTCGCGGCCCGGGATGTGGGCTCAGGCGTTGCGGTTCTTTGCCAGCAGTTTCCGCAGGCCGGCGAGGGTACGGGTGTTGGCGATGTCCTTCGCCTCCAAGCCGGCACGGCGGGCCTGGAGAATGCCACACCGCATCAGGTCGAGACCATGGATTGAGTGGGCATCAGTCGAGATCGCGAGCATGGCCCCGGCTCGCTTGGCCGCGGCGGCAAGGGTGTCATCGAGATCCAGCCGCCACGGGTTGGCATTGATCTCAAGGCAGGTGCCGGTGGCTCCCGCCGCCTCGATCACCTCCTGCATGTCGACCTCGTAGGCCGGGCGACGGTTGATCAGTCTGCCGGTCGGGTGGCCGATGCAGGAGACGGCTGGGTTGTTGATTGCCTCGAGGATCCGGGCGGTGATCTGTTCACGGGACTGCTGCTGGCCGTAGTGCAGACTGGCCACGACCCAGTCAGCCTCGGCCAGCAGATCATCGGGCAGATCGAGTCCCCCCTTCTCAAGCATGTCGACCTCGATGCCCTTGAGCACCACCAGGGGCGGCTTGCCATCGCTGGCGAGCGATTCGTTGAGTCGGTCGATGTCCCGCCATTGCTTTCGGAGCCGTTTCTCATCGAGCCCGTGGGCCATCGTCACCCGCTTGCCATGATCGGTGATGGCGATGTAGGAGAGCCCCCGGTCGATCGCCGCGGCAACCATTTCGGAGAGCGTCGCCTCGCCGTCGGTAGCGGTGGTATGCATGTGCAGGTCGCCACGGATGTCATCGAGGGTGACCAGGTCGGGCAGGTTGCCGGCTGCGGCCAGGTCAAACTCGCCCCGTCCTTCGCGGAGTTCCGGTGGAATCCAGGGCAGGCCCACCGCCTCGTAGACCTCGGCCTCGGTGGCCCCAGCCAGCGGGGTGGAGGCCCCGTCGAGCCGGGTCACACCATATTCATTGATCGACAGTCCCCGGTCGCGGGCCCGGCCCCGCAGCCGCACATTGTGCTCTTTCGATCCCGTGAAATACTGCCAGGCTGCGCCGAACGACTCTCCCCGGACAACCCGGAGATCAATCTGCACATCCCGTGGCCCGCGAATACTGGTCTTGGTCTCGCCCCGCAGCAGCACATCACCCGCCGACTCCCAGGCGACCAGGTGGTCCATCACCGTTCCCGGCTCATCACTTTCAGCCAACAGATCAATGTCACCGACCGTCTCGCGGCCCCGCCGCCAACTGCCGGCCGCCTCGACCCGCCGGGCCACCGGGCATTGCCGCATCCAGGCAAGGAGTTCCTGCACGATCGCGTCGGCCTCATTCCAGAGCAGCCGGCTGTGTTCCGGATCCTGGGCGAAGGCGAGGTTGGCCAGGATGGCCGACTCGGTCTTTGCGCCGAAGCCTTTCACGTCGCGAACCCGTCCTGCCCGACAGGCGTCAGCTAAATCGTCAAGTGAGTTGATCGTCAATGAATCAACCAACTGCTTGACCTTCTTCGGCCCCAGGCCCGGCACCCGCATCAGATCGAACACAACCTGCGGCACCTCTGCCTCAAGCTGCTCAAGCAGCGGAAGCTGCTGGCCGCCCAGCAGCGTCTCGATCTTGGCTGCCAGGTCCTTGCCAATGCCCTCAAGATCGGTGAGCGAACGGTCCGCTGATTGACGGATCGCCGCCAGCGGCTCGACCGTTCCCTTCACCTGCCGGGCGGCGTTCCGGTAGGCCCGCACCCGGAACACGTTGCTGCCTTGGTATTCGAGGAGATCGGCGACATGATCAAAGACGGCGGCGATCTCGGCGTTGCTCACGGAAGCTCACTATTCCTGGACACGGGTGGGAAGCGCAGCCGTCGGATAGGACGGCTGCCACCCTTGAGCATACGGACCAGCGGGAGCCTGCGTGAACGCCGGCTGCCACTCGGCCCGGGCAGCTGGTGCCGTGGCCCGGGTCGGCCGCCACGAGGTAGTGTGGCCGGTCGGTTCCAGCAACTTCGGAAACGCCCGAGTTGAGCTGCTCGGCCCATTCCCGGGCAGGACCGGCATTTCACTGTCGCCGCGCAGCGGCGTACCGTACGAACTGCGGCTGCCACTCGTCGGGCCACTGCTCGCCGGCGGAATCGGCCGCAGGGAGGGGGGTGGCGTCGCTGCCGGGGCCTGCTGCTGTTGTGGGATACCGTCTTGGCCTCGGTTGCCACCACGAACACCATTTTCCCGGTCCACCGGCGACTGCCCGTCGTTTCCGTTGGCGTTCCGCTGAGGCTGCTGGCCGGCCGCCTGCTGACCGGGCTGCTGCGAGAGTTCGGGGATCGGCTTCAATGATGGTGCCGGAGCGAGCACCGGCGGGCTGGTCGGCTGCGGCTGAACTGGCGCCTGGGGAGAGACATAGTTGCCACTCTGGGGCACGATCTGCTGCTGGTAGGTGGCTCCACCGGTGGCCGGCGGCAGAACCGGTTGCTGGGTCGGCACCGCCGGGGCAGCGGTGCTTCCGGCGGCCCCCCAGGCCTGAGGAGTCGTTTGTGGTGCGGCGAAGGGACTGGCGGCGGCACCCGCTGCATTGGGTGCGGTGAACGCGGCGGCCCCATAGGCCTGCGGGTTTGCTCCGGGCTGCATCTGGACATACTTGGTGGTGTAGACCGCCCGGTACTGGGTGACCGGCACGCTGACCGGTTGCTGGACGTAGTTGGTGACCAATTCCATGCATTCAACCGCGCAGCCGGTGCAGGGATCGATCTCACAGATTGGCCGGTAGCAGGTGACAGGCACGCACTTGTACTGGGTCTGGTACGTCGTCTCGGGAACGTAGCTCACCTGCTGCACCGGCACCATGACCGGCTGTGGTGGGGGGGGCGGGGCGGCTGGTGCAACAACGGCGGCGACCGGTGGTGGTGCCGGCACCGGTGCAACCGCGTAGGCAGGTGCAGCCTTCCTGAAGCAGCCGCAGCCGGTCCCGGAGAACAGGCTGGATAGGCAGCACTGCGCCTCGGCGACTGAAGGACCTCCACAGAGCGCTCCGGCAAACAGCAGGGCACCGATTGAAACTCGCCGCGAACGCATCGCACTCTCCTTGAGTCGGAATCGACGGGTCAGGCAAACATGCCGGGTTCTCACGTCTTCACCCCTAACGTAGGTTGCGGTCTGAAGGTACCGCCCGGAAAAAACTGGGATTCACTTCCTGAAAATTCTTTTTGGGCCAGGCATAGTCGTCACACGCCGTCCAGCCGTTCCAACCGGACAGGTTTTGCCATCGAGCCGTCCGTCGACGGAGCCATTCATGGCACTGCTGTTCGGCACGGCAGGTGCCGTTCGCAGTGGAGCTCCACTCTGGGTGGGGCGGAGCTGGCCATGTTCCGACGCCAGACGTTCACTCCGCCCAGCCTGGGCTCTGCTCACTCAGACCTGGCTGGGTGGCGGGTGGCCTGTTCGAAGCAGTCGTAGAGCTCGAAGAAGGCTTCCCGAAAGTTGCCCTGATGCCGCCGAAAGACCGCGCTGAGTTGTGGGGGATCAAACACAGCTGCCGAGTTGAGGCAGCCATCAGCCTGCCTGAGGAGATGGGTCACCAACCGGTGAAAGGTTTCTTCGTCCGGCCGAATGTTCAGGAGAACCGGCCAGGAGGCTGTCGGCTGGTGCGTGGTGACCACAATCTGGCCACCCCGCTGCGCAGCCAGCCAGGCAAGCGGATGACCGGCGGGACCAAGCTTTTCCCAGCTGTCGATACCGAGCCAATGTCCCCGCCCGGCCGTTGCAACAATCGCCGCCAGGGCCCGCCCAAAGTCGGCCTTCGACCTGAGGGCAACCAAGCGGGTCGGCCTGCCACGGCCGGCAGCGGCCGCTGCCAGATGCCGCAAAAGCGTTGACTTACCGCTACCGTGCGGGCCGCAGATCGCCCCCCGGCCACCCAGCTGCTCTAGCCGTTGGAGCAGCACTTCGGGGGCGTCGGTCACAGGCTGCCAGGAAAGCACACCCGGCCGGGTATGGCGGGTCGCAAACGGGTTACTGCAGGGCCGGCGGTCTGTCATGGGACAGCCAGCTCCAGCGGCCGGGCCACCGGAATGTCACCCACAAAGAAGACATGCTCCGAGACAAAGTCCCGCCCACCGGCAAAGAACAGCCGCACCCGAACGCACCATCTGATCTTCACGATCAGACCTTCGTACGAAAGCGGACTGGGCGGCAGCCGGGTGCTGAAACTGCCGCTCTGCCAGTCATTCATGTCCGGGTCTGCTGGCTTGCCGGCGGCGATGCCGGACCGGTCAGCGACCAACCGGTCGAAAAAGACAACACCGAAGTCCTCTTCCCCCTTGCCCTCGGTGTACCAGACAACCGATCGCTCGATGGCGGTGATCGTGGTGGGATCGACAGCCTCCACCCGGTACCGCGGATGCAGAACATCACCGGGGGCGTACTCGGCCCGGTCGGCCAGAAAAGTCACCACGATCCGTGGCTGAGCAGCAGGCCCCACGGGTAGTCGCATCGCCTCGCCGGCAGCCGCCCGGTCGTTCATGATGCCACCTCCCGCCCCGGCCGGGCCCAGCCGCCGGCCGCCGCGGCAGCCTCGGCTGGAACAATCACCAGCGGAAAAACCCGCAGAAAAGCCGGCCAGCGGTCCGGGACCCCGCGGAGCACCAGCCGCCAGCCGACCCCATTGTGGGCCGAACGAAAGGAGTGCATCGCCCGAACTGGCACCTGGACCTGCACGTCAGCCTCAAATGGCGTGCCGCCCGCCGGCTCCACCCGGTCCCAGCGACGGATCGACTCCCGCCAGACCACCTGCTTTTCGGTTCGGACGTCAGTACCTTGCTGGTAGGTGGCCTGCTCTTCCAACTCCAGCACAAGTTCGAGTCGTCGGAACGATACGGACCCGCCCTGCGAAAGGTGCACGTCATACCTCCCCCCCGGCCGTAAAGGATGATCCGAAATCTCCAGATGGGTCGGTCCGACGGCGGTCGCCAGCAGCAACCGCCGCAGAAACAGGCCGATCGCCACCAGGCCGATCAGCGCGAAGGGTGCCAACAGCCCGAACAGCCACCAGTCGGTCCGTCCGCCGGCCAGGTCGAGACCGGCGGCCACCGCCAGCACCACAACCACCGCATTCCAGAGGCCGGCAAAGAGCCCCGAACCAACCAATGACCAGGCCTCGGGGCTTTCGGTTGGCAGCCGGAACCGCTGGATGGTGCCCGGTGAGTTGACCAGGTTGTCACAGGGGGGAACGGTCGGAAAGCCCACCTCGTCGGGCGAGGACCGCACCAGCGGTTGGAGCAGCCGACCGATCTCGGCAGCCTGGCGTTCCTCCGATCGGCCCCAGGCACCGGCAGCCCGAACCAGTCCAGATGCTCCAAACGCCACCAATGCCCCGGGCAGCAGGAGCGTGAGCAGCCACAGCCACCAGTTGTAGCCCCGCTTCAACACCACCGTGTCGATACAGTTGGGGTCATACCAGCACCGCACGGGCTGGCCCAGTCGCCAGCCCTCCAACAGGTCAAGGGCAAGCTGTCGATCGGTCGTCGCCTCACCCCGACCGCCCGTGTGCCAGGTCCGCATCGGGACTTCATCCACCCGATACTCCAGCAGCACCGCCGGACGCCAGGACTGCCGCCGCCCACCGAAGAGGTCGGTGGTCGTGTGGTGGGCGATCCCCTTGCCAACCAATCGTCCCTCGACCGCGACGAAATGGTTGTTGATCCGCCACTCCGGAACCGCCACGCCGGTGAGCATCAACCCGCCAAGAAACAGCCCCGCAACCAGGAGTCCGGCGTAAAACGAGCCTTCACCGAACGAGCCCCAGGCGGGTGAACCCGTGCGGCGTTCGCCTCGCTTCTTACTGAAAAACGTGGGCAGCCTCACGCCCGCTTCTCCCGGTCATCCGTTCAGACCTCAAAAAAATCCTACCGCCGCCCGACGCGGCGTTTGGCAACCCCGAAAACCCTCGGCGTTTTCGGGTGTTGCCCGACTCGAAAAAAGCCCGGGCTGGCAATGCTGTTCCTCGGGGCCGCAAGCGGCGTGTTGAACCCTCCGGCTCAGGCATTCACCGGAGGGACCGCCCCGCAGCTGATTGCCGTGCCCTCCTAGCCGTCTCCGCGGTCGCTAGGGCAGGTCCGAGATGACCGCTTTCCGGGTGACCACGATATCGTCAGCCGCCGTCTGCTTGCGAAAAAAACCGATCTTCTCCAGGGCCTTGTAGACCTCTTCCAACGTTTTCTCACCAAAGTTGGAGATGCTCAACAAATCGGCCCTGGTGCAGTTGAGCAGGTCATGCACCGTAAAGATGCCCTTCTCTTCGAGGCAGTTCGTCGTGCGGACGGACAGACCAATTTCGGCGGTACTCATCTCGAGTTTCTCCGCCAGTTCATCCGACTTCGTCAGGCTCTTGTACGCGATCCTGGGCATGGGGTCCCTCCCGTGCAGCATGGGTGGTGGTCTGAACCGGGTCCCCCGGAACACACCGGGGGAAGCCCGCCAATCACAGGCGACGGCCTACCTGCCGTCGCTGGCCACCGGCCGGGACACTGCGTGTCCCAATCGGCGCCGTGTCGGAATATACTCAATTCTCACAACTTATGACCGACCAATGTCCCGTCAGGTGCATTCCCGGAGCCGCTTTGGTCCGGGTCGGGCCAGATTCCTTTCCTCCTCGGTCGACAGCTTTTCGGTGCCGTGCGGCAAATCTCCCTCGAATCTCTCAACCTGAGTCAGCACCAGGCGGCAACCCACGTCGAGGGACCGCTACTGGTGCTGGCAGGCCCCGGCAGCGGCAAGACCCGTGTTGTCACCCACCGGGTGGCTAACCTGATCACGGAGGGTGTTCCCGCGCATCAGATCGTGGCGCTCACCTTCACGAACAAGGCTGCAGACGAGATGCGGCGGCGGGTGACCGATCTGGTTGGCCCCCAGCCGGTCGAGATGGGCACCTTCCATCGCTTTGCTGCACGGCTCTTACGGTCCCAGGCCCGCCTCGTCGGACTGACCAGTGACTATTCGATCCTCGACCCCGATGACTCGCAGGCAGTCATGAAGCGGGCCGCCAAGCGACTCGGCCTGTCCCTGACCCATACGCCGATCGGCCGGATCGCCGGCACGATCAGCCGCGCCAAGAACGACCTGCTGACTCCGGAAACCTTCGAGCCCCGCTGGGGCCGGCCGGCTGACGAGGTTGTGGCCCGGCTCTGGCCGCTGTACCAGGAGATGCTGCTGGATGCCAACTCGGTCGACTTTGATGACCTGCTCGTTCACATCGCCCGGTTGCTGCTCGATAACCCCGATCTCCGTCGGCAGCTCGATGCCCGGTATCGCTGGATGCTGGTCGATGAATACCAAGACACCAACGCCGTCCAATACTGCATCCTCCGGGGGCTGTCGCTCGACCATCAGAACCTGGCAGTCACCGGCGACCCTGACCAGGCGATCTACGGCTGGCGGGGGGCGAGCATTCGCAACATCCTGGAATTCGAACGCGACTATCCCACTGCCACGGTCGTCACCCTCGAGCAGAACTATCGCAGCACCGCCAACATCCTCGGTACCGCCGATCGGGTGATCGCCCACAACACCCGCCGGAAACCGAAGCGGCTGGCCACTGACGCCGAACCGGGAACGCAGGTGCGGATCGTGCTCGACAGCACCAGCCACGAAGAGGCCGATCGGATCGCCGACGAGATCGCCACGGCCGTCACCGCCGGCAGCCGCCAGCCCCGAGACTTCTGCATCCTGTTTCGTACCAACGCCCTCTCGCGATCGCTGGAGGTCGCGCTGCGGAATCGGCAACTGCCCTACCAGCTGATCCGGGGGCTTGAGTTCTTCAAGCGGCGTGAAGTCCGCGACGTGGTTGCCTGGCTGCGGCTGCTGAAGAACCCCCGCGACGACGAGGCATTGCTGCGAATCGTCAACGTGCCCCCGCGGGGCATCGGCAAGCAGTCCCTCGATCGGCTGGCCGCCTGGGCCGAACAGCAGGGCCTTTCCCGGCTGGAGGCGACCCGGCAGGCAGCGGCCGTGCCCGGTCTCTCAAAGCGGGCGGTGAAGGCTTATGCCCAGTTCGGTGAACTGGTTGACTCCCTGCAACAGCTGCAGCGGCAGAGCGGCGGTACGGTCGCGCCGCTGGTCGAAGCGATTCTTGACCGCACCGGCTACCGGGCACTGCTCGCCGCCGAACAGGAGGAAGAGGGGGACGAGCGGCTGGCCAATGTCGAGGAACTGGTGACCGCCGCCCGACAGGTCGATGAGTCCTTCACCGCGGCCCTGCCGGATGACGATCCACTGGGCCAGTTTCTTGAACAGACCGCGCTGGTGGCCGACACCGACATCTGGGATCCGGCCGGCAACCAGGTGGCCCTGATGACCTTTCATGCCTGCAAGGGACTGGAGTTCCCGGTCGTCTACATGATTGCCCTGGAAGATGGCATCCTGCCCCATGAGCGGAGCCTTCATGACGACGACCAGTTGGAGGAGGAACGACGGCTGGTCTTCGTCGGCATCACCCGCGGGCAACAGGAGGTGCATGCCAGTGCGGCCCGCATCCGTGACTACCGCGGGAGCCGCCGGATTTCGGCACCAAGTATCTTCTTAACTGAAATGCTCGGTGCGGAAACCCTCCTGACCGGTCCGGAGGCCCCGGCGCTGGGGCAGGCCAGTGGCGCTGCCGACGATGCTGACTGGCATGTTGAGCAGGCCGACCCGTTTGCCGACTGCTTTGAGAGTCACCCGGAGACAGCCGATGATCTGCCGGTTGAATATCCCGGTGATTCACCGGCTGCCCGGCTGGAACGATCGGACGGCCTGATCCTCGAGGTCGATGGCGACGCTGTCGAGCTGGCATCAGTTCAACCGCCCGCGCCGCAGCCAGTCGGGCGGAAGCGGCGGGCCGCCGATCGGGCCATCCGGCTGGCCTCCGAACTCGGGGCCCCGGCACAGCCGCCCGCCCTCCAGGCCGGAGAACGCGTGGCGCATGAGACCTATGGGTCGGGCACCCTCGAGCGGATCAGTGGCAGCGGCCCGCGGGCCATCGGCGTGGTCCGCTTCGACGGTGCCACGCGGACCCGCAGCTTCGTGCTGGCCCACGGCGGCCTCCAGCCACTGGCTGAGTGAGCCGGGCTTCCTGCTCACCAAACGGTCAGCACCAGGCGTTCAAACAGGCCATTGGCCAATCCGTCCAGCCACCGCCAGGCGAGTAGCTGCAGCGTCAGGGCGGCCACGAGGTCAGCCAGCAGCAGCCGGGGGATCGCCAGCCAGTCATCCCGGTCGGGCGGCAGCCTCACCCGGGTGGCCGCCGCCACCACACGCGCCAGGCCGATCCGCACGATGCTCATGACAAACCAGACCGCCGTCGTCGTCAGGGTTGCTTGCCAGCCGCAGAGGCCACCGACCAGGGCCAGGCCCTGTCGCGCCAGACCGCCCGTCAGCCGCAGTTCCTGCAGCAGCACTCCAAGCAACCAGCCGGTGAGCATTCCGATCAGGCCGACCACCCCCGCAGCCTGCCAGGCAGGGAGCGGCTCGGTCGCCACCAGATTCAGCCGGTCCCCAAGGACCGTCAGGCTGGCCGGCTGTAACCAGGGAAAGGCCATCTGTGAAAGGAGCAGCAGGAGCAGCGTGCCCAGCCACCAGCCCCCCGGGAGCCGCTGGCGATCCCGCTCGATCAACGCCCAGGCCAGCAGGGTCGCCAGGCCCGTGACATGCAGCAGGCAGATTGCCACCAGCCTCCAGTTGGGCCGCAGCAACAATCCATCGACGCCCCGCCACCAGAGCTCCTGGGTCACCTGGTTGCCCGCTGGCAGATTGATCCCCCCCGACAACAGTTCGACCGCTGTGACCGACCCGATCACCACCGCCGCCATCGCCTCGACGAGCGGATAGCGGCGCGGGATCACGACCAGGCAGTCCCGGCACCGCCCGCCAAGCATGAGCCAGCCGACGACGGGCAGGTTGTGCCAGGGCCGGATGGGCCGGCCGCAGACGGGGCAATGCGAGCCGCCAAAGACAACCGACATGCCCTGCGGCACCCGGTAGGCAACAACATTGAGGAAACTTCCGAGGTTTGCCCCAAAGACCACCAAAAAAACGACCGCCGCCAGGTCAATCAGCGACAGCCCGACGGCGCCGACCACAAACGATTCCCAACGCATGGGTGCAGATCCAAATGACGTCGATGTCGGCGGAGGACAGGGGGGGCGGGCAGGGCTCGACACCCAGCTTTTGATACAGTACCACCTGCCCGCAAGAAACTGACGTGTGGTGGCCTGAACACGCCTACGGAGGGTGCGGCTACCCGTTCGCCGCTACCGCCATGCCACCGCATTCCCAGAATCTGTCCCCCCAGCCGCTCCCCGGTGACGCCGCGATGACGCCGACCGGCCGCTCCCGGCTGCCAGGCTGGGCCGGTATCGGCCTGCGGGCCGCGGCCACTCTCGGCCTGATGGCCTTTGTCCTCCGAGGCATCGACTGGCGTTCGTTGCAAACCCTCCTGGAATCCCTCGACTGGCGGTGGTTCACCGCTGGCATTGCCACTGCGGTCGGCATTCAGGTGGTCGCCGGTATCCGCTGGTCGGCCCTGGCCCGGCCCATCGGCTTTCAGCATTCAACAGCTGCATTCGTCTGGCGATTCTTCGAAGGGGTCTTCTTCAGCCTCTGCCTGCCATCATCGATTGGTGGGGACGTGGTCAAGGCCTATCGGCTGTCCGAGACAACCCGGGGCCGGCTGCTGGCCGGCTGCACGATTCTGGCCGATCGCCTCGCCGGGGTGTCGGCACTCGGTGTGCTTGCCGGTGCCGCCCTGCTGGCGATCAAGTTTGCCCTCGCGCCTGCCGCGACCCTTGCACTCGGGCTGGCCCTGCTGGTCACCGTGATCGTCTGCTTTCGACTGGCCGTCGGCAGCCTCGACCGGCTGCTCGATCTGCTGCCGCTGCAACATCGGCTACGGCAGTTCGTCGGCCAACTGCTGCCGTATCAACAACGTCCCCACCTGATGACCCAGGCAATCGGCTGGAGCCTGATCGTCCAGATTGGGGCCTCGGTCTCGGTTGCCTTGTTGGCTCAGGGAATCGGGGTCTCGCTCAACCTGGGCATCTGGTTTTCGGTAGTGCCTCTGATTTCACTGGCGATGGTGCTGCCGGTGAGCATCAACGGTGTCGGCGTCCGGGAGGGGGGCATGGCCCTGCTGCTGGCTCCCTGGGGCGTCGGCAAGGAGCAGGCAGTCGCCATCGGCCTGCTCTGGTTCTTCGCCACGATTGTGACGGGGCTGATTGGGGGCGGACTGTTTCTGCTGGACCGTCGGAATCCGACGGATGGCGCAGTCAGCCGGGCCGCGACGCCTTCCCCCGCTGGGCGGTGAGCAGCAGGGCCGCCACGGTCTTGGCATCCTCAATCCGGCCATCCCGGCACATCGTCAGCGCCTCGTCCCAGGCGACCACTCGAGGCTCGATCGTCTCGCCTGGCTCAAGTGCCTGCGGCCCCGGCTGGAGACCGCTGGCGATGAACAGATGCATTCGTTCCCGGAGGATGCCCGGTGACATCCAGAGCCCCCCGATCGGCTCGAGGCGTGCCGCCCGATAGCCGGTCTCCTCCATCAACTCCCGGGCGGCGGCCTCGGCAAGTGATTCAACCCGGTCGAGTGTTCCGGCTGGAATCTCGAGGAGGGTACGGCCGACCGCCCGCCGAAAGACCTCAATCAGGCAGACATGGTCAGCATCAACAAGTGGCACGATTGCCACACTACCGGGATGCTCGATCACCTCCCGCGGTCGCAGGCTGCCATCGCGACAGACCTCTTGCACCCGAAGAACCCGAAACCTGCGGGTCTCAAGCAGAAGTTCCCCGTCGGCCGCACCGGCCTGGTTCGGATCGGTGGTGGTCATGCGGGATTGGCCTCCGGTTCGGTGGTGAAAGGTCGGGGTACTGCCGTCCGACCGTCAACAGTCAATGATGCGGCTGCGGCCACCGCCTTCAGTGGCACGATCGCCAGGGCCAGCCAGCCCCCCCCCTCGATCGCCGGCGCCGCGGAACTAACCGTTGCCACCGGACTGCCATCGCTGGCGACGGGAGCCCCGGGCGAGATGGGGTCGTCTCCCGAAACAGCCAGGCAGGTCAGCCGCCGGTTGACATGGCCGAGGGCATCGAGTCGGGCCACCGTCTCCTGTCCGAGGTAACAGCCTTTGCTGAAGCAGATGGCACGCTCATCAAGGCCAAGCTCCTGAGGCAGGGTCTTCTCCGGAATATCCCCCGCCAGCGGCCGGCCACACCGGATTCGCCGGGCCGTCACCGTCTCGGCCGCTGCCTGCGGCAGGCCCATGGCGCCGAGTGCCGCAGCCAGTTGCTCACCAGCCTGCGTTTCCAGCAGGTATCCGCCCGGCCCGTACCAGTCGATCAGGGTCAGCCGCACAGCGACCGGCTCTGCCCCGGCCCCGTCGACGGCGAGCAATCCGTCGGCGAACTGCAACTGCGACACCGGCAGGGGCTGATCGAACCGCTCTTCCAGCCAGTCGCGGGCCAGCGGTCCGGCGAGCAACAGGCTGGCCACACCACCACTGTGATCGATTAGTTCCAGCTTCTCCCTGATGTGGTAACGGTCGAGATGGTCGCGCAGCGGCGCCGCCCGCCCCGGAGCAACGCAAAGCAGCAGACCGGCGGCAGTCCGCCGGATCAGGGCGAGGTCGAGCACCCAACCCCGGACATCACAAAAGAAGCCTTCACAGCCGGTGCCCGGCTCGAGGGCGGTGACCTTTGCCGTCGTGAAGTTCTCGATGAATGTCACAGCATCGGCGCCGGTGACGAGCAGCTCATCCTGACAGCCGAAATCGGCCCAGGAAAGCTCTGCTGCGGCTGGGGAATGAGAATCTGATGAGGACATTGACGCTCCTGCTGGCCGGCTTCGGACGGGGTCCACTGTGGTACCAACTGTCCGCATCCACTATAGCGGCGGGCGAATGTCGCCCGCCCCTGCCACCCAGTGCCGGGGGCGAAAAAAATCGTGCGGCGGGCGAACGGTTTGCCGCCCGCCTCCGTAGAACGAGCACAGCAAAGACGCCGCACCTGAGGAGGCCTCGCAGCAGGACGGGAACGGAGCTGGCCGATATCCACACATCAGCCAGCCCTTTTCTCGATGACGCCGCGAGGGTATGGTTTCACCAGCCGGACATGCGGGCAAGGCATGGTCCGATCTGGTGAGCAACTGCGGCTGACTCTTCTCACGCTCACAATCTCCCGATGGTTTAGTGCCAGCCGATGCTGCGCACTGACGCGGGGGGAGTGGGTAAGAGCAGAGCTGCCGTCGATGTCGCCGAGGGGGTCTCACTGAAGAGTCTCCCCGGTCTGCTCACGAGAAGGAGAGAACGATGGCTACGGTTCCATGTCGAGTCGATCGCCACGAGGAATATGACGACCGGGAGGACTGCTACCAGAACCCCCTGGCGGTGGCCGATACTTCCTATTCCGACGTCGCCCGGGCCGAGGCCGACTGCAGGGCGGCCCAATCCCAGGCCCCGCAGCAACTCAGGCGGCGACCCGTTGGCGGCAATCCCGGTTCGCGGCGGTCACGGTCGCGGCGGCTGCACCGAATCGACGAGGTGCGGCAGCAGCAGGGCGTCACTCTGCGGAACGTGGCCCGCCGGCTCGGGATCGAGATGACCGTAATCAGACGGCAGGAGCAGCCTGATACCGACCTGCGGATCTCCGATCTGCTCCGTTGGCAGCAGGTGCTCGACGTGCCGCTGGCCGATCTCCTCGAAGAGGGCGAGGGACAGCTCTCTGGCCCGGTGTTGGCCCGGTCGAGAATGGTCAAGCTGATGAAAACCGTCGCCGCGATCAGGGAACAGGTCGGTGATCAGGGGCAGGCCAGCCGGCTGGTCGGCCAGTTGATTGAGCAGATTCTCGAGATCATGCCGGAACTGGCCGACGTCACCCCCTGGCATACGGTGGGGCAGCGGCGGACCCTCGACGACGTCGGGCGGGTCGCGCGGAACACCGTCTCGGACGACCTCTTCGGTCGGTAATCCGCAGCAACCGGCTGGCTGGCGGACGGGCCACGGGCCCGGCCCGCCGCGGGTGAACCGGTCCAGCTGATCGCGATGGCGGCCGGCTGGGCCGCTCTGCTACCATCCGCGGACTGCGGCCGGGAGCCGGCGGCAACGGTCCGAATTGAGAGAGGTTTGCGTCGTGTTTTCACTGCTTGGTGTGCTTGGAATCACGCTGATCCTGTTTGTCAGCGTCGCGGTGACCGCCCGGTTCATCCTGGGGAAGTAGTCGCCGGCTGCCGGCGGCTGCCGGCGACAGGAGCCCTAAAACCACCATGCTCACAAACGCATAGAGCGTCGTCCCCAGCACGCCCCAGGCGGCAACGGCCAGCCAAAAGTAGTCCCGCAGCCAAACCCGCAGCGGGGGCTCAGCGCTCTTCGGCACCTTGTGCTGCACCGGACCGCTTTGATCCGACTGGGCCTTCATGTCACTGCGGAAACGATCCCAGTTGGCCTGAATTGCCGGGCGGTCGAGATCGGCCAGCCATCGATCGCGGATGTTCCAGAGCACCGCCGGCGGCAGTACGAGGAGGGCCAACCAGCCGACGAGCAGTCCCGCCTTCACCAGCCCCATCCCCCTTCGGGCACTGCCGCCGCGTTCGCCGGCGGGGGGCACTCGATCTGGCTCCATGCTGCTGCCTTCGCAAGACACGGCCGGCCACCGACTGTGGCTGGCCAACTTTCTCATCTTACCCGGATTGCTGCGGCTGGCCGGCAGCGGGCGTCTCGCGGCGGGCAAAACTCCTCTCGTTGAGCCGCTGATCGGCTGCTATTGTCCGTTGTCGTTCTTCAGATCACCGATTCACCCCATCTGTCACCACCGCTGCCGTGTCACGCCACCGCCTGCGATCGTCGCTCCGGCATCTGTTGCTCCTGCTGCTGATCGGCCTGCCGACCACCAGCCGGCCAGCACCGGTGCAGGCCCAGAGCGGCTGGCTCCCAACGACCTGGTTCACGAAACAGAAAATCGACCCACAGGCGATGTTTCCGCTGTCGGAGCGGGATGGCCCCTGGCTTGTCCTGGCCACGACGTTTCGGGGCGCTGGTGCCCGGGATGACGCCCGCCGCCTCGTGCAGGAGCTTCGTGGCCGCTTCAGCATGCAGGCCTACACCCACGAGCAGGCCTTCGACTTTACCGGGGCGCAGCGGGGGCTCGGGCTGAATCCCGATGGCAGCCCCAAGCGGATGCGGTACGCCAACTCCCAACAGGTGGTCGAAGTGGCGGTGATGGTCGGTGACTTCGCCTCCTGCGATGACAGCCGGGCCCAGAAGACCCTCACCACGATCAAAAACCTCCAGCCCGAGGCCCTCATGGAGGGGCAGGGCAAGAGCCGCGCCTTTGCCGACTTCCGCCGGATGATCGGCCTCGACAAACAGGCCGGTAGGGGTCCGATGCGACTCGCCTTCATGATTCCCAATCCACTGCTGCCCGAGGACTACTTCAATCGTCCGCAGCTTGACGAGTTCGTGATTGGGATCAATGCCGATGTTGAGCACAGCCTGCTCAACTGCCCGGGCCGGTACAGCGTGCGGGTCGCCACCTTCACCGGAGCGGGCACCTTCGCCGACCAGGATCAGGCGGCGGCCGAGGAGGCCGGGTTTGAAAGCCGGCTGGTACAGGCGGCTGAAAAGGCCCACCGGCTCACCGCAGCCCTGCGGCGGCAGGGCTGGCAGGCCTGGGAGTTTCACGACCGTGAATCGAGCATGGTCTGCGTCGGCAGTCTTTCCCAGTTGATGATTGAACAACAGGACGGTTCCAGCCAGCCGCACCCCGAACTGGTGCGCATCACCACCACGCTCGGCCCCGATCAAGAAAAGCTGGCAGCCGGTACCATTCTTCCGAAGCGGATCGAGGGTATTCTGCTGGATCTGCAGCCCCGGCCGGTCGATGTGCCCAGGCTGCCGATTGGCCGACGCTAGCGGTCGCCACGGGCGGCGGCGGCGGCCGCCTTCACTGCCGCAGCGACCATTGTCATGCCACGTTCCGCCGGTCCGATCCTTGTGCTGGGCACAACCAATGCCGGCAAAAAACGTGAACTGACGCCATTGCTTGAACCGTATGGCATCAGCTGCCGGTCGCTTGCCGACTTTCCCGCGGCCCTCGAGGTCGATGAAACGGGAACCACCTTCGCGGCAAACGCTGCACTCAAGGCAAGCCAGCAGGCCCGTGCCCTGGGGCAGTGGGTGCTCGGTGAGGACAGCGGCCTGGTGGTCGATGCCTTGGAGGGCGCCCCAGGGGTCTATTCAGCCAGATTCTCCGGACCGGCGGCAACCGCTGCGGCCAACAACACCCTGCTGCTGGAACAGCTGGCAGGGATCCCCGGCCCGGCCCGAACCGCTCACTACGCCTGCCATGCCGCCCTGGCCGATCCAACGGGAACGATCCGGGCCACCGGCTCGGGCCGCTGCTGCGGCCGGATTACCGAGGCCGCCTCTGGAGCGGGTGGCTTTGGCTACGACCCCTATTTCATGGTGCCTGAATATCACCGCACCTTCGGCCAGCTCGCACCGGCGGTCAAAGCCCTGATCAGCCACCGGGGCCGGGCCATCCGGGCCCTCCTGCCGACCATTGCGAGACTTCTGCGGGGCTGACGGAGCCGGAGCGAAGCAGCGGCACTCGATCTGCCGGTGGGCTTTCAGGCAGCATCGCTGAGACGCTGGCTCAGCCAGTGTTGGATGATCTCTAGCACCCGCGGAGTGCCGTCCATCGTGCCGACCAGGTTGGCAAGCGGGGTGGCGTAGCGATCGCTGCCCTCCAGAAATCGACGAATATCGCCGACCGTGACATCCTCCAGATGCACAAAGTCACCACAGCCCATGGCCCGCAGAAAATGGCTGTTCATCGACTGCTCACCGTGGGCCCGTTCGGGCAGCACGAGCAGCGGTTTGCCGAGGTGGATCGCCTCACCGATCAGCTGGTTGCCGGCAGCCGAAACAACAGCCCTGCAGCCGGCAAGATCGGCGGCAAACTGCCGGTCGTTGATTGGCTGAAACGACAGCGACCCGATCGGGTCACGAGCCCCGAGGCCGTAGACCTTCACCGGCAGGCCACACCGGGCGAGGGTCTCGACCGCACGGAACGGCGTGTGCCGGCGGAGATAACTCAGCACATAGCCACCGTCGCTCGGTTCAGCCTGAGTGATCTCCCGCCGGAGCAGGGGGCCGACCTGCTTGACGTGTTCCCAGCCCCGACGAAGCGGCGGTCGAAAGAAGGCCGAGACGACGGTCTCAGCAGCACCGCTGACATACATCCAGACCGCATGGCTCATCAGCCAGGCATTCCAGCGCAGCGTCCAGGGCAGGGCGTCCAGTTCATAGGCCAGCAGGAAGTGCTGATGGTCAATGCTCAGCAGCGGCACCCCCTGTCGGGCTGCCGCCCGCGGCAGTGCCGGCTCAAAGTCGGTGATCGCCAGTGAGACGTTGAAGGTCTCAAGATCGGCCATCATCTGATCGACAAGTGGACCAAGCTGGCGGGCCTGATAATCGAGTCCCGCGCGAATCGATCGCGGGACGTCGAGCCGGCCACCGCTGTATTGAAAGATGATCCCCGGAATCTCATGGACACTCACCCGGGGATGGCCCAGCGCGAACCGCTGCTGCAGAAACCGGTGCCCGTCGTCCGAGCTGTAGACCCGGATGTCGTGACGCTGCTCCAGATGCTCAATCAGCGTCGCAATCCGGGTGGCATGCCCCCGGCCCTCCCCACACAGACTGATCGCGATCGTCGCCATGCGTTCCTGCGGGCCCAGACGTATCGAGAAGGGGATTGGGATGAAATTCCTGATGGCCCAATGATACCCTTGCCGGGATGAAACGTCGCCGCCGGCGAGGCGACGCCGTTGCAACAGCCTCACACAATCTGAAAGATCGCTCTGGCAATGGCCATGCAGAGTCCGGAGGTACACCGCTGCCGGTGGACGCCGCGTTGGTGGGCGGGTGGCGGTGTGCTGCTGGTCATCCTGGCGATGCCGCTGGGGCAGCGAGCCGAAGCCGCCCCGGCGGACGACCTGCCGACACTGATTCGACAGCTGTCCCACGGGAAGCTGACGACCCGGGATGCCGCAGTCGATCGGCTGCTCGCCCTTGGCCCGCCGGCGTTGCCGGCGATCGAACGGGCCATTCCAGCCGCGACGGGGGAGGCCGCCTTCCGGCTGCCGCTGATCGCCGAGGCGATTGCAGTCACCGCGACCAATCGTCTGCTGGAACTGCAACCGGCCGACGCGACGGCCTCCACGACCGCTCTCGGCCCGTTCAGCATGGCCGTTGAGCGGGTCGACCAACTCGGTACATCCGGCCACCGGCTGCTGCTGAGGCTGCGGTGGCAGCCACCGCTCAAGCCGGTGCTCCTGCGGCTGCCGCTGGCCTCGGTGGTGGCAGAGGGCTCGGCGGGTGCGGCGGTACCCTTGCCCAGCCGACGGGGCGCGGTCGAGCCGTTACTGGCAGGGGAGCAGGACTGGGTCGATCTACCGATTCGACTGGGACCATCTCCGCCCGGCATCGACGTGCTCGCCAGCCTCCGGGGGACGGTCGTCTGCTGGTTGCCCGGTTTCGCGCACCGGTTCATGCTGCCACTGGATCAGTTCGACGGTAGATCGCCGACCAGCCCCAGCGGTCCGCCGCGGCCGTCCCGCAGCCTTGCGGGAGTGTCCGTGTGGTGCGATGACTGGTCGATCACGGCGGGCGGTCCGGCTCCGGCTGCCGCAACGGGCCGGGTTGCGCTCTCGGCCCGGTTCGCCGAACCATCAGAGGCGTTCGCCTCGCACCGCGGCTGGCTGGCCAATTGCCGGCCGGAACTGCTTCTGCCCGCCGGCGACGTGGTCACCGCCGTCAGCCACCGGGTCGTCTCCCGGAACCGTCACGGGCTCAGCATCGCGGCAAACTTCGGCCTCTCAGGGAAACAACTGCCGCGTGGAACCCTGGTGAGCTGGCGGCTGCCTCTGGGCGTACGGCAGGTACCGGTCGACTTCTGGCTCCGATCGGTCCCGCTGGGCTCGTCGGCGAACGGGGAAAACTGAGCCGACTACGGGGAGTCTGGTCACGTGGGACCGGCGGTTTCACGTTGTTCCGCCTCCAGCAGCCCGCTACTGTCCCGGCACCGGCTCAATTCCCCCCGGTCCCCGCTTGGATCGCTCGATGAGATTTCGTTCGCTACTGATGTTTGCCTGCATGATCGTCGTGCCAATGCTGGCGATGTTTTCCCACAAACTGCCGCCTGAGTTCCGTGACACCTGCAGCAGGATCGTGCTCGACCCCGCCCTTGAGCTGATCGAGTCGTTGGCCCGGCCGGCTGACGCGGAGGACTCGGATCCCGACCTCGACCTCGCCGCCCCCTCCGCCGGCCCCTTGCTGGCAGCCGGCTCCCGCCCTCCCCCACCTAGGCTGGCTACCCCGCTGGCACCGGCCAGCCCGATCAGCACCGCAGGCCCGGTTCAGCAGCCGTCGGGAGGGCAAGCCGTCAGCTGGGATCGGGCCCCTGATCTGCGCCGCCAGCTCGAGGCGACCGGAGCCCAGCGGCTGCTGATCGAGTCCCGCGGCGACGGCAGCGGCAAGGTTCGCGGGAGCTGCCGGCTGGCGGTCGATGCCGAGGGACAACTGCAACGGCTTTTTCATGCCAGCGGAGCCTCGGAGACTGAAATGCTTCACCAGCTGCTTGAACAGGTTGGACGCTGGCGTCGTCGTGTTGCCGCCAATCCACCGACCGCCGGCCAGCAGCTCTATCGGCGCTAGCGAACCTTTCGTGCGCGATCACCTGCAGCCGTACCCGGCAGCGAAACACTTGATTGACAGCCCGCTCGACAGGCTGGACCCGATGGTTTCCCGACCGGCCCCGCCCCATGCCACCTGCCACCGCCCGCCACCGCCCGTCCCGCCTGCGGCTGCTCAGTCGGCAGCGGCACCGTCATGGCTGCCAGCGGGGGGCTGAGACGCGGCCGGGTCCATTCACCTGCCGGGCTTGCTGGCCACCGCCGGTCCGGCGCCGGACGGCACGATCTTTTCCTCGTCGGCGGCCCAATCCCGAGGGAACACCAGCCGACGGTGTCGGCAACCATCCCCGCAGCGAGGAACTGGCCCGGCTTGAGGCGGCGCTGTTTGTCGCCCGCGAGCCGCTACCGGTCAGACGGTTGGCGAAGCTGGCCCGGCTGCCCGACGCCACCCGGGCCCGCACCCTGCTCCACAGCCTCAACCAGTTGTTCGATGCGGCCGGGGCTGCTTTTCGGGTCGAACAGCTTGCCGGCGGCTACCAACTGCTGACACGGCCGCAATTCGGCCCCTGGGTCAGGCGGGCACTGGAATATCCGGCGGAAAATCGGCTGTCAAACGCCGCCCTGGAGACCCTGGCAATCGTCGCCTACCGGCAACCGGTGACCCGCCCGGAGATCGAGTCGATCCGGGGCGTCGGTTCTGAGGAAATGCTCCGGCAATTGCTCGATCGCGACCTGATCGCCGTCGGGGGCCGCAGCGAAGAACTCGGCCGCCCAAATGTCTACGTCACCAGCCGGTATTTCCTGAGGGTCTTTGGTCTCGGGCGGATCGAGGATCTGCCGTCGGTCGCAGCGGTCGTCCTCATCCACCCCGACCCGGCCGGACAGGAAACTGAGGACTGAGAATTTTCCGCGTGGGGAGTTGCACGGAGGCTGTGCCGTTGGCATATTGCCGGGCCCCTCGCAACCGGAGGACCGGTGAACTGGCCGGGACGGCAGGCAGCGGCGGGGCCGCCATCTCCGTCTTGTCCGTAAACCGCACGCAAGTTGTCGGCTGAAAACGCCGACAAGCAACTGACGGTGGTCTGACGACCGCCACGCGACAAGAGGGGCCGTGCCGGCAACGGCAGGGCTTCCGCCGAGCCGAAACCGACCTTCCCTCAGAGGCTGCCAAAAATTTTGACCCGGGACTTGGCCGGACGGCCAACCATCGACCACAATTTCGAAAGTGTTCCTACCCACGATCGACTTCATGACTCGACTCCAGGAGACGAAGCAGTGACGATTGTTCTGAATCCCAGCGAGCAGCAAGATGCTGCACGAGCGGATGTTTTTTCTTGGAACGAACTTCCAGAGTTGCTGTTGGCCGATGACCTTTTCGACTCGACAACCGAACTGACCGGCCCCGTCACCGGCATCGTCGCGGAAGACGATGATGAGGACGAGGACTGGGAGGATGAAGACGAGGGCGACGAGGAAGACGACGAATACGAGGACGAAGAGGACGAAGAGGACGAAGAAGAGGAAGAAGAGGAAGAAGAGGCCGAGGAAGACGGCGAAGAAGTTGAAGAGGAGGAGTGGGAAGAGGTCGACGACGAGGACGAGGACGAGGACGAGGAGTACGACGAGGAAGACGAGGACGACGAGGACGACGACGAGTGGGAGGATGACGACGAGGACGAATGGGAGGAAGAGGACGAAGCGTGATTGCTTCGCCTTCCGCGTGTTGGCCTCCGGCTAGCAAAACCGATCGTCTATCCCCGGGCGGAGATCAGTCCTGCCAGACAAGTGTGAGCAGTCGTCCTGCTCTGGCCACCATCACTTCGACGCTGCCTCCGACAGCGACCCTGGCAAGCCGGCCGACCATGTCCTGCTGATCCCGCAGCGGGCTGCCCCCGATTGCAACGATGCGGTCCCTTCGTTGTAGCCCCCCCCGGGCCGCTGGTGATCCGGGCCTCACGGCGACCACGACCGGCACGGCTGGGTTGGCGTCATCAAGCCGGGTGCCGATTCCCCAACGACCCGGGTTTTCCGCCGGAAGCACAGCCCTCGCCTCAAGCCTCGACCGGCTGGCATTCGATTCCGTCAGGCAGCGGTTTCGAAACGGCAGGTGATCTTCCCTACTGTCGGCCACCCGGAGGAGCATGGTGAAGGTGAGGCGGGCGACCGGCTCGAGTCCGGCCAGATTGACCAAATGGACATCGTCACTGGGCCGATGGTAGTCGTCGTGCAGCCCGGTATGGAACATGATTGTCGGGATGCCCCGCTGCAGAAACGGATAGTGGTCGGAGTCGGCCTCAACCTTCCAATCAAAGGCCAGTGCCAGCGGCTCCCGCCCGGGCAGATTGTTGGCCCGGGTCACCAACTCCTCGAGGCCGACAGCCGATCGGGTGCCGAACACCTCAAGCTGCTGCCGGAGTCGGCCGATCATGTCGAGATTGATCGAAAAGACGATCGTACGATCCCGAAGTGGCGGCGGTCGACTGCCGAGAAAATGCTTTGATCCGAGCAGCCCCTGTTCCTCGCCGTCCCAGAAAGCGATCAGGATCGACCGCCGCGGCGGCTGCGGGAGGGCGACCAACGCCTCGGCAATTTCGAGAAGCCCGGCCACTCCCGAGGCGTTGTCGTCAGCCCCGTTGTGGACAAACCCGAACGGACCGAAGCTGTTGCGGGCATTTCCGTAGCCGACATGGTCGTAGTGGCCGCCGATCACGACCAGTTCGTTCCTGCAGGCTGGATCACTCCCGGGCAGCAGCGCCAGGACGTTCCGCAGGGTGCCCTGACTGCTGGCGAAAGACTGAAAATATCCCCCCTGATCACCCGCCGGCAGCAATCCCAGCGGGGCAAGGGCCTGCTCCACATAGCCTCCCGCAGCCCGGCCACCCCGACGGCCCCCTTCACGGCCTTCAAAGGCATCGTCGGCAAGGGCCGTGATGTGTTCGGCGGCCTCGCTGGCCTTGATGGTGGCCCGGGCATGAAGCCGATCAGCGGCAACGCCGCCGGAGGGCTGAATCGACAACGACAGACAGCAGCAGCCGGCCAGGCCGAGCCGGACGAGCAGCTGCGGGCGGAATGGGCAGAGCTTTTCCACGCGGTGACTCAAGCGCCTCCTTGCATGCAGCGAGCGTGTGGCTCAGAATGCCTCCTGGAGGGACCCTCGTCCAGAGGGATTCCCCGGCGGCAACGCTTCACCGAAAACCCCTGTGGGTTCCCGGTCGCGTGGTCGCTCTGAGGGAGAGGTGGCAGAGTGGTCGAATGCGCGTCTTTGCTAAAGACGTGACCGGTCAAAAGCTGGTCCACGGGTTCGAATCCCGTCCTCTCCGTTTTTTGGCTGGCGACTGACCGGAAGGCTACTTCTCCTCCGGGTCGGTCTTGCCGCGGCGTTGCGGCGTCGTGGTGTCATGCCGCCTGAATACCGCCACGACGTCTTCGATCGGCACCACGTAGAGCAGATTGTTTTGCTCGAAGTCGACCGGGATCGAATTGCGTGGGTGGAAAAGGACCTTGTCGTACTTCTCGATTGGGAAGTCGGCGTCCCGCTCAACCTGCAGGCTCACCTCGACCACTCGCCCGGTGATCGTGGGAATCTCTGCCTGATCGGGCAGCACAATGCCCCCCCGGGTCTGATTGCGGCTCTCGTCCTTGCGGATCAGCACCCGCATGCCCAACGGTTCGACAAATTCGTTCACCCGAATCACCTCAAACGGATCGTGCGCGTCCCGACAAACCGGCTCAGGGCCGGCCCACCGCCGCTGTCACGTTGTACGTTCTGAGGGGTTGGCCGACCAGCGATCGGGCCTGCCTGCCCGGCCACTCATACGCTGCGGGCGGCTGTCGGGATGGTGTATACTCCTTCTCAAGTGGCGGTAAAGGCGGACCGCCCGTGGCGTTGCGGCTGTTCCGGTGGCTCGCGATACCCCCGTTTAAAGGAGTCTCCTTGCCCTCTGCCGCTGGTGCCCCGATGCTCGTCAGCCACAATCGTGGCGAACTGGTGGTCATTGCCAACCGCCTGCCGGTCCATCGGTCGGTGGGCGACGGCCGCTGGGAAACGAGCCCTGGGGGGCTGGTGTCGGCGCTGATGCCAATCCTCCGGGAACACCAGGGAGTCTGGATTGGCTGGGCCGGCAGTGCTGAGCCGGCTCTGGAGCCGTTCGAGCATGATGGGCTCTGCAATGTGCCAGTGAGCCTCTCAGCGGATGAAGTCCACGACTATTACGAGGGCTTCTCCAACAGCACCCTCTGGCCCCTCTACCATGACGCCTGCCAGACCCCTCAGTACAACCGCGCGTGGTGGGCCCCCTACGTCGCGGTCAATCACCGGTTTGCCGAAGTGGCAGCGCGTGAAACAGCCCCCAACGGCTACGTGCTGGTGCAGGACTATCACCTGCAACTGGTGCCGGGCATGCTCCGCGAGATGCGGCCCGATGTCCGCATTGGATTCTTCCTGCACATTCCCTTTCCCCCGGTGGAACTCTTCGCCCAACTCCCCTGGCGGCAGCGAATCCTCGAGGGCATGCTCGGCGCCGACGTGATCGGCTTCCAGACCCGCCATGGTGCCCAGAACTTCGTACGACTGGTCAACCGCTACACCATCCATCGGGGCAGCGGGCATGCCATCAATGTCAATGGCCGGCGGGTGCTGGCCCGCGACTATCCGATTTCGATCGACTTCGACCGGATCGTGACCCTCGCCAGTGACCCCCGGGTGATGGCTCGGGCCCAACAGATTCGGGCCGACCTCGGGGAGCACCGGACGATCATGCTCGGGGTCGACCGGCTTGACTACACCAAGGGCATCGATCAGCGACTGCGAGCGGTCTACGAGATCTTCAAGAGCGGCCGACACACCGTCGACGACTTGGTGCTGGTGCAGGTGAGTGTACCGTCACGAGAGAGTGTCGATGAATACATCGAGGTCCGCGACCGGATTGAGAAACTTGTCGGCCACATCAACGGTGAGTTTGGAAAGGTCGGCGCTGTGCCGGTGCACTACCTGCGCCGGAGCCTGCCGATCGAAGAACTGGTCGCCTATTACCTGGCCGCCGATGTGATGCTGGTGACTCCGTTTCGAGACGGCATGAACCTGGTCGCAAAGGAGTATGTGGCCAGCCGCCGGGACGACACCGGCGTACTTGTGCTTTCGGAGTTCACCGGATCGGCCGTCGAACTCGACCGGGCAGTGATGGTCAACCCACACGACATCGATGGCATGGCGGCGATCATCGACCGCGCCATTGCCATGCCCCGGGCCGAACAGGTCCGCCGGATGCGGAGCCTGCGGCAGCGGGTTCGGAAGCGGACGGTGTTCACCTGGGCGGCCGACTTCACCCAGGCGTTGACCGCCGAACAGCCGGAGCCTGTCACTGCCTTTCCGCCCGCCGCCACTTCTGCTGGAGACCGCTCTTGACCGGGAATCAATCCCCCGCCCCGATCCTCATGCCCGAGGATGATCTGGATCTGGCCCTTGAGGCTATCGCCCGCGTCCCGATCCTGCTGGTCGCCACCGACTACGACGGCACGCTCTCCCCAATCGTGCCCAATCCCGACGATGCCCGACCGGTCCGCGAGTCGATCATCGCCCTGCGGGCCCTGGCCGGCCTTTCCGGCACCCACTGTGCTGTGGTTTCGGGGCGGTCGCTTTCTGATCTGGCAAACCTCAGCGCGCTCGATGGCCAGGTGATGCTGGTCGGCTCCCACGGCAGTGAGTTCGACCAGGACTTCGTGCGGACCCTGACCGACCAGCAGGTCGCGCTCCGGCAGCAGGTGCTCGACGAGATGCACCGGATTGCCGCCCGCGACCCGCGTTTTCACATCGAACCCAAGCCTGCCTCGGTGGCCTTCCATTATCGCAATGTTGCTGAGCCGGTAGCCGACGAGGCGGTTCAGGAACTACTCGGAGGCGCAGCCACCTGGAATGAGGTCCAGGTCAAGTCCGGCAAGAAGGTGTTGGAACTGGCGGTCATGCACACCTCGAAGGGGGACTGCATCGACGCCCTCCGGCACCGGGTCGGCGCCACCGCGGTCGTCTACTTTGGGGACGACGTCACCGACGAGGATGCCTTCGTGCGGCTGCACGGCCCCGACGTTTCGGTGAAGGTCGGCACCGGGTCGAGCACGGCGACCTACCGAATCGGCGATCCGACCGAGGTGGCCCGCCGGCTGGCGAGGCTCGCCAGTGCCCGCGAGGCCTATCTGGCCGGTGCCGATGCAGTGCCGATTGAGCGGCATGCGATGCTCTCCGACGGCCGGGTGCTGGCCCTCGTTGCCCCCGGCGGCCGGGTCTGCTGGATGTGCGCCCCCCGGGTCGACGGGCCAGCCCTGTTTGCCGAACTGCTCGGTGGTCCCGCGGCAGGGCACTTCACGATCGAGCCGGCGCAGGAGTCCGACGATCGACCGCAGCAGCAGTACGACGGCAACTCACTCGTGCTGAAGACCAGCTGGTCGAAACTCTCGGTCACGGACTTTCTCGACTGCTCCGCCGGGAAGCCGACCCAGCGGGCTGGCCGCACCGACCTGATTCGGCAGGTCGAGGGCCGCGGCGAGGTGCGGATCACCTTCGCCCCTCGGCTGGACTTCGGCCGGCTGCCAACCCGGTTGGTGGTCCGCGACGACGGGCTGGAAATCGATGATACGATCGATCCTATTGTGCTGCGGGCGCCCGGCGTCGAGTGGGAACTGCACGAGGAAGGTCCTCATCAGACGGCGATTGGCACCGTCACCCTGCGGGGCGAACCGCTGCGGCTGGAGCTTCGCTACGGCACTGGCTCGCTGCGGGAACAGCAGGCGATTTCACCGCAGGAGCGATACCGGTTAACCAAGGCCTACTGGGAATCCTGGGCCGAGCGGCTGCACCTGCCCAAGCGGGAGGAACCATTGGTCCGTCGCAGTGCACTGGTCCTCAAGGGGCTCTGTTACGCCCCGACTGGCGGCATTTCCGCCGCCGCCACCACCAGCCTGCCGGAGCATCTCGGCGGCATCCGCAACTGGGACTACCGCTACTGCTGGCTGCGGGATGCCGCCATGTCGGCGTCGTCACTCGTCAAGCTCGGCTCCTTCACCGAGGCGATGGCCTTTCTCGACTGGATGCTGTTGGTGATCGACCGGGCGGCGGCCCCGGAACGGCTGATGCCGCTGTATACCGTCACCGGTCATGAGGTCGGGGCCGAGGCCGAGATCGCGGAACTGGCCGGCTACGCCGGGTCCCGGCCGGTCCGGGTTGGTAATGCCGCCCGCGGCCAGGTGCAGCTCGATGTTTTCGGCCCAATTGCCGAACTGGTCTGGCAGCTGCTGCTGGCCGAGGCCCCGGTGTCGAGCGAGCACTGGCGGCTGGTCGAGGCGATGGTCGGGGCGGTCGAGGCCCGCTGGCATGAGCCCGACCACGGCATCTGGGAAATTCGCAAACCGCGGCGGCACCATGTGCATTCCAAGGTGATGTGCTGGATGGCGGTCGATCGTGGCATTCGGATCTCCGAGCGGTTCCTCGACCGGCGGCGGCCGGCCTGGGAGCAGCTCCGCCAGACCATTGCTGACGACATCCTCGAAAAGGCCTGGCACCCCTCGGCCGAGGCCTACACGGCCGCCTATGGTGGCGATGACCTCGATGCCGCCTCGCTGCTGATTGGCCTGAGTGGCCTGGTCGAATGCACCGACCCGAAGTTTCTGGCCACGGTTAACGCGATCGAGAAGCGGCTGCGAATGGGCCCAACGGTCTTCCGCTATCTGGCCGACGACGGCCTGCCAGGGCGGGAGGGGGGCTTCTTTATCTGCGCAAGCTGGCTGGTCGACGCCCTCTACAAGGCGGGCCGCCGGGATGATGCCGAGGCGCTGTTTGAGTCGATGCTGGAACTGGCCGGTCCCGAGGGCCTGCTACCAGAGCAGTACGACCCGCTGCTCCAGCGGACACTCGGCAACCATCCCCAGGCCTACTCCCACATCGGCCTGATCGAAAATGCCCTGACGCTCTCATCGGCCTGACGCATCCGCAAGCCCCGCGCCAAACGTCCTGCCGATCCAGTCGCCGTTTCTAAGGGACGGGGGATGGGACAAGCAAAGGGGGGACGACTTCTCCCTCAGCTGCCATTCGATCACGGGCGACCACGCCGTCGGGCAGATGATAAAAGCCGATCGCCAGAATCAGATAGGTCGCCAGCAGCACCAGGCCCTCCATCCAGTTGGCCTGGCCAGCATTCATGATCTCGCGGGCAATGACGATCGCCAGCACGATGGCAACCACCTCGAAGACCGAAAAGGCGAGGTTCATCGGTTCCCCGATCGCGACGCCGGTGAATACCAGCAGCGGTGCCACCAGCAGCACCATCTGGATGGTCGACCCGACAGTCGCCGCCATGACAAGTTCCTGCTTGCCCTGGCGGGCGAACCGGATGGCAGTGAGTACCTCGCCGATGCCGCCCACCCCGCCGAGCAGTACGATGCCGCTGAAGGTGTCGGAGAGGCCGAGCGACTTGGCCGTTGGACCAAGCGATTCCGACAACGCATCGCTGACGAACGCCAGCAGAACGGCACCAACTGCCAGGGTTCCCAGGCTGCGAGCAAAGGCCGTTGGCCGCCCCTCACCGACATCGGTTTCGGGCGTGAGGCTCTCATCCTGATGGCCGAAGATGTTGACCAGCACGTTGCCGGCATAGAGGGCCAGCAGGATCAAAGAGAGCTCCAGTGACAGGTCACGGGTGCCCTCCGGGGTCCCGATCCGAAAGACGGCCGGCACAATGAAGCAGAAGCCACACATCACCAGCATCAGCCCCGTGGTCCGCAGCCGGCTCCGGTCGAACAGGCGGGTGCCGTAGGCAAGCCCGCCGACGACCAGCGCGCAGCCGAGGCCGACCAACAGGTTGACCAGAATCGAGCCCGTGAGCGACGCCTTGACCACCCGGCCGAGGCCGTTGTGCAGGGCCACGATGCCGATGATCAGTTCGGGGGCGTTGCTCAGCGTCGAGTTGAGCAATCCCCCGATCACCGAGCCGAGCCGGTGGGCCAGCTGCTCAGTCGCACTGCCCATCAGTTCAACCAGGGGCACGATCGCCAGCAGCGACGTGGCAAAGACGAGCAGCGGCTCAGCCTCGAAAAATCGCAGGGTGAGGGCAACGGGAACAACCAGCAACAGCCAACGCATGATCATGACCGAGCAGCATACTAAACCTCGATGAGCTTGCCGGCATTCAGATTCGATGCGACGCGGCGGGTTCGACGTGCTGCTCGCCAGGGCCTGGCAGCGGCGGGATAGCCGATTTCTCTCGCGCCCTCGTAGACTCCGCAGCAGCCGCGGCGCGGGCCAGCCTCCCTGCTTCCTTCTGAAATCAGCGATGTCCGACGACCATCTCCCCAGCCGGAACGACGTGCCGCCGCTCCAGGAGCAGTTCGGCACGATGGTGATCGGGGCGGCTGCCGGTTTGATTGCAGTCGCCTTCCATGCGGTGATGAACCTGGCCGAAGAAACCCGTGCGGAACTGGCGGTGCTGGCGACGGACCATGGGCTGCTGGCCCAGGGAGGCGTGGTTCTCGCCTGCGGCCTGCTGGCGGCCGCCGCGGTGTTTCTGGTCCACCGCTACGCTCCCGAGGCGGAGGGCAGCGGAATCGCGGCGGTGCTCGAGGCCCACCGGACTGTTAGCGGCCGCCGGGCCATGCGAATTCTCTGGGTCAAGTTCCTTGCTGGCTTCTGCGGCCTCTCCTCCGGCATGCCGCTGGGGCGGGAAGGACCAAGTGTGCAGATTGGTGCCATGTCCGCCCTGATCCTGCGGCAGTACGGCCCGAAGCTCGTCTACTACCGCCGCCGGGCAGTGGAACTCGGTGCCGCTGCCGGCCTGGCCGCCGCCTTCAACGCCCCGCTCGCCGGGGTCGTATTCTCCTTCGAACTCTTGAAGCAGCCGTTTCACGCCCACAACTGTTTTGAAACGATCCTCGCCTGTGCCATCGCCGACTGGGTCTGCCGGCTGTTCCACGGGCCGGTGCTTGAACTGCCGATGATCCTCGACGGTTTTCGGGCGTGGCACGAGTTGCCGATCTTCGCCCTTGTCGGCCTCTGGGCCGGTGCGGTCGCCCTGCTCTTTCAGGGCTTTCTGCTGGTCGTCGCCAAGCGTTTCCAGGCATTTTCCGACCAGCCCCGGATGATGGTGGCCTTCACCGGAGGCTGGGGCTGCCTGCTGGGGCTGATCCTGCTCTGGCAGCCGGCGGTGCTCGGCATCGGCCACCCGCTATTCGAGGCCTCAATCGAAAACACCATGCCCCTGGCAATCGCCGCGATGGCCCTGGCGGCCCGGATACCGCTGACCGCAGTGAGCTACGCCACCGGCGCGCCGGGCGGACTGATTGTCCCGGCGCTGCTGTTCGGTGTGCTGGCCGGGCAGATCTTTTCCAAGAGCTACGGGCTGCTGGTCGGAGGCGTCGATGCCGACTTTCACGCCGTCTGCCTGGTGGCTGGGATGGCCGCGAGCATCGGGGCACTGTTCCGGACTCCGCTGACCGCCACCATCATGGCGGTGGAGATCACCGGCACCTACACCTGCCTGCTCGAAATCTCGATTGCCTACATCGCTGCCCACTCGCTGCTGGGGCTGGCCCGGCAGCCCGATCTCTATTCGGCGCTCGGCCGCATCCACCAGGGCCATCCCAGCAGTCGGCCGGCCCGGCTGGCTGCCGCCCGGCCGTCGGGAGGATCTCCGCTCAGGCCGCCCGACGCTGCGGAGTGAGACGCGCAGAAGAAGACCTCGGATTGGCCCTGCTTGCATCCTCTGCCGTCATGCCGGTTGCTTCAGCATCCAATCCCGGCAGCACCCGGCTTTCGAGTAGCTGCCGCAGCGTGGCAACCTCAGCTGTGAGGTCCCGTAGTTCATCCTGATGATCGTCCTCGGACTGTACGAAGCTGCCGGCGATCAGCCCGGAGAGGGCCCCGAACGAACTGGCTCCGGTCACCATCAGGATGAAGGCGACCACCCGGCCTTCCCAGGTCACCGGGTAGAGATCACCGTAGCCGACCGTGGTGACCGTGCAGAGCGCCCACCAGATGGCATCTTCAGCCGAGGTGATGTTGCCCTCGTTGTGCGACTCAAACTGCAGGATTGCAAAGCTGCTCAGGAAGACAACGACCACGGCAACGAAGCTGCCCGCGAGCAGGGCGTTGCGGGCCCGGTTATGAAAGACGATTGCGGCGAGGAAACGGGCCGCCTTGATGCCGCGGATCACCCGGAGGATTCTGACCACGCGGGCCGCCCGCCCCCACCGCAGTAAACCGAGCGCGGGAATCGACGAGAGCAGGTCGATCCAGCCCCAGGTCAGCAGGTACTGCCAGCGATTCGGCGCCCGTACGAGACTGATGCAGAAGTCGATCATGAAGACAGCACAGACGGCCAGATCGACGTAGGCGAGCAGCGACCGGGTCGTTGGGGTCAGCTCCACCACGACTCCCACCGCCAGCATGCCGATGGCGATCAGGCTGACAAGCAGAATGACCGCGTTGTAGCCGGCCCACTGCTCTTCGCTGACATGGGGAAAGGTCTGCCGCACCAGTTGCGGAATCCCGGCGCGACCCGATCCACCGGTTGTTGCAGAGGGGCGACGAAGGTCGGGAGTGAAAGGCATAAGTGGCTGGCCGGAGCGGAGACCGGTGAACGGGACCAATCGCCCGGGATCATAGAGCGGCTGCAGCCCCGGACGGGACAGCAGTTTGCGGAGCCCTGGGCCCCGCCATAGCCGCTAAAATGCCCTGATTGAACTTGGGGCGGACCAGTCTGGCGTGGTATCAACCAGCTGCTTGCGTGACCCGCCTGCCGGAGTGAACACTGATGATCGCAACCGCCACCGCCGATCACCCCCGCTCAGCCATGCCTGCCCATCCTGCCGTCCGTGCCGAGTTCCTCGATTTCCGGGACCACAGTCGCGGGCTGCTGGAACCGGCTGAGATTTCAGCCCAGATTGCTGCCGGCCGCTTCGTCTGGCTGGACCTCGATCTGGCCGCGGCAACCCCGGCGGAAATCACCGGGCTGCTACCCGACGGCCTCCCCTGCCAGCCGGCTGTCGCAGAAATCCTGGCAGCCGATCACCGCGATATCACCGATGACGGACGGACGGTCTCCACGCTGAGCCGTACCGAAGAGGCAATCCACATTCGCTTGGTTGGCGCTCGTGACAAAGCCGAGGGTATCACCAGTGAAATCCTCGATGTCGTCATCAGCGCCGGCATGCTGGTGACGTTTCATCAGGGCCGCTGCGGCGTGCTCGATGCCGTGCGCGGAGACTATGTCAGCGACTTTGAGCGGCATGCGGCGACACCGAGCTTTCTGGTCTATGAGTTCTGGGACAAGCAGATCGACCAGTTCCTGTCGGTGCAGGGGCGGCTCGACGAGGAAGTCGAGACCATTCGGCTGGCCCTGCGGCACTCTGCCGACGAGGCCACACTCACCCGGTTGGCCGATGTCTCCAGCCGGCTGCTGGCCCTGCGGAAGCGGGTGCTACCAGCCCGGCGGGTCCTTGAGGAACTCGTGGCCCGCAAGACGACACTCGTCAGCGAGGCGACCCTCACCTTTCTCGGCAAGATGATCGACACCCTTGAGCGGCTGCTGGCCGACATCACGGCCAACCGGGAAATTCTTGAAAGCGCCATGAACTTTTCGCTTACCGTCATGGCCCACCGCACCAATCTGACGATGAACCGGCTGGCGGTGGTGAGCACAATCTTCCTACCGCTGACCTTCCTCTGTGGCGTCTACGGCATGAACTTTGAGGTGATGCCGGAACTCGAGTGGCAGCACAGCTACGCCATGTTCTGGGTCGTCTCGGCCATCATCACGATCACGCTCACGATCGTGCTCAAGCGGGCCCGGCTGCTGTAGCTGGTCAAATGCCGACCTGGTCGCATCGATCAAGACGGCTGTAGCGGTCAGGCAAGCGGCCGCGCTCACAGAATTTTTGGCGGCTGGGCAAATGATGCGGCCAGTGCGGTAGGGTTGAAGAGTGGGGAATCGTCTCCACCTATTTGACGCCCTGCTTGTTCCCGGGACCTGCCAACGGTCGCGGGCTGCCACCACCGCGACCATGGCCGACAACGACGAGTTCATCGGGGAATTCCTGATCGAGGCGGCCGAGAATCTCGACCAGCTCGATCAGGATCTCGTGGCCCTTGAGGCCGACCCGCGAAACCCTGACCGGCTGGCGAGCATTTTCCGCACGGTCCACACAATCAAGGGCACTTGTGGCTTCTTTGGCTTCACGAAGCTCAGCACGATCTCCCACCATGGCGAGCATCTGCTTGGCCGTCTCCGTGACGGCCAACTGGTGTTCAACGACTCGCTGGCCTCGCTGCTCCTCGAACTGGTCGACGCCATCCGCACGATCCTGGCGTCCATCGAAACGACCGGTGCCGAGGGCGATGCCGATTTCGCCGATCTCTGCCAACGGCTCGATGCGGCGACTACCGGCCCGGCGGTTCCCGACACTTCTTCAGACAATCCGCCGGACTCTGCCCAGTCTCAGGAACCAAAGCCCGACGCCCGCCCCGCGACTGCCCCCCTGGTGGAAACGGTATCAGTGACGGTCGAGGCCGAGACACCGGTTGCCCCCGAGGCTGCTGCTTCGCCGTTGCCGACAGATGCCCCGCCCGAACAGCGGTCGTCCACCACCGCCACACCACCGTCGAACACCACCGCTCCTGCTGCCGGCCGCCCTGGCCCAGTCCTCGACTCCACCATCCGCGTCGACGTCGGCCTGCTCGACACGATCGTTGATCTGGTTGGTGAGCTGGTGCTGGCCCGTAATCAACTGCGGACGGCAGCCCCGGAAAACCCCGTGCTGCAGGGGGCCATCAACCGGGTCCACTCGGTCACTGGAGAGCTGCAGGAGGCGGCGATGAAGACCCGGATGGCTCCGATTGAACAGCTCTTCAGCAAGTTTCCCCGGATCGTCCGCGACCTGGCCAATACCTGTCAGAAGCAGGTCGAGCTCCATCTCGACGGCTCCGACACCGAACTCGACCGGACGCTCATCGAAAAAATCCGTGATCCGCTCACGCACCTGATCCGCAACTCCATTGACCATGGCATTGAGTCAGCCGACGCCCGGCAGGCTGCCGGCAAGCCGGCGTCCGGCCGCCTTTCGTTGCGGGCCTTCCACGAAAGTGGCCAGGTGACGATCGAGGTCGAGGACGACGGCGGCGGGATTGCCGTTGAGGCCATCCGTGACAAGGCGATTGTCAGGGGGCTGGTCTCGGCTGAAGAAGCCGCCACGATGTCGGCCGAACGAATTTTCCAGTTTATTTTCCAACCGGGCTTTTCCACCGCCCAGGCGATCACCGACATCTCTGGCCGGGGCGTCGGTATGGATGTGGTGCGAACCAACATTGAATCGATCGGTGGCACGGTCGACATCAACAGCCGGACCGGAGTCGGTACCGTCGTAAGGGTCAGGGTTCCGCTTACGCTGGCGATCATCCCGGCCCTGATCGTCACCAGCGGTGGAGAGCGGCTGGCAATTCCGCAGCCGTACGTCCAAGAACTGGTCGCCCTGCGAACCATGGGTGAGACCCACACCGTTGCAGGACTCGAGGGTGCCCCGGTGCTGCGGCTACGGGATCGACTGGTGCCGGTCGTCTTCATGGATCGCTGGCTGGGCCTCCGCCCGTGGACCGAACGGCCCACCAGCGGCACGGTCGTTATCGTCCGAGTCGACAACCATGAGTTCGGTCTGGTCGTCGATGCCGTGACCACGACCGACGCCAACCGAACCACGAGTGTCGAGACGACCAGCCTCTGGATCATCGTGGTCAAGCCGATCGGCGGCCTGCTTGCCCCGATGGGACTCTACTCCGGCGCCACCGTGATGGGTGACGGCGGGGTCGTCCTGATTCTTGATCTCCGGGGCCTGGCAATGGCTGCCGACATTCCGGCGCGGGCCCGCGACACCGCATCCCTGCCGACCGCCGGCGGGCCGGCGGCCGAAACCGAGGCCGACCGGTATCTCATCTGCGAAACGCATCGGGGGCGTCGCATCGCCGTACCACTGGAGCAGGTCGACCGGCTTGAAACCCTGCGGCCCGGACAGATTACCCCCGCCGGTGACCGGCAATTCGCCAAACGGGGCGGCCAGCTCACCCGACTGATCGACCCCGACCAACTACTGGAATCTCCTTGCCAGCAGACAGCGGCCGCGGCAGCCGCGCTCGTCGGTGTGATCCTCACCGCCGACGCCGGTGGCGATGCGCTTTCCGTGAGCCGCATCATCGACGTCGATCGGGCTGAGGGTGAACTGGAAACCGGTATCGGTACCCCGGGGCTCCTCGGCACGCTGCTGGTCGGCGGTGCCGCCACCGAGGTCATCGACGTACCTGCCGCGGCCCGTTGGGCCGCCCACGCCACCGCACCATAGTGCCCCAAGACCAGCCACCAGGAAATCTCTCAATGGCCCGCCCGACTGCACCACCATCAACTGCACCACCATCGACCGCCGCCGCATCCGCGGCCCGCTGGTGCAGCTTTCTGGTGGATGGCCGCTGTTTCGCCGTCGATGCCGCAGTGGTGGCCGAGGTGCTCCGGGCGACGACGGTCAACCGCGTGCCGCTGGCTGCTCCGGCAATCGCGGGGCTGCTCAACCTGCGGGGACGGATCGTTCCAGTGATCGACATGCGGCTGCGGCTCGGGTTCGCCCCGGTGGCAGCGGAGCGAACCCGCATCAATCTGGTCATCGACGTCCGCAACGAATGGTACAGCCTGCTGGTCGATGACCTCCTCGACGTTGTCAGCTTCGACGCAACCAACATTGAACCCCCTTCGGGCAGTCGGTCGGTTCCGGCGCTTGACGCCGTTGTCGGCCTCCTCTCCGAGACCGACCGGCTGGTGCATTTCCTCGACCCCGAACGACTCCTCCAGAGCCTCGTCGTCACCCGCGTTCGCGGGCTGTCGGTGGGCTGAACCTTTTTCAAGCCGTTGTAACCGCCCCGAGGCCTTTCCATGTCCGACTTCGACACCTTCTCAACTGACACCGCAGCGCCCGTTGTTTCCCGTGCCGCCGGTGGGCTCCGTGGTTTGCTGAGCAATCGGCTACTGCTGGCCCTGCTGGTGGTCTCACTTCTGCCACTGGCGGTGATGGGGTACGCCACCTACCAGTCGGCTGCCGGGGCGATCGAGCAGCAGGCCGAGCAGCAACTCCAGACGGTGAACACCATCACCGCCAAAGCGGTTTCACGATATTTCGACTCGATGGAGAAGCAACTGCAGATCACCGCCGACAACCGGATGACACTGGAAGCTCTCGAGGCTTTCAACACGGGCTATGACAAGATCCTCACCGCTGACACGCTCGACGACGCTGCCATCAGCCAGGCCCGTAAGGATCTTGCCACCTACTACACCGGCGAGTTTGCCAACGAGTTTGAACGGCAGACCGGCAAGGACGTGGCGACAACCGTGTTTCTGGAGAACCTCTCCGACCAAACAGCCTACCTGCAATACCTCTACATCAAGCGCAACGAGAACCCACTCGGCTCAAAGGAATTGCTCAACGCCGCCGACGACGGATCCCCCTACTCCGCCGCCCATGCCCTCTACCATCCGATCTTCCGCAGCTTCCTCAAGCGGCTGGGCATCTACGACTTCTTCCTGGTCGATGCTGACACCGGCATCATCGTCTACTCGGTCTTCAAGGAACTCGACTTCGGCACCTCCTTGAAGAACGGTTCATTTTCCGGCACCAACTTTGCCCGGGCCTTTCAGGAGGCGACCAGCGGTGGCCGTCGTGATGCCGTCGCCTTCGCCGACTTCGAGACGTATCTCCCCTCCTACGAGGCGCCGGCGAGCTTCATCGCCGCCCCCATCTATGACGGCCGCAAGGTTCGCGGAGCGGTGGTCTTCCAACTGCCGGTCGACCGCATGACAGCCATCATTGGAGAAACCACCGGCATGGGCGAGACCGGTGAAACATACGCCGTGGCCGCCGACCGGCTGTTCCGCAGCCAGTCACGGTTCACCGACGATCTCGGGGTCAGCTCGACGATTATCAACCCCCAGGTCAAGGTCGACACAGTTGCCGTTCGCTCGGCACTCGACGAGGGGGCAACCGGCACGGCCATCATCAGCGACTACCGGGGCACCGAGGTGCTCTCTTCGTGGCGACCGGTGACCGTCCACCGCGACTCCCGGGGGGGGGACAAAAACATCACGTGGGCACTCATTTCAGAGATCGACAAGGCCGAGGTCCTGCGGCCGATCCGCAGCCTGCTGCGATTCGCCCTGACGATCTTCGGCCTCACCACCATCGGCGTGCTGGTCGTCTCGGCGAGCATCGCCCGCCGGTTCACGCGTGAAGCCCTTCGGCAGGCCACCCTGGTCGACGGCATTGTCGACAACACCCATGCCCTGGCCGGTGCCTCGGAGGAGCTCACCAGCGTCAGCCAGCAGATGAGTGCAGCTGCTGAGGAGACCACCGCCCAGGCCAACCTGGTCTCGGCCGCCGCCGAGCAGGTCAGCGGCAACACCAAGCTGGTCTCATCCTCGGTCGAGAATCTGCTGGAGAGCATCCATGAAATCGCCCATAGCGCCCAGGATGCCGCCGCCGTTGCCCGGCAGTCGGTCGAGATGGCCGCCGCCACGTCGGGCACGATGGATGAACTTGGCCGCTCCAGCAGCCAGATCGGCCAGGTCGTCAAGGTGATCACCAGCATTGCCGAACAGACCAACCTGTTGGCGCTCAACGCCACCATCGAGGCGGCCCGGGCGGGCGACATGGGCAAGGGCTTTGCCGTGGTCGCCAATGAGGTCAAAGAATTGGCCCGGGAAACCGCCAAGGCCACGGAGGACATCGGGGCCAAGATCGAAGCCATGCAGTCGGATACCAAGCGGGCAGTGACCGCCATCGGCGAGATCACTGCCGTGATCGAGAAGATCGACCTGCTGCAGACGAAGATTGCCACCGCGGTCGAGGAGCAGTCGGTCACCACCAATGAAATCAGCCGGAACATCGGCGAGGCGACCACCGGATCGACCGAGATCGCCCAGAACATCGTGCAGGTGGCCCAGGCGGCACAAAGCACCGCTGAGGGGGCGAGCAACACGCAACTCTCCTCCCAGGAACTGGCCCGGATGGCCCAGGGACTGCAGCGACTGGTCGAGGAATACCGCCGCTGAGGCCGGGGGGAGGTGAGGATTTCGCCATGCCGGCTGCTGCCGGTTCGTCGCGGGTAGACTTGGTGGCAGGGCGGCGGTCCACGCGGACGGCCAGAACAGGCGGTAGCGGCGGGAGGCAACCGTGCACGCATTGGTGGTTGACGACTCAAAACCGGTTCGGAGCATCCTCACCAAGGTGCTTGGTGAGTTGCAGTTTCAGTGCCACGAGGCTGCCAACGGCGTCGAGGCACTCGACAAACTCGTCCGCATGCCCCGGCCGACCCTGATCACGCTCAATCGGCACATGCCAGAAATGGATGGCTTTGAACTGCTCGGCCGGCTCCGCCGCAGCCCCCAGTTCCGGGATCTCACGGTGATCATGATCTCCACAGATTGTGACGACGCGAGCGTGACCGCGGCCCGGACCCTTGGGGCCAATGATTTCGTGGCCAAGCCCTTTACACCGTCCGACCTGATCAGCCGGTTGCAGACACTCGGCATAGAGGTGCCCCGGGCAGGGGGCCGGTCAGTCGCCGAGCCGCCGGCCGGTGACTCGTCAGCCCGCCGTGAAGGCACCGGCTCACCTGACGCTGCAACCCCGCTTCGACTGCTGATCGTCGATGACTCGGCAACCATCCGTGGGGTCCTTTCAAAGACCCTCGGCGCTGCCCCAGGCCTCACCGTTGCTGCCACCGCCGCCAATGGTGAGAAGGCCCTCAGCATCCTCGCCAGCGAATCGATCGACTTGGTGCTTCTGGACATTGAAATGCCGGTGATGGACGGTTTGGAAACCCTCCGGCAGCTTCGGCAGCGATACCCCCGACTGCCGGTGATCATGTTCTCCAGCCTGACTGAACGGGGGGCGAAGGCCACCCTCGAAGCACTGATCAACGGTGCCAACGACTACGTTGCCAAGCCGACGGGCGTGGGAGCCGATGCCATGGTGACCAGAATTGAGTCGGAATTGATCCCAAAAATCCGGGCAATTCGCCGGCCGCCCCTGCGGCCCGCTCCGCCATCACCACGGCCAGTTCGAGTCGAGCAGCCGGCAGGCCCAGAGCGACGACCACCCGCGGGCAGATCCCACCAGACCGCTGCAATCGTGATCGCAGTTTCCACCGGAGGCCCCAGCGCCCTGGCTGAAATCCTGCCCCGCTTCGTCGGCCCGACCAGCCCGCCTATCCTGATCGTCCAGCACATGCCCAAAGAGTTCACGGCCCATCTCGCCGAACGGCTCACAAAACTCTGCAGTCATCCGGTCACGGAAGCAGTCGACGGCCAGCCGCTTGAACAGGGGACCGCTGTGCTGGCACCCGGTGGTGTCCACATTGAAGTTGCCAAGGGGCTACCCGCCCCGCGGGTCGGCTTCAACCACGGACCGCCGGAAAATTCCTGCCGGCCGGCAGCTGATGTGCTGTTTCGCTCAGCCGCCCGGGTCTTTGCCGGTGACACCCTCGCCGTCGTGCTGACGGGGATGGGCAGTGACGGCCTTGTTGGCTGCCGGGCCATCGCGGCGGCCGGCGGAACGGTGCTCGCCCAGGACGAGCCGTCGAGTATCGTCTGGGGCATGCCTGGCCAGGTGGTGCGAGCCGGCCTTGCAGACATGGTGCTGCCGCTGGACCGGATCGGGCCCGACATCGCCATGCGGCTGCGTCGCCAGCAGCCCTGAGCAGCTTGTATCAACCACCGCCCCTCCCACCCACTCGTGAAAACCGTCCATGCAGGTCAGCCCACCGCAGTTCTCCTATCTTCGTGGGCTGCTCAAGAAGAAGACTGGCGTCGTGATCGACGACAGCAAGCATTATCTGGTGGTCGCTCGCCTGCTGCCGGTGGTCAAGCAGCGCAAACTCCCGAGCCTCGACACGCTGATCGACCGGATTCGGACGGCTGGAGACTCCGGACTGGAGCGGGATGTGCTCAATGCGATGATGACGCATGAGACGAGTTTTTTCCGGGATCGCTCCCCGTTCGAAACGCTCAAGCAGCTGATCCCGGTCTATGCTCAAAAGCGGGCCGCCACCAAACAACTGACGATCTGGTCGGCTGCCTGCTCGACCGGCCAGGAGCCATACAGCATCGCCCTGTTGCTGAATGAGCATTTCCGTGATCTGGCGGCAACCTGGCGGATTCGGATCATTGCCACCGACATCTCCGATGTCGTCCTCACCAGAGCCCGCGAAGGGGTCTACGGTGAAATTGAGATTGTCCGGGGGCTGCCCCAACCACTGCTGAAAAAATATTTCACGCCATTTCAGGGCAAGTGGAGTATCGCGCAGTCCTGTCGCCGGCTGGTCGAGTTCCGGCAGCTCAATCTGACCGACCAATGGCCGATCATGCCCCCCTGCGACATCATCTTTCTCCGCAATGTGCTGCTCTATTTCGACGACCGAACCCGCACCGAGGTGCTGACCAAAATACGGAAAGCCCTGCGGCCGGACGGGGCCCTGTTCCTCGGTGGTGCCGAGACGATGCTCGGCATCAATGCCCAGTATGAACGGCTCACCGGGCAGGGCTGCAGCTACTACCGGCCGCAACCCTGAGCCGGTGCACCGGACCAGCTCAGCCCTTCCACTCGAACCCCAGAATCGAGACGTCGTCGAGCGGCCCTTTGGGCTGGCACCAGGCCTGGATCGTTTCGAGCAGTTCACCCACACCGGCGTCGAGCGGCCGTGACCGGTTGAGCGTGACCACTTCCACCAGGGCATCGTCACCAAACTGCTGCAGATCCTTATCCATCGCCTCGGTGACACCATCAGAGTAAAGATAGAGCCGGTCACCAGGCTCGAGTTGCAGGGCCTGCTCCTCGTATTCGGCTTCGGGGAAAAAGCCGATCGGCAGGCTGTGGAGGGTCTGAAAGCCGGCCTCACCGGACGCCGGCAGCCGCAGCAGCGGCGGGTGGCCGCTGGCGGTGTACCGCACCTGGCCGGTTGTCGTGTTCACCACGCAATAGACGAAGGTGAAGTAAAGCTCGGAAAAATCCTCGGCCTGAAACTGCCGGTTGAGTTCGGTCGCCACCTCGACCGGGGGCACGACGATCACTTTGCCGTCAGCGCCGGGGCGTACCAGCACCGAACTGTCCGATGCCTTGGGGGTGAGAAATCGGCCGACGGTTACTGACAGCAGCGACGAGGGCACCCCATGGCCACTGACGTCGACGACGAACAGGCCGAGGTGTTCCTCGTCGAGTTTGAAGACATTGAGAAAGTCACCGGCGAGTCCCTGGCAGGGCACATACCGCCAGGCGACATCACCGCAGCCGAATGCCAGCTGCTCTTCAGCGGGTAACAGCGACCGCTGCACCCGTGCCGCTGCCTCCAGATCACGGGTCATCTGGTCGTTGGCTGCCGCAATCCGGTCGTTGAGCTCCTTCAGCTCCTGGTTGTTCCGCTCCAGCCGCTCCTTGGCGGTCGCCAGATCCTGGTTGGTCTGGATCAGTTCCTGGTTCTTGGCAACGGCGTTCTCAAAGGTTGAGACCAGCAGGTTGAGGACCTGCTGGCGGCCGGCCTTGACCCTGAAGGTCTGGCCGGCGATCGCGACATCGATTGTCGGCTCCGCTCCTTCGTCGGCCGCAAGGGGTGTCTCCAGCAGCGAACTGATCCGCCCCAGCAGATAGTCAGGCTCGTAGGGCTTGGTGACGTAGTTGTCGGCCCCGGCATCGAGCCCCCGGATGATGTCGAGGGGATCGGAGAGGGTCGACAGCAGAATGAACGGGATCGTCCGCAAGTCGGGGTCGCCCTTGACCGCCTTGCAGAACTCATAGCCGGTCATCGTCGGCATCTCGATGTCCGAGACGATGATTGCCGGCCGCTGCTCGCGGACCAGCTCGAGGGCTGCCTGTCCGTTCGCACCCCAGCGGACCCGGTGCCCAGCTTCGGTCAGCCTGCGATCCAAGATTTTCGCCTGGATGCGGCTGTCCTCGGCAATCACGATGTCGACGCTGCCCTGCTGCTGTGTGGTCAATCGAGCCTCACGTTATCCATTTGAGCGTGTGGGAGTCTTCAGGTTTTACGCCGGTCGATCCTGAGGGTTCACCGGTATCAGGAATGGCCCCTTTGCCGGGAGGTTCCGGGATAACTCAGCGGCTAGCTTCAATCAGCAAGTCGCGCAAGCCCGGCGGCAACATCCTCTTCAATCCGAAACAACTGATCGAGTCTGGTCAGTTCAAAAGTTTTCCGCACCGACGGCTGGAGACCACAGAGCACAATGCGTCCACCATTCTCAGCAAGGTCCCGGTAGAGCCGAACCAACACCCCAAGCGTCGCACTCGACATCAGCTCCACCTGCTGAAAGTCGATCAGGATTTTCCGCCTGGGATCACGTTCGATCAGGTCAACCAGTTGCGACTGAATTGCCTCGACAACTGGTCCCTCGGAGATTCTCCGTCCAGCGATTTCGGCAATAAAGCAGCTGTCCTGGCTTCGCGTTGTAAGGATTGGTTTTTCCGCCATGGTCGTCCTCGCCTGCCCGGCCTGCGGTAATGTCCTACTCGTCCACCGGCCAACATTCGTCCCGGCCTGACACCGGTAGGGAAGCAGAGAGACCCGCCCCCATAAGCCGCCCAAGGTAGCAGAGAATCAGCTGATTGTCGGGATTTTTAGGAACGAATCGATTTTCCCGAAGAAATCGGTTTTCCCAGCCGATTCTATGGAGGGAAGAGTTTTCCTTTCAGGGGGGAGGTGTCATGGGAATGCCATGGCGACCAGCAATTGTCGCAGTGTTATGTCTGGCATCGAGTGTGCCGCTGCTGGCTGCAGAACCGGACAAACCGGTGTTCCCAGCTGCGCTCGCCGAGCCTGCCGACGATGGGGTGACCGCGGACGCCACCGTTATTCAGGAGGTCGAAACGGCTGAAACCGGCGCGGGACTGGCATTCGCACCAGAGCCGGGGCTCCTTCTTGATGAGCTGCCGGCGGCCGTCCATCACCCCCGCTGTCAGCCAGGCAGTTGTAAACGCTGTCCCGACTATTGCCGGTTCGGCAGTTTTGACGTGCTCTTTCTGCAACGCAATGTCGGCACCGATGACAGCGTGATCGCCGAAGACCCCGCTGGCGGGCAGTCGGTTCCACTGCTGAGGAACCAGAGTGCCCAGCCGGCCACCGCTGCCGGTGTGCGGCTGTTCTATGGCGTGCAGGGTCGCAACCGGGTCGGCTGGGAGATCGGCTACACCGGTATCTACGGCATGTTCGGTGAGGCCCGGGCGGAAGCCACCAACCAGATCCAGATTCCCGGTGGCCTGGGCCAGGCAGTCCAGGGCTGGGCCACCGCCAGCGGGGTGCGGCCGACCTATGCCTCGTCACTGAACATGTTCGAGGCCAACATCTTCCAGCATCAGCATGCCATTAAAGGCGGCCGGCACTCCCCGTTTCCCTGGGATCGGGTTCACGACCCCTACTGTCATAGCTTCAACTGGCTGTTCGGCCTGCGGTGGGCGGGCCTCAACGAGACGGCCGACCTCAACGTGCAGACCGATCCCGGCGAACCGTTTTCAGCCTATTCGGTCACGACCAGTTCGCAGCTGATCGGCCCCCAGATTGGCCTCAAGGAACGCCGGCAGTGGAACAACTGGGCGGTGGAGGGCTGGGCCAAGACCATGCTGGCCGGCACGTTTCTCAGTTCTTACGCCGATCCAATCACATCACCGTTGGCCCCGGGCCTTGAGTACCGCCCCGCCCGGGAAGACAACGAGGTCGGCGTCGGCTTTGTGGCCGATCTGAACTACTCAGTTGCCCGCCGGCTCGGCGAGCACTGGTGGCTGCGGGTCGGCTACAACCTGATCTGGGTCACGGGCGTCGCCCTAGCCCCGAACCAGTTCGACTTTACCGACACCTCCGCCAGCGGCAGCCGATTGGTGGGCGGCAGCAGCGTCTTTCTGCACGGGGCAAATCTAGGGGTCGAGGGCCGGTGGTAGGCCGCAGGGGCTGCCTGAGACATCCCCATATCCAATCAATTAGGGACGAGCGGTCCTCGAACACTTTCGGCGGAAATTAACTCGACGTCAAAAACCAGGGTGTCACCGGGTTGGATGATCGCGCCAAGTGGGTTGTCACCGTACGCCAGGTCGGCCGGAATAATCAGCTGCCGGCGGCCACCAACCCGCATGCCGGCGACACCCTCATCCCAGCCGGCAATCACCTGCCTGACGCCCAGTGTAAAGGTAATTGGGGTACCTTGGCCACGCGAACTATCAAACACCTCGCCATTCTGCCGGCTGCCGACGTATTCCACTGTCACCGACTGACCTGCGGTCGCTACGGCCCCGGAGCCAACGACAAGGTCCCGGTACTGCAGGCCCGAGGCGGTGGTGACGAGCGTCTGGTCGAGCACTGGCGTGGGCGTGACTGATCGGGCCAGGTGCAATGGGCCGCGAAGAATCTCGAGGGTGTTGGTCTGGCTGCCTGCCCGGTCGAACACTGCCGCGCCCCGGCTGCTGCCCGTCCCGGAGAGGCTGTAGACCTGATCGACCTGGCCGTCACCATCCAGATCGATCCCGCTGGCATAGCTGCGGGCGTTTGTACCGGCACTGTCGGCCGGGGCAGCGAACCGCTGGAGCAAGCCGCCTCCGACCGGCAACAGGCCTGAGAAGACGTCGGTCACCGCCGCACGGCCGCGGCCCCCTGAAACAAAAATGTCGTCGATGGCGTCACTGTCAAAACGGGCGGCCGCAACAACCACCCCGGTCAGGCCGTAGGCGGCCCGGGGGGCGATTTCCTTGAGCAGCGTCGGACTACCCGCCAGGCTCACGACCTGCACCGCCCGGCTCGCGCCGGCCCCCGTGCCGATGACCAACTCATGCTGCCCGTCAGTGACGGTTGGATCCTGAATAATGCCACCAGCCACGACACCGATGTCGGCTGCCGCCAACACAACGCCGTTAACGTGACTGCCACCGTAAGGCTGGAAGGCCCGGGTGGGCTGGGCTGCCCAGCCAGCATTGCCGGCAGCGAGGCTGAAGACCGAAACGTCGGCCCCCCGCGACTTGCCGGCAGCAACATCTCCACGGCCATCACCGTCGAAGTCACCGAAGGCAATCGAAAGGCCGCCGAAGTACGAGTCACCAAAGGGCCGCAACCGGAAAGTGGAAAGCTCGGTACCGTCGAGTTCAAAGACCCGAATTTCACCCTTCCCCGGTCCGGCAGCGGCAATGACCTCAACGGAACCGTCCTGATCGACATCGGCAACCGCGGTGCTGACACCACCCCGGAAACCGGGCTCGAAGGCCAGAAACTGATTGATCTCCCGTCCTGAGACCGGGTCAATGACAGTGACGGTCGGGGTGCTGCGGTAGCCGATGTCGCTGCCGACCACCACCACCGGCTGATAGCGGACGTTTGTGTCAACTGCCGCGTTGTTGGCGGGGTCGGCGTCTGTCACACCCAACCCTGCCCGGGCCTCAACCTCAAAGACGACATCCCCGACCGCTGCCTCTTCGATCACGGCTGTCACGGTAAAGATCGCCGACTCACCCGCCGGTAGATTAACGGTTGCAAAGACAGCGTCGTTAGCCACGTCACTGCCGGAGGCAGGACCGGTCGCTCCGGGAGAATACTGGGCCGTCCAACCGGCCGCGGAAACCCCAACCGGCAGCGGTGCGACCACCCGGGTGCCGGCCGCGCCATCGGGACCATCATTGGTGATAATCACCGTGTAGACGCTCTCGTTGCCGGGCTGGTAGGTCGCCACGCCGTCTTGGATGGCCACCGCCAGGTCAACATCAAAGGCCAGCCGCCGCTCAAGTGACTCCGGGACTGCCCAGCTTCCATTTTCACGACGACGGCGTTGACCGGGCCGGGCCGATCGACAGAACAAGCGGTGCAGCAATGACATGGCTCAGCTTTCGAAAGACGGTCCTCAGTGGCGGTATCGGCGCAGCCGCCGCCACCAATCCCTCTACGTAAATAAGTACCCCCCGGTTTGGTCCCGGTCAATTTTTCGGCGGCCAAACGAAAAAAAGCGGGCCGGGCGCTTTCGCACCCGGCCCGCCTGATCAGCTCAGGTCAGCCGTAAAGGGGCCGCCTCCCGCCGCTTAGCGGCAGCAGCGACGGCACCGCTGGCGGCGGCAGCCCTTCTTGCAGCCCTGGTCGCAGCAGCTGTCACAGCTGCCACAGGCATCGCCACAGCAACTGCTGTCGCAGCAGTCGCAGGGCACTTCAACCTCGACCATGACGCACTTCTTGACCGGCACCTCCTTGGTGACCTTGACCGGAACGCAGACCTCATAGGTGCAGGTCTTCTCTTCCGGCACGCAGTCATAGAGCGTGACCGTATACTTCTCTTCCTTCTGCTCGGGGACCATGACCTTGTAGGAAACCTCCTTGGTCATCGTCTCCGGCACACACTTGCAGACCTGGTACTCGCGGGTCCGGGTTTCGGTCTTGCACTTCTGCACCTTGACCGTCCGGGTCCGCTCTTCCGGCACGCACTTCGTGACCGTGTAGGTCCGCTCACGCTGCTCCGGAACACACTTGGTCACGGTGTAGGTGCGGGTCCGCTCTTCGGGCACGCACTTGACCACCTTGACCGTCCGGGTCCGCTCTTCCGGCACACACTTGGTGACCGTGTAGGTCCGCTCCCGCTGCTCCGGCACGCACTTGGTGACCGTGTAGGTGCGGGTCCGCTCCTCTTCCTTGCACTTCCGGACGCAGACCGTCCGGGTCCGCTCTTCCTCCTTGCACTTCCGCACGCAGACCGTGTAGGCAACCTCCTCGGACACGCACTCATAGCTCGTGCAAGGAACTTCCTTGGTCTCGCAGGTGGGCATCCAGACCCGCTTGCAGCACATCTTCGGCGGGCAGGGATTGCCACAGGCGTCGGTACCACACGAGGGCACCTCGACCATCTGGTTCTCCCAGTGACCACCCCGGACCTGCACGGTCTTGGTGGTGGTGACCGGCACCCGCTTCTGGACCGTCCGGGTCTTCTGGACCTCTTCGGTATAGGGGACCATCACGGTGTAGGTCTCCTCGACCTCTTCCGTGTAGGGCACCATCACCTTGTAGGTGCAGGTCTTCTCTTCCTTCACCGGCACCATCACGGTGTAGGTGCAGGTCTTCTCTTCCTTGACCGGAACCATCGCCGTGTACTTCTGCTCCACTTCCTCCGTGTGGGGCACCATCACGGTGTAGGTTGCGGTCTTCTCTTCCTCAACCGGCACCATCACGGTGTAGGTGCAGGTCTTCTCTTCCTGAACCGGAACCATGACCGTGTACTTCTGCTCAACCTCTTCGCAATAGGGAACCTGAACCTGATATTCACAGGTCTTGGTCTCCATCACGTTCTTGTTGACCGTGTACTCGACGGTCTTGGTCCGGGTCTCGGGCACGCACACGGTAACGGTACGGGTCCGCTCCTCGGTCCGGGGTACCCGCTTCATGACCGTGTAGGTCTTCTCGCGGGTCTCTTTCTTGTACTCGGTGCAGGTGACAGTTTTCATTTCCGTCACATACTGCCGCTGGCACACGGTTTTTGTGCCACAACAGGCACCTTCACTCTCGCCTTCGCACTTGCCGCAGTCCGCGTAGGTGCTGGTGCACGTAGCGAGGACGGCGATCGCCGGCAGAAGGCAAGTCATAAGCTTGCGAATCACGGGGAATCCTCCGAAAACAGGGGGGGGGAAGAACAGGGAAACTCGAGCAGGCTGAAGTTCGAACGCACCCGGGAGCCCGGTCGGCCGAAGAGACCTCTCTCTCATCCGACGACCGAAACGCCCGGCCGCCTGTTAATTTGGATAGGATACGTCGACTAATTTGGCACGCAAGTATTTCCGGGGGGTTCTTCTGATTTCCTGCCCGGAGGCGGTCAGTCAATCCGGAAGAGGGGCGGACACCTGCGGGGAAACTCCCGTGAGTTGGCCATTCTCGACGCCGGCAGTACGCTATCGCTGCGGCGTTTGCCGCGGCTTTCCCAGCAATTTTATTGATCGTCCCTGGAGCCATTCCCATGCTTCCCACTGCCCCCGCAACGCATCGCCCAAACTCGTTCCCGCCGCGATCAGCTCACCCCATGCTTGCCGCTGTTCTGGGACTCACCGCCTTCTCCGTCTGCCTGCCCCCCGCCCCGGCCCGGGGCGATGTGTCGCTGAACAACATGTTTGGCGACCACATGGTCCTCCAACAGGGAATCCGCAACCGAGTCTGGGGCAAGGCCGATCCCGGCGAGACAGTCACCGTTTCGATCGCCGGGCAGAGCCACACCACCACGGCCGGGGATGACGGTCACTGGGAGGTTCTGCTTGACGCCATCACCGACTACGGCGGGCCCCACGCCCTGATCGTCAAGGGCAAGAACGAACTCAGCTTCAACGATGTGCTGATCGGTGAGGTCTGGGTCTGTTCCGGCCAGTCAAACATGCAGTGGAGCGTGCAGCAGGCCAACGACGCCGAGTTGGAGATTGCGGCCGCCCAATTCCCCCAGATCCGGCTGATCTCGGTGCCACAGGTCGGTCTGCAGGAGCCGCAGTGGAACTTCAAGGGTTCGTGGGACGTCTGCTCACCAGCAACCGTTGGTGGCTTTTCCGCCGTCGGCTTCTTCTTCGGCCGGCAGCTGCACCAGACCCTCGGCGTGCCGGTCGGCCTGATCGACAACGCCTGGGGGGGCAGCGCCTGCGAGGCCTGGATCGATCGGGACCGGCTCGCCGCCGACGAACGCTTCAAGCCCCTGCTCGACCGCTGGGCCAAGACTGAAGCCGACATGCCAAAGATGATCGAAAACTTCAAAGGGCAGTTGGAGAAGTGGAAAGCCACTGCCGAGCAGGCCAAGGCCGAGAAAAAGCCCGTCCCCCGGCAGCCTCGCAGTCCGGAGGGCTTGCTCACGGGCAACTCACGGCCCGGCAACATCTATTGCGGTGTGCTCTCGCCGTCGATCGGTTACGGCATCAAGGGAGCCATCTGGTACCAGGGTGAATCGAACGCCGGCCGGGCGATGCAGTACCGCGATCTGTTTCCCTTCATGATTCAGTCGTGGCGGGAGGTGTGGGAGCTGGGCAACTTCCCCTTCTACTGGGTGCAGCTGGCTGACTTTCGGGAAGAACTGTCCGAGCCGGCCGAGAGCGACTGGGCAGAACTCCGCGAGGCTCAGACGCTGACGATGGACAAGCTGCCCAATACCGGCGAGGCGGTGATCATCGATCTCGGCGAAGGCAAGGACATCCACCCCAAGAACAAGCAGGACGTCGCCATGCGGCTGGTCCGCTGGGCGCTGGCCGAGACCTACAAACGCCCGGGCATCGTCTGCCGTAGCCCGCGGTACAAGACGATGGAGAAACAGGGCAGCAAGGTGACGCTCTCCTTCGATCATGTCGAAGCCAAAGCGGCCGGCTGGCGACCGTTCGATGTCGGGCAGCCGGTCGGCTTCACGATTGCCGGAGCCGACAAAAAATTTGTCGCCGCCTCGGCCCGAATTCTGCCGGACGGCCGCATTGAGGTCTGGAGCGACACCGTCGCCGAGCCGGCCGCGGTTCGCTATGCCTGGGCCAACAACCCAGTCTGCAACATGTACTCTGCTGTCGGCCTGCCCCTGACCCCCTTCCGCACCGACGACTTTCCGGCGGTGACGGCAGGGAAGCACTAAGCGGTGATTTCCATCCGCCAACGGTGGCACCGCCCTGGTTGATTCGTGTGAAAGGAGTCTGCGATGAAATGTTCTGTTGGCTGCTGGCTGGTGCTGGTCAGCTGCCTTGGCTGCCAAGCGGCCACCGACCGGCCTGTCCATACCGGCTTTTCAGCAAACACGGATACAACGCCGGGGTTATCCACCACAACGGCCCAGCGGCCGTCGCGGCCAATCCCGGTGGTGATCAAGCCGCCGACCGGGCTCCAGCTCGACCTGCTTGAAGACCGGCTGCCGCGGACGGGGTCGCAACCGTCTGCCGTTCGACCCGTTGCCGCGGAGTTGCCGCTTGAGCGGAAAGGCCCGGCGGCCCCACGGCGGTTACCCCCGCTCGCCCAGCCTGTCACGGCCACCCTGGCAACCGATATCCGGACGACGTTGGCCAATTACACCGCCGCCTTCAACCGTCATGACCCGGTCGCGCTGGCGACTCACTGGACCACGGACGGTGAAAACCTCGATCTCGACACCGGCAGCCGAACGGTGGGTCGGGCGGCCGTCGAGCGGGTCTTTGACCGGCTCTTTACCGCTGACGAGACCGCCCGCATCAACTTTGACATCGAGGCGGTGCGACCGATCCGCGATGACGTCGCCATGGTCGACGGGATCTCCCGTCTGGCCCTGTCCGACCGGCAGCCCACCCGCAGCCGTTTTTCAGCTGTGCTGGTTCGGCATGAGGGCCGCTGGCTGATCGAATCGGTGCGGGAGGCGACTGCCCCGACCGCTCCCTCAGTCCGTGATCGGCTGGCTCCCCTGGCCTGGCTGCGGGGCTCATGGGAAGACATCAGTGACGGGCTGACGATCAGCACACAGTGCGAATGGGCTGACGAGGGGGGCTTTCTGATGCGGCGGCATCTGATCACCGACGATCCCCAGCTACCAGGCGGTGCTGAGCGGACAGCGGCCGGGATTCCGGCCCTCCTGCCGACCTCCGGTACGGGTGCTGCAGCCGCTGCACCGGCACGGCGGACAATCACCGAGTTCATCGGCTGGGACGAGGGGCGGGGTGAAATCCGCTCATGGATGTTCTGCTCAGACGGCCGCACCGCTGAGTTCAGCTGGCTGCGATCGGGAGCGGGCTGGCTGCTGGAGCAGGACCGCGAAGGCACCTCGGGCATCCCTGAGCCCGCCCGCCTGTTGCTCGAGCAGGTCGGTGCCGATGAACTGACACTGCGGCTGACTTCGGCCGCCACTGTCGATCTGCTGCCGGCTGCTGACTTCGTCCGCACGGCCCGGCCGATCGCCCGACCGTGAGCCGCAGACTGCCGCCCAAATGCCTCGGGCTGAAATGCCGTCCCTCAGTGTTTCTGCTTCGAATTGAATGGGCCCGCCCCGCCCCGGCACTTCGGAAACGACCCACGAAAATCGCCGATGAAGCTCCCGCAGGTGAAAGGGCCCCATGGCAGGGCGAGTGAACCAGCCGAAACCTGAGCATGTGGTCGGGGCCGCTGAAATTGACGGGCCGCTGCTGGTGGTCGCCACTGACCAGACCGTGGCCCGGTTTGCGCCGGCTTGGGCCGCCACCCATGCGGCAGATCGGGGAAGCTATCGCGTCCTGGTGATCAACGACGACGATCCACACGAGGTCGAGCAGATCATCACCGAGGCGACTTCCCTGGGTGCAGCGGGCATTGTCGCCGTGGGAATCGAGGCTGTCATAGCCACCGCCACCGCCGCAGGCACGTCGCTGGGGCTGCCGGTCGTGGCCGTCCCGGTCAACGCCGTCAGGGGCTAATTTGGACCGGGGCGATGCCGAGTGGCTCTCCCGGCCTCACGGCCGGCGGCTGGGGGCCGAGCACCCGCAGCATGGCGTCGACCCGGGGACGGAGTACCGGAGGCACCTCGGCCAGCCGCTCGGGCGTATCAATTCGTCCGTCAAAGACCCGGTGGCCGGCCGGTGTCAGCACCGTCAACCGGGTGTCGGCGGCCTGGCTCACCCGAATCGTGAAGTCGTCATCTTCTCGTAGCAAAACCGCCTCATCGGTCTCACCGGCAGCGATGGCCTCGCCAACGGGTGCCACCTGCACAGCTGGGGCAGGCGGGCTGGCAGGAACGGCGTTCGGGGCAGGCTGCGGACGCCGGGTAGCCGCCGCCGGTTCGCCCAGCGGAATCCGGAGCGGCCGACCCGCCCGCAGAATTGTCATGACGCTGCCGGTTGCCTGATTGCTGGCAGCTGCCTTCACCGGCGGCAAGGGGGTGGCTTCCAGCAGCACCGCCAGCTGCTCCGGCAGCACCAACAGTTGGTCATCGAGCCGGACGAGCACATCGTGGGGCTGGATGCCGACCTGGGCCGCAGCGGACTGCGGTGCCACAGCGTTAACCACCAGCCCTTCGCCGCGGGAGAGGGCCAGCTGCCGCCGCAGAATTTCCGGAGCTCGGGACAGCTGTAGCCCAACCGCAGCCACCCGGTCAGGCGGCTGAGCCGTTCGCATTTCACTGATCGGCTGGATGTGCGACCGCCTGCTCATCACCGGCAGCCGCTCGGGCTGCCCCGCCGCTGCCTCGGCGGCCGCGGCGGTTCCCGGCAAAAAACTGCCGACGACCAGCAGCAGAACTCCCGGGACAGCTCGCGCCCCACCTCTCATAACTGCAACACGCATCAACGGGCCTCGTTCCAGACCATCCGGCAGCCCTTCACGCCGGCCGCGGCTGCCTTGAATGTCGGAGTTGTGACGATTTCCAGCTGCGAACACCAGAGCGATCCGAGGCCGATCAGATGCAGGGACGACCGGGCAAGCTAGGGGGAATGGCTTGGGGCTGCCGGTTCTGCCCGAACAAACTGCACGTCTCCACCGCGACCTGACGATTGATGCAATCGGTACGACCGCCTTCTTCCGCACAACGAGAACCCTCTTTTCAGAACCGCTCTCACGGGGAATTTCACCATGGTTCAGCCGCTCCTTCATCGCTCGCTTCCCGCATTCCTCTGCGGGCTGCTGCTTCTCACCCTGATGCCGGCCACCGCAGCGACAGCGGCAGATAATCCGGCACCCAGCGACGAACTGACAGCCGCGACACCTGCCGCCAAGCCGGCCGTCATCAAAAAGCCGGTGCTCGTTCCCGGCACCGGCGTGCTGATCAAAAATGGTGGAGATGACTTCGAAGACGAGAACTGGAAGTGGTACCACCGGCATCCCAAGAGCTCGGAGGAGCAGGACAAGCGGATGCGAAGCCCACTGGGCAAAAGCAATAACGGCCTCTGGTTCGAAGGGCCGAAGCGGGGCACGCCCGATGTTGTCAAGCGGGTTGCACTGCCCGCCCCCGGACTCGAGGGCAGCAGCCACGGCATGCTGATCGCCACCCTCCGGGCCGGCATCCCGGGCAAGCTGACCTATCGAATGATGCAGGACGACCTGATCTTCAACATGTCGCGGGCCGCAGGCCGGGGCATGTCACGGGCTGACAGCCCGAGCGTCGTCACCCGGGTCTACCTGCCACCATTTTCACAGTGGGAACGCCGGTCGGGGGCCTCCTTCGGCTTCCGCTGCGGCTGTACCACCCATGCGACGATCACCGGCGAGGACCATCCCGACCGGGGTGAGTTTGGCGTCGAAGAATACTGGCCGGGCATGTTCATTGTCTTCGCCCCCGGTGATGGCAAGGAACAAGAGGACTCGGCCTTTCTGCGAATTCGCGGGGACCGTCGGGGCCGGGGCATGCGGGGGCCGACCATCGCCGCCGACAACCTCGGCTGGTGGACCCTCGGCATGAGCTTCTCACCCGATGGCATGGTCCACTACTTTGCCAGCCCCGGCGTCGATGAACTCTCGATGGATGACCACCTGACCTCGCAATATCCCTACGGCTATCGGACCGAGTGGGTGAAGACCTTCTTCTACAACGTCTGCAGCCAGGACGACGGCAAAACCTGGAGCACCCCTTGGGTAATCGATGACCCCAAGACCTACTTTGTCAGGCGTCAGAACGTGGCCCGCTCGGACCAGCCGACCCAACAGCCGCAGCGGTAATCGCCGCAGCAATGGCGGCCGAGGCGGCGGCGGCATCGCCGCCGGTACGGTCGAGTTCACGGCCGGCAACATGGCAGTGAACACGGTGTCCCGCGAGGTCGACCTGGGGGGGATCGACCTCGCGTCAGACCGCCTCAGCCAGCGGGCACCGCGGATGAAACCGGCAGCCGGTCGGCGGCCTTGACGGGCTGGGCACATCCCCCGGCAGCACGATCCGCTGCCGCCGTCGGCTCGGCTCGACACTGGGCACGGCGGAGAACAGGGCCTGGGTGTAAGGATGCAGCGGCTGCTGGCAGAGCTGCTCGGCAGCAGCCGATTCAACGATCTGCCCGAGATACATCACCGCCACGACATCGGCCAGATACTCAACCACCGACAGATCGTGCGAAATGAACAGGTACGTCAGCCCCAGCTCCTGACGAAGTTCCGCCAGGAGATTGATCACCTGGGCCTGGATCGACACGTCGAGGGCCGAGACCGGCTCGTCGAGCACCAGGAACTCGGGCTCAAGCACGACGGCCCGGGCGATGGCGATCCGCTGCCGCTGCCCGCCGGAGAACTCATGCGGATAGCGGTCGAGGGCGGCGGCGGCCAGCCCGGTCCGCTCCAGGGCTGCCGCCATCCGCTCCAGCCGGGTCGTCCGATCACCCATGCCGTGGATGACCAGTCCCTCTTCAAGGATCGACCGGACCTTCATCCGCGGATTGAGCGACCCGTAAGGATCCTGGAAGACGATCTGCATCCGGCGGCGGAGCGACCGCAAGGCCCGGCGGCTCTGTCCCCGCACGTCGAGGCTGTCAAATCGCACACGACCCCCAGTCGGCTCAATCAGCCGCAGCAGGCTGCGGCCCGCCGTTGTCTTGCCGCAGCCACTCTCTCCGACCAGGCCCAGGGTCTGGCCGCGGGGAATACTGAAACTGACCCCGTCGACCGCGCGGACCGTCCCCACCTGCCGCCGCAATAGCCCTCTGCGGATCGGAAAGTGCGTCTGAAGCTGTTCGACGGCAAGCAGGGCCGGTTCGGTGGCCTCCCCACCGGGGGCCGCCCGCTCAGCATCGGGTGGCACCACGGTCACGGGCTGATCTCCTCGGCAAAGTGGCAACGGACAAAATGGCCCGGTGTGATTTCCCGCAGCGGCGGCACTTCGGCGGCGCAGCGAGGCTGCTGCGCATGGCTGCACCGCGGATGGAACCGGCAGCCGCTGGGAAACTCCTGCGGCGGTGGCACCATGCCAGGAATGGTCACCAGGGGGCCGGTGCTGCGGCGGTCGGCATCGGGCCGGGCGGCCAGCAGGCCGATCGTGTAGGGATGCCGCGGCCGGCTGAAGAGTTCAGCCGCCGGCGCCTGCTCGACAATCCGACCGGCGTACATCACCGCCACGTCGTCGCAGGTCTCAGCGACGACGCCGAGATCATGGGTGATCAATAGAATCGCCGTGCCCAGCCGATGGCGGAGATCGTCGAGCAGTTCAAGAATCTGTGCCTGGATTGTCACGTCGAGCGCGGTGGTCGGCTCATCTGCTATCACCAGGTCGGGCTCACAGGCCAGAGCCATTGCGATCATCACTCGCTGCCGCATGCCACCGGACAACTGATGGGGGTAGGCATCGAGCCGCTGCTCGGGGTCGGCCACCCGGACGAGCCTGAGCATCTCAAGGGCCCGGGCCCGGGCTGCGGCCCGACCGGCGCGGCGGTGCAGCCGCACCACCTCGGCAATCTGGTCACCAACGGTGAAGACCGGATTGAGACTGGTCATTGGCTCCTGAAAGATCATGCCGATCCGACCGCCCCGGATCTCCCGCAGCCGCCGCTCCGGCAGGCTTGTCAGCTCGAGCGACTTGCCATCGACCGCCAGCCGGATCGAGCCCGACTCGATCCGGCCGGGGCTGGCCACCAGCCGCAGGATCGACATCGCCGTCACGCTCTTGCCACAGCCACTCTCCCCCACCAGGCCAAGTGTGCGGCCGCGTTCGATTGCCAGTGAGACCCCATCGACTGCCGGCAGCCGACCGGCCGGCGTGTCGAAGGCGGTCACGAGATTGTCGATGGCCAACAGCGGCGTGGCGGTCATTTCCGCGCCTCCCGCAGCCTCGGGTCGGTCGCCTCTTGCAGCGCCTCACCCACCAGGTTGTAGGCCAGCACCGTCAGGAAGATGCCGGCCCCCGGAAAAACCACCAACCACCAGAGCTGCAGATTGCTGCGGGCACTGTTGAGGATCGAGCCCCAGCTGGCTGTCGGCGGGGGCGGGCCGAAGCCGAGGAATGAGAGTGAGCCCTCGATCAGGATCGCCGCCGCAATGCCAAAGGTGATCGGCACCAGCACCGGCGCCAGGGCGTTGGGCAGGATGTGCCGCAGCATGATCCGGACCGGCCCTGCCCCGGTCGCCCGCGCAGCCATCACAAACTCGCTCTCTTTCAGCCGCAGAAACTCCGCCCGGGTCAGCCGGGCGATGCCGGTCCAGCCGGTCGCCCCGATGATTGCCATCGTCTTCCAGATGGTCGGCTTCTCAACCACCGCGACCAGCGCCAGGATCAGCACCAGCGTCGGGATGCACATCACCACCTCGGTCAGCCGGCTGGTGAGCATGTCGACCCAGCCCCCGAAGTAGCCCCCCACGGCACCGACGACGATACCGATCGAGCCGGCCAACCCCATCGAGACAAAGCCGACCAGCAGGGCAATCGTCGTCCCATGCACCAGCTTGGCAAAGACATCGACGCCGTACTGGTCGGTGCCGAAGAGGTTGATGGCGTTGGGTCGGCCTTCATCTCGGGAAGGGTTCTCCGGCCGGCCGGGCCATTCGTTGTCACGGACCCGGCGATAGGGGTCCTGAAACACCAGCGGCCAGAGTGCCCAGCTGTCGGGGTCTTTAGCTTTGAGGTTCTGGGGATAGGTGCCGCGGAACTTGTCGTTGGTGAACACCGGTGACTCCCAGCGGCGGTTGAAGTAGCCGAGGCAGGGCATGTAGAGCCGGCCCTTGTAGCGGCAGATGACCGGCTTGGTGCCGGCGATCGCCGGGGCGAACGCAGCCACGACCGTCAGAAAGACCACGAAGGCCAGGGCAATCATGCCGATTGGCCGCCCACGGTAGCGGACCCAGGCCTCGGCCCAGAAGCCCCGCGAGGGTGCCGGCGAGGACGCATCGTGCGGTTTCATCGGCACTCCTTGCGGTTAGTCCACGCTCACCCGGGGATCGACCAGTCCGTACAGCAGGTCGGCCAACAACTGGCCAGCGAGGGTCAGCAGGCTGAACATGAAGGTCAGCCCCATGATCGTCGGATAGTCCCGCTCGCGGATGCTCTCGAAGAACAGCCGCCCCATGCCAGGCCAGGTGAAAATCTGCTCGATGATCACCGAACCCCCAACCAAAGCCGGCAGCGACAGCCCCAGCAGCGTCACCAGCGGAATCAGCGTGTTCCGGAAGGCATGCCGGATGAGCACCCGGCCGGGGCCGGCCCCTTTGGCCCGAGCGGTTCGGATGAAATCCTGCCGCACCACCTCTTCGAGGTTCGCCTTGATGAACCGGCTGTTGTAGGCGAGTACCACATAGGTCTGACAGACCACCGGCAGGATCGCATGCCGGGCAATGTCGGCCGCCCGGGCCGGCCAGGCGGCATCGCTCGGCAGGTCGCTCATACCAAACAGCGGCAGTTCCCAGCTCGTCCCCCGCAGCCAGACCGCGAAGATGATCTGCAGAAAAAGTGCTGCTACGAAGGCTGGAAACGAATAGAGCACATACAGCCCGATGCCCACGACCCGCTCATCGATGTGGCCACTGCGGGCCGACGCATAAAGCCCCAGTGGAATTGCCAGCAGCCAGGTCAGGACCAGGGCCGTCCCCGAGATCAGCACCGTCGGCCCGATCCGCTCGCTGATCAGCCGGGTGACCGGCTGCTTGCGGGTGATCGACCGGCCGAGATCGCCCCGGACGACCTTGCTGACCCACTGCAGATAGCCGACCGGCCAGGGCTTGTCGAGGCCGTAGATCTCGAGCATCCGCCGCTGGTCCTCGGGATTGAGCTTGCGGCTGGGATCGCTCTCCCCGAGTTGCACCGTCAGCGGATTGCCCGGCATGTTGCGGGCCAGGCCGTAGACGATCAGGGTGATTACCACTAGCGTGACGCCCCCCAGCAGCAACCGCCGCAGCAGATAGGTTGCCATCACTCACTCCTGCCGGGGCTTCCAGAGGCTGCCGAACCCCGGCGAGTAGTGGTAGGGGCCGCGTGGGGAGAAGACATAGCCCCGCAGGCTTTTGGAGAACCCGTAGAAACTGTTCCGCCAGAACAACCAGGTGTAGGGCTGATCATCATAGAGAATCTCCTGGATGCGGCCGTACTTCTCGGCTCGCTTGCCCCGGTCGAACTCCTGCCGGCCTTCAGCGAACAGCCGGTCTATCTCGGGATTGGCATAGTTGCAGAAGTTCCGCATCGCTCCGGTCTTCCAGAGGTTTTCCGAGGTGTCGGGGTCGGTACCCGAACCCCAGCCACCGAAGTAGGCCTGGAACTTCCGTTTGAGCGTCAGGTCTTGCAGCACGGTCGATTCCACGGGCCGCACATTGAGTCGGACGCCGATCTGGTCGAGGTTCTCTTTCAACAGCGTGCAGATGGCGATCCGCAGCGGTTGCTGGTTGACCACGATTGAAAACTCAAACGGCACACTCCGCCCGTCAATCTGCTTGTCGCGGACGCCATCATTGTCTCGATCAATCCAGCCCGCCTCATCGAGCAGGGCCTCGGCCTTGTCGAGGTCCTGCTTGTAGGGCTCGAGCTTCTTCTTCGAGGCCATCCAGGCCGTGGGATGGAAGACTCCGGTGCAGGGCTCGTAGAGGCTGTAGCAGAGCTTCTCGAGCATCTCGTCATGGTTGAAGGCATAACTCATCGCCCGCCGCACCCGGCGATCACGAAAAAAGACAGTGTCGATATTCCAGCCGAAGTGAAAACTGACCCACTCAGGTGCCGTCACCTTGGTGTTGCGGGCATAGAAGTCGGCGTCGACCGTCTGCGTGGTCCACTGCTCCGGCTGCAGGATCATCTCGTCAATCTCTCCCGCCTTCAGGGCGAGCAGCGTGGTGTTGGGATCCTCGATGATCCGGAAGCGAATCTCCTCGAAATAGGGCTCTTCCCGGACCTGCTTGCCCCCCACGGTCGCCCAGCTGGCCCGCCGCCGCAGCACGATCTGCTGGCCCCGCTTCCGTTCAACGATCTCATAGGGACCGCCACAGACCGGTGACTCCTCAAGCCGCACGTGCTCGGATGAGTCCTTCAGGGTTGGATCATCCTCCCAGGTTGCTTCATAGATGTGCCTGGGCAGCACCGGAAAGTTGATGTTCCAGACGTTGGTGGCGAGGGCCTCTTTGTGAAAGAAGACCACGGTGCGGTCATCGTAGGCCTCAACCCAGCGGAGCTGATCGGTGCCGCTGCGGACCGCCGGCACCGGCACGCGAGGATCCATGATGACCTGATAGGTGAAGGCGATGTCGTGGGCGGTGATCGGCTCGCCGTCACTCCAGACGAGGTCGTCCCGCAGCACCACCTTGTCGAGCATCCGGTCGGTGCTGGTCTGCCAGGATGCGACCGTCTCACTGGTGGCGAAGGGCTCGAGATCGCGGCCAAAGGAGAACAGCCCAAAGCCGGTGAGGCCGAGGATGTCGAACTCAGCCGTGGTGCTGATCATGATCGGATTGGTACTGCCGAGGTCGCCACCAACATGTCGCTCAATCCGGGCGGACAGATCGGCCTGCCCCGTCTCGGGCAGCCGGCCGAGGGCCGAGAGAATCGTCGCATTGGCCTTAACGGTGTCGTTTTTGAGTGCCAGCGCCTCGGTGGCCGGCGCCAGCACCGCTTCGTCAGCCTGGGCCTCGCGGAGCAGCACGAGGCCGTCCCGGACCGGCCGATCGATCCAGCGTGCCTCCTGGTCGAGGACGGCCAGCGGTGGCGCATCGAAAGGGTCCGGGGCCACGGCCGGCGTTGCCGGCAGCGGCTCCTTTCGCTCTGCCGCGGAAGCCGTCAGTTCAGAGGGCGGAGACGGGGAGCGGGGCTGGTCCGATCCACAGCCCGCCAGTCCCACCAGGCACACGGCACCGCCGGCAAGCACCCGGAAGATGCATTGATTGAGAACCCGCCATCCGACTCGCTGCAGCATCGCTCGCCTCCTCACGCTGGACTCATTTCCGCCGCCGAAGAATCGACCGATCTGACGGCAGGACTCCCGCATCTTCGCAGCCGGGTGGCTGCCGATGCTACGGGGTAAAACGCAGCGGGGTCAACGGCCGCCGGAGGCTGCGGGCGTCTCGCCGGGCAGCTGGTGCCCGAGTTTCTCCCGCTTGGTGGCGAGGTAACGGGCGTTGAACTCATTGGACTGCGGCAGGATCGGCACCTGATCCACCACCTCGAGATCGAAGCCGCCATAGATGAAGGCATTGGTCTTTTTCGGATTGTTGGTCAGCAGCCGCACCTGCGAAAGACCGACATCCTTGAGCAACTGGATACCGATTCCATAGTCACGGGCGTCAGCCTTGAAGCCGAGAGCCAGATTGGCCTCGACCGTGTCGAGCCCCTCGTCCTGCAGACCGTAGGCCCGAATCTTCTGCACCAGCCCGATCCCCCGCCCCTCCTGTGGCAGGTAGACCAGCGCCCCGACTCCTTCCTGGCCAATCATTCCGAGGGCCATCTGCAGCTGGTCGCCACAGTCGCACCGCAGGCTGTCGAGCAGGTCGCCGGTAAAGCAGGACGAGTGCAGCCGCACCAGTGGGGCGGCGGCCGAAGAAATGTCTCCCATCACCAGCACGATCGGCTGCTGCGACTCATACTTCACGTCGTAGGCAAGGATGCGAAAGCGTCCCCACTTGGTCGGCAGCTCGGCTTCAGCCACCCGCTCGACAAGTTTTTCCCGCGCCCGGCGAAAACGAATCAATTCTTCGATCGAGATGATCTCGAGGCCATGCTGCTGGGCAATTGCCCAGAGGGCCGCGTGGTCTGCCCGATTGCCCTCCGCGTCGAGAATTTCGCAGAGCACCCCGGCCGGCTGCCCGCCGGTAAGCCTCGCCAGATCGACCGTCGCCTCCGTGTGCCCGGCCCGCCGCAGCACCCCCCCCTCCTTGGCAATCAGCGGAAACAGATGCCCCGGCCGGACGAAGTCCTGCGGCCGGCTGTCGGGGTCGAGGATTGCCGCAATGGCCGTCGCCCGCTCGCCGGCGGTGATGCCGGTGCGGGCAGTGACATGATCGACCGGCACGGTGAAGGCGGTGCCCAGGGGTGTCTGGTTCGTCTCGACCATCAGTGGCAGTTCCAGCCGGCGGGCCACCTCAGGCAGCACCGCCATGCAGACCTGCCCCCGGCCGTGGGTGATCATGAAGTTCACCGCCTCGGGCGTGGCATGCTCGGCGGAGCAGATGAAATCCCCCTCATTTTCACGATCCTCGGCATCGACCACGATCACGACCCGGCCCTGCTGGAGGGCAGCGACGGCGGCCTCGATCGAACTGAACTGCTGCGGCATGTCTGCTGGGGAGGACGATTTTGGCGTCCGCTGCTCCTCATGATGGCTGTGAGATATGTTCAAGTATAGATTGCGGCGGGGCAAAGCCGACCCATTCGGCGAGCAACTGATCTGGGCCGCAACGCCGCAGGGCTGCCGAGATGCTGGAACGCGAGGAATACATCGAACAGGGCTACCTGTTCCGGACACTCGGGGAACGGATCCGCGACGGTGTGGCCACGCAGGAGGCGCTCGTCGGCCTCGGCCACGAGGTGCTCGCCACCACGAAACTGCCGCTGGCCATCGGCTATCTGGTCAGTGACCTGCGGCTGGTCGGCACGATGGCCACTGCCATGCAGCGGTTGGCCCACTATTTTTCGGCCTTCCAGACCTTTGTGATCGCCGCGGCGGAGGACGAGGAGGGCCGGTTCGACCTGCGAAGGGCCTTGGCCATTCTGGAACGCGAGGCCGACTACCGGGCGGAGGGGGCCAGCCCCCAGGGACTGTTCTTCTATCGGTTCGAGTGCCTTTCCCGGAACCGGCTCGACTACATGCACGGCCTCACCGCCACCGCGGCGGACGAGATTTTCGACGCCGATTGGAAGGGCTGGATCGCCATGCTCTCCCGGCAGGTCGGTCTGGTCGATCTGGCCGACCTGATCTACGTCCGCAGCAGTGAACGCCTGCGGCGGCAGCAACGGCGGTTCGCAGAGCCTGCCGGGGACACCGACAGCCGACCCAACGATCAGCCGGCGGTACTGTTCGGTGAGAAGGAGGGCCGGATCGCCTGGGCCAACCGGGGCAAGGATCCACTTTTTCTGTTCGCGGCACTCCAGCGGCAGCTTGGCTATCCGGCGGTGCCGCGGCCCAAGCGGCCCCAGCCGCAGGCCGAATCACCGACGTTGCTTGCCCGCCGGATCGATCGGCTGGAGCTGCGGGTGAAGCTGCTTGAGGAGGAAGCCAAGGGGGGGATCGATCTGGCCCAGTTCGACCCCAAGAACCAGCCCGCTGAGCAGCCACCGCGGCCACCTGATGGAACACTACCGTGATCGCTGATGGCCGGCAGCTGCCCTTTCAGGCCAACACGCCCCTGCGGCAGGACCTGGCCGCCATCATCGCGGCCACCACCGCGGCCATCGACCCCATGCGATTAGTGCTCGATCGGCTTTCCCTTCAGCAGCCGGCCAGCCAGCTGCAGTCTGCCGGCCAGCCGGTCACTGTGGCCGGCCCGGCGACACTCGACCTTGACCGGGTCGACCAGATTGTGGTGGTAGGCGGCGGCAAGGCGGCCGCCGGCTTTGCCGCTGGAATCGAAGCGTTGTTGGGACCGCAGCGACTGAAGCAGCATCGGGTGAGGGGCCTGGTCAGCGTGCCAGCGGGCTGCGGCCTGCCGCTTGCGGAGATTGAGGTGCGGGAAACCCGGCCCAGCGGCGTTAACCTTCCGACCGCAGCGGTTGTCACCGCGACGCATGAAATGCTGGCGATGCTCGGCCGGCTTGGCCCGGATGATCTGGCAATTGTGCTGATCACTGGCGGTGGCTCGGCCCTGCTTGAGGCACCGGTGGAAGGTATTTCGCTGCCGCTGCTCACTCGCATCACGCAGCAGCTCGCCGCTGCAGGTGCTGACATCACCGCCATCAATACGGTTCGCCGGGCGGTCAGCCAGGTGAAGGGGGGTGGGCTGGCGGGCAGTTGCACCGCTGGCCGGCTGCTGGCTGTGGTGCTTTCTGATGTCATCGGTGATGACCTGGGCACCATCGCCTCCGGCCCCTGTCTGCCGGCATCGATCGAGATCGATGGCCTCGCAGCATTGCTGGCCCGCTATCAGGTTCCCGCATCCGATCGGGAGCTGCTGCTGCAGGCCGCCCGGCTGGCTGCTGGCAGCAGACCGCCCGCTGCGGCTGACTCCGCCGGCCGCTGGATCACCCCAGCCGGCTGCCGGGTTGGCCATCTGCTGCTGGGCAGCAACGCCACCGCAGTCGGGGCCGCCGCGGCTGCGGCCCGAGCCCTTGGGTATCAGGTCGTCGCGGCCGACACAGTGACGGCTGATGAAACCGCCAACGACGTCGGCGTGCGGCTGGCCCAGCAAAGCCAGCAGCTGCTGGCGGCCTTCCAACAGGATGGCCGGCCGCAGGCACTGATCGAGGGGGGCGAAGCGATCGTGGTCGTGCCGGCCGATCACGGCCGCGGTGGCCGCAATCAGCAGACGGTACTGGCAGCGGTCCAGCAGCTGCTTGCCAGCAGCCACCAGCTGCTGCTGGCCAGCTTTGGCACCGACGGCGAGGACGGCCCGACCTCCGCTGCCGGTGGCTTTACTGACCCACAGATCACCGCCAGCCTCCGCCAACAGCCGGCAGCACTCCGACATGCGATTGACCGCTGCGATGCCCACCCGCTGCTCGCGGCCGCCGGCGGCCTGATCGAAACCGGCCCCACCGGGACCAACGTGGCCGATGTTCGGATCATGCTCTTCCAGCCCGGCAGTTCATGAGTCAGACCGGGACTCGTCATCGCCGCCGTCTTACCGCAGGCTGACAGGATCTGCCCGGAACGCAGGGCCAGGCCTGCGGCCCTATGGAGCGATTCCCGTCGCCAGGCAACCACCGCAGTGCATCCAGTCGCGGTCACGCCCGTGATATAAACTTTCAATATGAAAACGAAAACCCGTGACGGCCTCTTCGACACTGTGCGGGACGCTGTGGCGACCACCTATGGCGACCGACTGATCGCAGTTGCGGTTTTTGGGTCGTGGGCACGCGGTGCTGCCACGCCCGCTTCCGACCTCGACCTCCTTATCGTCGCCACGCCGCTCCCTCCCAGTCGCATGAAAAGGGTTCGAGAGTTTCGGCCGGTGAACGAAGCCACTCGGTCTGCCAGGGTTGGTGTCTGGGCTGATCACGGCGGGGAGATCGAGCTCGCCCCCGTGTTCAAAACACCCGAAGAACTTGCCGCCGGCAGCCCGCTCTACCTCGACATGACGCTGTGGAGCGTTGTGCTTATCGACCGTGGCGGCCTGCTGGCGACGTTTCTCGAGAGGCTGCGGGACCGCATGCAAACGCTTGGGTCTCGACGGGTACCGTTCAAAGGTGGCGTTTACTGGGACTACAAGCCGGACTTCCGGCCGGGCGAAGTGGTCGAGCTATGACAACCAACGACCTGGCAACCGGCTACCATCGCAAATGCCGCGACCGCCTGGCGGCGCTTGCGGTCTTGCATGCCCGCGGTGCCTGCTCAGATGTCGTACGGGAGAGCCAGGAGGTTGTTGAACTCGCCCTGAAAGGCATGCTCCGCTGGGCGGGCATCGATCCACCGAAAATTCATGACGTGGGGGGCCTGCTGCTCCAGTTCGCGGAGCGGTTCGAGGGCGTGAGCGGCCAAGAGTTGCGAGTCCTGGCCGAGGCCTCAAAGGAACTCCGCAAGGAGCGGGAATTCAGCTTCTACGGCGACATCGACTTCATTCCGACCGACGAATACGACGCCGATGATGCCGACACGGCCCTTGGCCAGGCACAATTCGCCACCGCCTGCCTCAGCCGGCTGCTAGGCCGACCAGTCGATGAATGATGCGAAGTAGCCCTACTGCGCCGGCACATGGCCCAGGACGTGGCCCATCGTGGCAAGCCGGACGCGGCAGAGGAGCGCGTCGGCCGTGATGAAGAGCGTGCGGCCGTCTTCACCAAAGCAGCAGTTGGCGGTCACCTGACCGGTGAGCAGCGTGCCCAGATGGGTGCCGTCGGGGGCGATCACAAGCACGCCACCGGGGCCGGTGGCGAAGAGATTGCCCTGCACGTCCACCTTCAGACCATCGGGATTACCGCGGCGTGTCTTGGCCAGACTGCTGGCATCAAAGAAGGTGCGGCCTTCGTCAAGTGTGCCGTCGGCCGCCACGGTGAACACCTTCCAGAGCGGTGCCTGCGGGTCCGACTGGGCGACATAGAGCTTCTTCTCGTCAGGTGAGAAGGCGATACCGTTGGGGCGGGTCATCGTGTTGCACAGCAGCGTCACCTTGCCGTCGGTGCCGATCCGGTAGACGCCGCAGAAGTCGATCTCGCGGCGGGGATCGTCGAAGCCCTGCGGCAGGCCATACGGCGGATCGGTGAAGTAGATGGCCCCGGACGAATGGATGGCCAAGTCATTGGGGCTGTTGAATCGCTTGCCTTCCCAGGCATCGGCGAGCGTCCGCTTGCCGCCATCCTGCTCAAGCACGCTCACCCGCCGGTCGCCATGCTCGCATGACACGAGCCGGCCTTCACGGTCGAGGGCCAGGCCATTGCTCCCCCGCTCCCGGCCGTAGGCGGCAGGTCCGGTGAACCCGGCTGGCTCCAAGAAGATGCTCACCTCCTCCCCAGCCTTCCAGCAGTGGACGCGGTTGTGCGGGATATCGCTGAAGAGCAACGTGCCGGCCGGCAAGCCGCCGCGGTCGTCAGCCCCCCACACCGGCCCCTCCGACCAGGCGAACCCCATGGCCAAAACCTTTATCGTGGCATCGGGCGGCACGAGGGCATCGAACCGTGGGTCGAGCCGCTCGACGCGGCCAACGGTGGGCAGCACCAACGCGCCAGGCTCAGCCCCATCGAGCTACGAACCGTAGCAGGACATGCAGAACACAGCGATCGCAAGCCGCAAGCCGAACCGTTGAAACACCCGCATGATTGACCTCCTCAGGACGCAAAGAGAATAACCGATAGACGCTGCGTTCGGTGCTCACCAAATCGTTTTGACGCCCCGGTAGGCCTGGAGTTTTTTTCGGCGGAGACAGACGCGGCATACCGCTCAAGCTGACCAAGTGTGGCGGCGACATCGGACTCGTTTCATCTATCAGTGAGCCTGCTGCCTCCCTTTACGGTTTGCTTGCCACGGACCGGCGGGCCGGCGTATGCTTCGATAGAATGACAAACGATGCCGGTCGCACGCCGGCGAATCGTTGCCAGTGGAGCCGACGATGTTGAACGACTACCTCGCCGCTGCAGCTCGAAAGGCACGATATGAAATCTTGCCCACCGACGGATGCTTCTACGGCGAGATCGAATGCTGCCCAGGCGTGCACGGCACGGGGGCCACACTCGAAGAATGTCGAACCGAGTTGCTCAGCACGCTGGAGGACTGGGTTCTTTTCAGGATTCATCGCCACCTCGACCTTCCAGTGATCGACGGCTACGATCTGACGATCCGCAATGAGTTGGCATCCTGATGCCACCGTTCGGACCGATTTCCCGCAGCAATCTGGTGCGTGCCCTCCGCAAGGCGGGTTTCGAGAGCCCTTTCGCCGGAGGGAAGCATGCCTTCATGGTACGCGGGAATCTCACACTTTCGATTCCCAACCCACATCGCGGCGACATCGGACGCGATCTGCTGAGCCGGATATTGCGGCAGGCCGGGGTATCCCGGGAGGAATAGGATCGGTTGTAAGCACGATTCATTCCGCTGGCCCCAGTTCGCCCCGCGGAACTGCCTCCCGGCCGACACCCGCAATACATCACAGCGTTCTGTTTCGAGTCGTGGTGACCCCGGTGCGGGCCGCGGCGGGGCATCGGACGGCGGCCGCTTATGGATCAAGCTTCGTCACCCGGTTGTCTTGGCCACCGTCTTCAACCGGTCCCACCGACTCGATGACGCAGCCGCGGACACGACCGTTCAGGACAAGTTTTGC
>CBFIHA010000003.1:0-2229 GCA_965662195.1 uncultured Pirellulales bacterium
CTTTTCTTGCCTTTTTCTGCCATTCACGAGGTGGGTGAGTACGGCCTTTGTGTAACAAGGCAGCCTAAGCCAACGGTTAGGCGGTTCGCGACGGGCGCGATACTTGCGAAAGTACCGTTGACCGTCCTGTCCTTAACCCCGAACCGTTCCAGCCGCTGCCGGTCGCTCTGGTCGGGTTGTACCTGTGAGGGCGATGAAGCCGGCGACTCGCACCCGGAATCCACCCTGAACCCCTTGCTGGGTGGCAACCACCCACCAATCGTTGATTAGGGTTGCATAGGCCCACCTTCCGATTGCCTCTGCCCGCCCTATGCGCCGACCCATCTCCCATCGCACCGGTGTTCTGCTGGTTGGGGGCATGTGCTGCGCAGTGATCGCCCAGCCCAGCCTGGCCCGTGAGCCCATTGCCAGCGGCCGCAACCGCGAGCGGGCGGCAGCGGTGCCGGTAGGGGTTGTCCGCCGCGGGGATGAGGCACTCACCCGGCTCAACTGGTCACCCGTGCCCACGCCGCCGGCCCTGCCGACTGCCAGCCTGCTCGGGCTGGCGTCACCCCGACTGAGCAGCGGCGTGACCAGCCGCCAGCTGGGTGGCCTGAAAACCGATGACGGCCGGCTGGCGAGCCTCGGTGTGCTCTCGCCCCGGATCGCTCCGGCCGTGGTGCTGGTTCGTTCTCCCCCGGACAGCCTGCGGGAACGCCTGCTCTACGGCATCGCCGTGGTCTCCCCCCGGGCTGCTGTGGCGATTGAGATTCTCCGGGAAGGTCGCCGCCGGCTGCGGAGGCAATGACAGGAACTCTTGCAGTTGCCGCAGCCCTGCCGACAGCGTGTCTGAAACCCTTGCCGCACGACACGTAAGGAATCGCCCGGGCGAATTGGCTCGGCAGGGGACGGACTTCCAGCGAGCCTCAACCTGCCTCTTGGCTGCTTTTCTCGGTCGCAAAAACCCGAAAATGCCGTTGGCTCCCTCATCCGCGGGTCCACGCGAACCAGCAGAAAACCGTCGCTCCCACGCCTGGGACCGAAAAGTACACCATTGAACCTTGAGTTTCGATCAGGTTCTTATAGGATTTACATTGATTTTCGATTGCGTCGGTTTTTGTACCGATTCATTTTGTTTCGCTCGCCCTTATGTATCGTATCGCCCAGCGACAGATCGAGCGGTGGACGGCGTCGCCCCGGCGGAAGCCGCTCGTCGTCCGTGGGGCCCGACAGGTCGGCAAGACATGGCTCGTCGAGCATGTCGCCGCAGCCGCGTTCGAGTCACTCGTCAAGATTGACCTTGAGAAGCGGCGCGATCTGCATGCCCTCTTCGGCGACAAACTCGACCCCCACCTGATCGTGCAACAGCTTGAGCTGGAGAGCGGCCGGCGAATACTTCCCGGCCGGACGCTGCTCTTCATCGATGAGATCCAGGCCTGCCCGCGGGCCATCGTGGCGCTCCGCTACTTCCACGAACAAATACCCGAGCTGCACGTCATCGCCGCCGGCTCACTCTTGGAGTTTGCCCTCGGTGAGATTTCTGTGCCGGTGGGCCGCGTGCAATACCTGCACCTCCACCCGATGACGTTTTGCGAATACCTGCGTGGCATTGGCAACGACGTGGCCGCCGACACCGCCGCTCTGCCGCCCTCCACGGTTGACCCCGAAATCCAGAAGCAGCTGCTCACCGAACTGAAAACCTACTTTTTCGTGGGCGGAATGCCGGAGAGCGTGCGGGCCTTTCGCGACACAAGGTCGCTTGTCGAGGCGTTCAGGGTGCAGGCCGAAATTGTCACCTCCTCTCGCGATGACTTCGCCAAGTACACGCCGCGGGTCGATCGCGGCTGCCTCGACAACGTGCTTGCGAGCGTTGCCCACCAGGTCGGTGAACAGATTAAGTACACCCGGCTTGACTCCGGCCACTCAGGCCCCACCAACCGCCGCGGCTTCGACCTGCTCCGCAAGGCCCGGCTGATCCACAAGATCACCGCCACCAATCCGTCGGGACTGCCGCTCGGGGCCTCCGGCGGCGGGAAGCGGTTCAAGGCCGCGCTGCTCGACATCGGCCTCATGCAGCATCTCTGCCACGTGCCCGTCGAACGTGAAATGCGGCAGGCCGATCTGCTGGCAATCTACCGGGGCAGGCTCGCCGAGCAGTTCGTCGCTCAAGAGCTCGTCGCTAGCCACGCCTCGCAACTTTTCTATTGGTCACGGGAAGCCCGCGGCAGCAGTGCGGAAGTGGACTTTCTC
>CBFIHA010000003.1:2239-89958 GCA_965662195.1 uncultured Pirellulales bacterium
TTTCATGCTGCGAGCACCCGTTCGACTCACCGCCTTTGCCGTCCTGATTGCAGGACTTGCCGCCCCCTCGGTCGCCTTCGCCCACTGCCAGGTGCCCTGCGGCATCTACGGCTCACGGGAAGCCCGCGGCAGCAGTGCGGAAGTGGACTTTCTCGTTGCGCGAGAGGGCAAGGTCGTGCCGATTGAGGTCAAGTCGGGTGCGGGAGGCAGTCTCCGAAGCCTGCACCTGCTGCTGGCCACCTATCCGTCCTGCCCGGAAGGCATCGTGCTCTCCTCGGGCACCTTCGCCCACCGACCCGAACAGCGGCTGACCTTCATGCCGCTCTACTACGCCGGCTCCCTGGGTGACCTACGGCCCGACGTGGCGTGAAGTGTCCTCAGGACCGCTGTCAGCCGCCACAAGCCCGCGGCAGAAGCTCAGGACGGTTGCGACCGTCTGATCCTCTCCTGCCAGACGATCTGGAGCACCAGCTGGTATCCGCAGCGCTGAGAAAACCTCGCGGCCACCGCCCCGGCGGTCACTCCACCAGATGGCAGGCAACCTCGTGGCCGGGGGCGATCAGCCGCAGGGCCGGCACCTCGTGGCGGCAGCGGTCCTCCCGCAGCGGGCAACGGGTGTGAAAGGGGCAGCCCGTGGGCGGATTGACGGGGCTGGGCAGTTCGCCCGAGAGCACGGTCCGCTGCCGCGTCCGTTCATGAGCCGGGTCGGGCAGCGGCACCGCTGAGATCAGGGCCTGGGTATAAGGGTGCCGGGGCTGGGCGATGATCGTCCGGGCGTCGGCCAGTTCGACAATGCGGCCCAGGTACATCACCGCGATCCGGTCGCTGATGTGCCGGACCGCCGCGAGATCGTGAGCAATAAAAATCAGGGTCAGGCCCAGCCGCTCTCGCAGGTCTGCCAGCAGGTTGATGATCTGGGCCTGAATCGAGACATCGAGGGCACTGATCGGTTCATCGGCCACGATCAGCTCAGGCTCGAGGGCGAGGGCCCGGGCGATGCCGATCCGCTGCCGCTGGCCGCCGGAGAACTCGTGCGGATAGCGGCGGATGGATCGTGGATCCATGCCGACTGTTTCCAGCAGGTGCTGGATTCGCTCGCGGCGCTGGCCGCCACTGGTGACCGCAAAGTTTCGCAGTGGCTCCGCCAGAATCGCCTCCACCGTCATCCGTGGGTTCAGCGAGGCGAAGGGGTCTTGGAAGATCATCTGCATCCGCTGTCGCAGGTTCCGCAGCCGGCTGTCCCAGGCCCAACGGCCGGCCCGCCGCCGCCAGAACTGAGAGATCGGCTCACCGTCGAAGACCACACTGCCGGCCGTCGGCCGCAGCAGCTGCAGCACTGCCCGGCCGGTGGTTGACTTGCCACAGCCACTCTCCCCGACCAGGCCGAGGGTCTCACCCCGGCTGACCGCAAAGCTCACCCCATCGACCGCCCGCACCTTGTCCTGCCCGCCACCCAGCCAGCCGCCGGTCCGGGGCACCGGAAACCGCACCGCGAGATCACGGACTTCCAGCAGTGGGTCCTCTGCCTGTGATCCCAGTTTGCTCATTGACTCACCTTCGCTTCCCAGCAGGCCGCCCGATGGGTGGGCGAGGCCGCCACCGCGGCCGGATAGTCCCGCCGGCAGCGGTCGACCGCCAGGCTGCACCGCGGATGAAAGGGGCAGCCGCCGGGCAGATGGCCAAGGTCGGGGGGCAGGCCGGGAATGGCCTGCAGGGTTTTTTGGGGCGGCGTGTCGATCCGCGGCATGCTGGCCAGCAGGCCGCGGGTGTAGGGATGCAGCGGGTTGGCAAAGACCTCGGCCGTGGTTCCTTCCTCCACGATGCGGCCGGCGTACATCACCGCCACCCGGTCGGTGGTGCCGGCGACCACGCCGAGATCGTGGGTGATGAGCACCACGGCGGTGCCGAGGTCGGCCTGCAGCTCCTTGATCAATTCCAGAATCTGGGCCTGGATCGTCACGTCGAGGGCGGTGGTCGGCTCATCGGCAAAGAGCAGCTCAGGCCCACAGAGCAGGGCCATGGCAATCATCACCCGCTGCCGCATGCCGCCGGAGAACTGATGGGGGTGCTGATCGATGCGGCGGCCGGCGTCGGGAATGCCGACCCGCTGGAGCATATCGATGGCCGCCTGCCGGGCCGCCGCCCGCGTCGCCCCCTGATGCACCTCCAGCACCTCGGTCAGCTGCCGGGCCACCGACAGGTAGGGATTCAGCGCTGTGAGCGGATCTTGAAAGATCATCGCCAGCCGGTCCCCCCGCAGTCGCTGCAGTTCGCGTTCGGGCAGGGTGAGCAGGTCGCGACCACCGAAATGAATCTGCCCGGTCGGATGGACTGCCGGCGGGGTCGGCACCAGCCGCAGGGCCGACAGGCAGGCGACGCTCTTGCCTGACCCGCTTTCGCCAACAATGCCCAGCGTCTCACCCCGCCGCACGGCAAAGCTCACCCCATCGACCGCCTTCACCACTCCATCATCGGTCTGAAAATGGGTCCGCAGGTCACAGACCTCTAGCACCGTCTCGGTGGCCGTTGCCGGCGGGCTCTTCGCGTGCATGCAAATCTCCATGACGGCCGCAAACATAATCCCAAGCTGGTGAGGTGACGGCGGCCTCGTCGGCGGGGCACCAAGAGGAAACCATAGCCAACGTAGTCTGTTCCGCTGGCCGCACCACGTCCAGCGAGATGAGCCGAGCCGCTGAAGGGTATTTCATGAGTCGGTCCAGTCGCTGCCGCTCCTATGCTTCCTGGCGACCACCTTTGGTTTCACGCTGGACGAGGCGAAGGGGGTCGGCGAACGCTCGAGGAGCTTGCGGCCGGCACGGCCGCCGCGACGAGACTTTTGCCGCCCCCGAGCCGGCAGCTGTCGGGGAACTCTCAGCCAAACCTGCTGTCGGTCCAGTCGCTGCCGCTCCTGGCTTCACGTTCGGCGAGATGAGTGAGCCGGCGTTTTACTCAGGTCCGCATCCGCGGGTCGAGGGCATCGCGGACGCCGTCGCCGAGGAAGTTGAGGGCGAAGAGCAGCAGCGTCATCACGCCGCCGGGAAAGACCAGGGTCCACCAGAAGACCAGCATCTGGTTGGCGCCGTCGTTGATCAGGCTGCCCAGGCTCGGCTGCGGGGGCTGCACACCCAGGCCGAGAAACGACAGGAAGGCCTCCTGCAAGATCATCGCCGGCACCGTCAGGGTGAAGGTGACGATCACCGGCCCGAGAGTGTTGGGAATGAGATGCCGCAGCACGATGTCGCGGCCCGGCGTGCCGAGGCTGCGGGCGGCCAGCACAAAGTCCTGCTCTTTGAGGCTCATCACCTGGCCCCGCACCACCCGCGCCGTCAGCAGCCAGCCAACTGCCCCGAGGGCGAGGAACAAGAGCAGCAGGCTCTTGCCCAGGATGGTCACCAGGATGATCACCAGGAACATGTAGGGCAGGGCATAGAGGATGTCGACCACCCGCATCATCAGCGTATCGACCAGGCCTCCGGCGTAACTCGACACCGCCCCGTAGACCGTGCCGATGGTCGCAGCTAAGAGCGCCGCCAGCAGCCCAACCGACAGGCTCACCCGGCCGCCGACCAGCACCCGCACCAGCAGGTCGCGGCCGTAGAAGTCGGTCCCAAAGGGGTGCTGCCAGGAAGGGGGCTGCGGTCCGGAGGCCAGGTCCTGCGTCTGGGCGTCGTAGCCGCAGGTGGCGGCCAGCAACGGCGGCCCGACCAGACAGGCCAGCCCCACCAGCAGAATGATCAGGCCGCTGGCCACCGCCATGCTGTTTTTCCGTAGCCGCCGCCAGGCATCCTGCCAGAGCGAGGTGCCGGCAACGAGGTCACCCGCCGGGGCGACCAGCAGCGGGGCCGACTCACTGGCAGCAGTGCTGGTGGCGGGGTCCATCATGAATAGTCGATCCGCGGGTCGAGCAGGCCGTAGAGGACATCCACCACGAGGTTGAGCAACAGCAGAAAGAAGGCATACAGCAGCACGATGCCCATCACTAAAAAATAGTCCCGGTTGAAGGCGGCATCGACAAAGTAGGGGCCGATACCCGGCACGTTGAAAATTTTCTCGACCACCACGCTGCCGGTGAGCATGCTGGCGATTGCCGGCCCGAGGTAGCTGACCACCGGCAGCAGCCCGCCGCGGAGCATGTGCCGCCCGATCACCAGCCGTTCCGAAAGTCCCTTGGCCCGGGCGGTGCGGATGAAGTCACTGCGGATCACCTCCAGCATCCCGCCCCGCGTCAGCCGGGCAATCGAGGCGGCGTAGATGGTGCCGAGGGTCAGCCCCGGCAGAATCAGATGCCGCCAGTCGCCCCAGCCGGCCGGCGGCAGCAGGTGCAGCCGCAGCGACACCACGAGCACCAGCAGCGGCCCCAGCACAAAGCTCGGCACGCTGATGCCGACCAGGGCCGTGGTCATGGCAGCATGATCCCAGGCAGTGTTCTGCCGGACAGCGCCGATGATGCCGGCGGTGATGCCAACCAGCAGTGACCAGACCAGGGCCACTGCCGCCAGCGACAGCGTGACCGGAAAGCCAGCGGCGATAATCTCGTTGACGGTCCGCTGAGGGTATTTGGTGGAAAGGCCCAGATCGCCCCGCAGCAGGTTGCCGACATAGCGGGCAAACTGCTCCGGCAGCGGCCGGTCAAAGCCGTACTTGGCCTCGAGCTGCCGGCGGATCTCGGGGGGAATCTCTTTTTCACTCGAAAAGGGCGAGCCTGGGGCGAGTCGCACCAGGGCGAACGAGGCCGCGATGATGACCAGCGCCGTCGGCACCAGTTCGACCAGCCGGCGGAGCAGATAACGGGTCACGGGCGCGTCTCCTGGCAGCGAGTCGCTGTGGCATTGATCGGGTGAGGGTCGGGCCCCTGCCAATCGAGCGGTGTCGAAAACTGAGCGCAGCCGGGATGGCGAAGTGAGGTTTCCGACGAGTGAGTGAAGGACAGGATGTCCGCAGCGAACGTCCGACGAGATGGCATGGATCCGCCCCGAGGCTTTGCGGGCGAGCCGCGAACATTCCTGAAGAATTCCTGACGCGGAATCAGCACCGCCTGTCCTGCAACCCGTTCCCGATCAGGCGGGCCGCCCTCTGCCTCAAAATCCTCATCGATCCAGATGTATTTCCAGGGGTGGCGGTCCTGGTGGTTCCCCCAGATGCCGCGGACGTACGGCTTGATCAGCTGGCTGCGGGTGTAGACATAGAGGGGAATCAGCGGCTGCTCATCGAGCGCGAGGGCCTCAGCCTGCCGCAGCAGCGCAAGCCGGGTAGCCGGGTCGGCCTGCCGATTGGCCTCCGTTAGCAGTCGGTCATATTCCGGGCTTGACCAGTTGGAATGGTTGTTGCCGCAGTCGCTGGTGAGCAGCTCCAAGAAGGTGTAGGGGTCGGCGTAGTCCCCAATCCAGCCCATCCGGCAGAGCTGGAAATTCATCTGTTCGGCGTTGGCCAGAAAGACCTTCCACTCCTGATTCGCCAGCTCCACCTCAATGCCCAGTTCTTGCTGCCACATCGCCTGGAGGGCTTCAGCCACCTGCCGATGCCCCTCCGAAGTGTTGAACGACAGCGTCACCGGCGGCAGACCGTTCCCACCAGGGTAGCCCGCCTCGGCCAGCAGCCGCCGAGCCCGGTCAGGGTCGTGGACTGGCCGGCCCAGCCCGGCGTAACCGGCCAGGCCGTCGGGCACCAGATCGGCCGCCGCGATCTGTCCGCCCCGGGCGACGTATTTCACGAGCGCCTCACGATCAACCGCCAACGACAACGCCCGCCGCACCAGCGGATCATCCAGCGGCGGGGCCTTGGTGTTGATCCAATAGAAATAGACCGCCAGATAAGGATGCTGATGAAAGTCCCGGTAGCCAGAAAGGTGATCGAGAAACTCAGCCGGCAGTGAGGTGCTGCCCCCCGGCCAGTCGAACTCACCGGCGGTGTACATGTTCAGCGCCGTGGTCGCACTTTCCACCATCGCCACCCGGACCCGGTCGAGCTTCACGCCGGCTGCATCCCAGTAGCGGGGGTTTTTCTCGAAGAGCATCCGCTGGCGGAACTGCCACTCGGTCATTTTGAAGGGGCCATTGCAGACAACGTGCTCCGGTCTGGTCCAGAGATCGGCGTCAATGCCGCGGCGGTCGAGGTCGTCAAGCAGGTGCCGAGGAATCGGCATGAACGAATAGAAGCCCAGAAAGTTCAGGAAGTAGGGCAGGGGATTGACCAGTTCGACCTCCAGCGTGTGGTCATCGACCGCCCGGACACCGAGGCTGTCGGGGCTGGCCTCGCCGCGGGCAATCTCCGCGCCGCCGGTGAAGATAAACCCGTTACTGGCGTACTTGCTGGCCGTCCGGGGATCGACCAGCCGGCGGAAGGAGAAGACAAAGTCATGGGCCGTCAGCGGCCGGCCGTCGGACCACTGCGAGGGCCGCAAAAAGAATGTGTAGCGGCGGCCGGCGGCCGAGATCTCCCAGCCCGTGGCGATGGCCGGCAGCGGTTCGAGGGTTTGGGGATGGGCCTGCACCAGCCCCTCGAAGGTGTTCCAGATGATCTCGCCGCCGGTGCTGTCGGAGCAGCGGTTGGGGTCGAGCCACTCCGGCTCACTGGAGTTGTTGATCCACAGCTCCTGCGGCCCGTGCCGGGGCCGGACCGTACCGACGTAGGGCGAGGTGGTGTCACCGCAGCCTGCTGCCGCCATCAACAGCAGCAGAACCGCCAGCCACCAGGCCGACCTGCCCGCGGCGTTGCCGGCCGCGCTCAACCGTCGCTGCAGTTTTCGCATTGGCCCTTTAGCAACACCTCGGTCACTGCGCGGATACCGGTCGATTTTCCATCAGGTGTCTTGCCCGCTGCCGGCTTTTTCCCCGTCGGCGGGCTGCCCGGCTTGGGCGTGATTGCCACCTTCACGTCATCAAGGCACGAGATCTCCCCGCAGCTGGTGCAGACAAAGTGGGGATGGTCCTCACCGAGACCACCCCCGGCATGATGCCGCTTCAGTTCGAACCGCCAGACATGGTCCCCCAGATCGACCCGGGTGGCCAGCTGCGCCTCAGTCAGTTCCGTCAGGTTGCGGTAGATCGTCGCCCGGTCATAGCCTTCGCCGGCCAGTTCGTCAGCCATCTCGGCATGGGTCAGCGGACCGCTCGCCCGCAGCAACTGCCCCAGCACCGCCACCCGGGCCCGCGTGCACCGCAGGCCTGCCCCGCGGATGCGGTCCTCAATGGCCTGGGTGGACGGGGATCTGGCGGACATCTGGAAACTTCTGCTTGAAAAAATGGCTCGGGAAGGACCATTCCAGCCTACACCACGGCAGCGGCCGAGAGCACCTCGATGTTCGCGGCCATGAAGGCGGGCAGGTCGGCCGGCTTACGACTGGAGATGAAGTGCCGGTCGACCACCACCGGGGTGTCCTCCCAGATCGCCCCGGCGTTCATCAGGTCATCCTTGATGCCGGGGCTGCCGGTCACCCTCACCCCCCGGTAGACGCCGGCTGAAATTGCGATCCAGCCACCATGGCAGATGGCGGCGACCAGCTTGCCGTGGGCGGCGAACTCACGGACGAGGTCGAGCACCTTTTCGTCGCGGCGGAGGGCGTCGGGCATCCAGCCACCGGGCAGCAGCACCCCGTGGAAGTCGCTCGCCTCCATGTCGGCGACGGCGGCGTCACTGGTGCAGGGATAGCCGTGCTTGCCGGCATAAGTGCGGCCCTGCATCTTCCCGGCAACGGTGACATGGCCACCCGCCTCCTCGAGCCGCAGCTTCGGATACCAGAGTTCGAGGTCTTCATAGGCATCGCCAACGAACGCCAGGATCCTGATGCCGGCAAGCGGCTGGTGGGCGGGGCTGAAACTGGTCATGGTGATCTCTCCACAGGCAAAGGGAACAGCAAGGGGCATCCGCTCCGAAACAGTGCGACTTCTCCGCGGTGCATTATCGCGGCTCGGGCAGGCCATTCACCCCATCTTTTTTCAGCCAGGAAAAGACCTGCCTCCACGCTCCTCAAGCCCGCATCACGACACCCCCTCGCTCAGGTGGCTAGTGCCATCATGCCAGCACGGAGACCCAGACCGGAAAAACAGCGGTCCCAGCGGTCTTCCGCGGGCCTGGAAAAATTATGCTTGACGTCAGCCGACACGCCGCTACATTCACGCCCCGGCCATATGAAGTGGTCGAAACGGTACAAACCACAATATCTTGCGATAGCATGCAGATGGACCTGCCTTCCGCCGTTCGCGTTTTTTTGGGTGTCCAAACCGGGTGAAGGACTCATCCGGGCCGCGCGATTTCGTCGATACGGCTTGTTGAAAGGCTATACGCAAGTATACTTTGTTAGGCCCGTGTGTGGCCATTACCCCAGGAGCGTTGTCCATGTCCCAATTTGAATCGTCCGCCCCGGTTGCCTCGTCCGCCAATCCCGCAACCGAATCAGTCGCAGGCGGCGGTTCATCGGCCCCGAAAACCCGGACGGCGATTGCGATTGAGCCAACCTTCTGCCCGGTCGAGGTGGACAGCCCGTTCGACACGACCGAATGGGAGCTGCGGACAGCAGCGATCAAGGGTGAGAATGGGCAGTTGTTGTTCGAGCAGGCGGCCTGTGAAATTCCAGCCGCCTGGAGCCAGCTGGCCACCAATGTCGTCGTCAGCAAGTACTTTTACGGTGAAATCCACACCCCCGAGCGGGAACACTCCGTCAAGCAGCTGGTGCACCGGGTGGCCCGGACGATCGCCGACTGGGGCATTGCCGACGGCTACTTCAAGACGCCGCAAGACGGCGAAAACTTCTACCGCGATCTGGCCTGGCTCTGCGTTCACCAGCATGGAGCCTTCAACTCACCGGTCTGGTTCAACGTCGGCCTCTATCACCAGTACGGCGTGACGGGGGCATCCTGCAACTGGCGGTGGGACGAGGCCCGCCGCGATGTCGTGCAGCCCGAAAATCCCTATGAATACCCGCAGGGCAGTGCCTGCTTTATCCAGAGTGTGCAGGACAACATGGAGGACATCATGGACCTCGCCCGCAGCGAGGCCATGCTTTTCAAGTTCGGCTCCGGCACTGGCACCGACCTCACCACCCTCCGCAGCGAGAAAGAAAAACTCTCCGGCGGTGGCAAGCCCTCCGGGCCGCTCTCGTTCATGCGGGTCTACGACCAGATCGCCGCGGTCGTCAAAAGCGGTGGCAAGACCCGCCGGGCGGCCAAGATGCAGTCCCTGAAGGTCTTCCATCCCGACATCATGGACTTCATCGAATGCAAGTCGAAGGAAGAGAAGAAGGCCCGCGTACTGATCGAGAAGGGGGGCTACGACGCCAACTTCAACGGCGAGGCCTACAGCTCGATCCTGTTCCAGAACGCCAACCTCTCCGTGCGGGTCACCGAGGACTTCATGGAGGCGGTCGAACGGGATGACTCGTGGACCACCCGCTGGGTCACCGACTCGTCCAAAGCCGGCCCCACCTACAAGGCCCGCGAGGTGATGGACCGGATCGCCGAGTGTGCCTGGCAGTGCGGCGACCCCGGTTTGCAGTACGACACCACGATCAACCGTTGGCACACCTGCCCCAACTCCGGCCGGATCAACGCCAGCAACCCGTGCTCGGAGTACATGTTCCTCGACGATACCGCCTGCAACCTGGCGAGCATCAACCTGATGAAGTTCCGCAAGCCCGATGGTGCGTTCGACGTCGAGCGGTTCGTCGCCGCCTGCCGGGTCTTCTTCATCGCCCAGGAAATCCTGGTTGACCATGCCAGCTATCCGACCGCCCGGATCGCCCGCAACAGCCACCTCTACCGGCCACTGGGCCTGGGCTACTCAAACCTCGGCAGCCTGCTGATGTCCGACGGCATGGCCTATGACTCTGACGCCGGCCGGGGCCTCTGCGGGGCACTTACCGCGATCCTGCACGGGGCAGCCAACCGCACCAGCGCCGAGCTGGCCGGTGCTGTCGGCCCCTTCGAGGGCTTTGCTGCCAACCGGGAGCCGATGCTGAAGGTCATGCAGATGCATCGTGACGCGGTCGAACACATTGAGCCGGCCTGTCCCGACTATCTCAAGGATGCCGCCCGCGGGATCTGGGACGAGGTCCTAGCCGACGGCCGCCGCCTGGGGTTCCGCAATGCCCAGGCGACCGTACTGGCCCCGACTGGCACCATCAGCTTCCTGATGGACTGCGACACCACCGGCATCGAGCCCGACATCGCCCTGGTGAAGTACAAGCAACTCGCCGGTGGCGGGATGCTGAAAATCGTCAACCAGACTGTGCCGCTGGCCCTCCGGAAGCTCGGCTATGACGAGCCCGCAGTCGAAAATGTACTGGCCTATATCGACAAGAACGACACGATCGAGGGCTGTCCGCAACTCAAGGACGAACATCTGTCGGTCTTCGACTGTGCGTTCAAACCGCGGCTGGGCAAACGCTCCATTCAGTGGCGGGCCCATGTGACGATGATGGCAGCTGCCCAGCCATTCATCTCAGGGGCGATCTCCAAGACTGTCAACATGCCACGGGAGACCACACCCGAGGACATCGCCGGCGCCTACACCGAAGGCTGGCGACTGGGGCTGAAGGCGATTGCGATCTATCGCGATGGTTCGAAGGAGAGCCAGCCGCTCTCCACGAGCACGGAGAGTGACAAGAAGGCCGAGAAGGCGGTGGCCGCCCCCCGGCGGGAACGGCTACCCGACACCCGTCGCAGCCTGACCCACAAGTTCAATGTCGGCGGCCACGAGGGATACATCACCGTCGGCCTCTACGACGACGGCCGGCCCGGGGAACTGTTTATCACGATGGCCAAGGAAGGGAGCACCATCGGCGGCCTGATGGACTCTTTCGGCACGGCCGTCTCGATGAGCCTGCAGTACGGCGTGCCGCTGGAGGTCTACACCAAGAAGTTCTCCCACACCCGGTTTGAACCCTGGGGCTACACCAAGAATCCGGATATTCCAGTGGCCAAGAGTCTGGTCGACTACATTTTTCGCTGGATGGGCACCGAGTTCCTGCCCGGCTATCGCGAAGCCAACCGGGCCGGCAGTTCTGGCGGCAGCAGCAGCGGCGGGGAGGCCGCTGCGGGAGACGACAGCGAAAGTGAGTCCAAGCCCGCCGCCACGAGGGCGAGCGGGCGGGACGGACGGCAGGAAGCCACCAACGGCAAGCACACCAGTAGCGGCGAGCTGACCGGAAGCCGGGGCCGACATCCGGGCGGCAACGGCAAGGCGATGGTCACGGCCCGGGCCGCCACCCTGTCAGCCCCGAAGCGGCAGACAGGCGACGGCACGGCGGCACTCCTGGAGCGGGCCGGCCTGAAGATGGCTGACGATCCGCAGGCCAGCCCGGGCGATCGCCAGACCCAGTTCGCCAAGTTCCAGATCGACGCTCCGGCCTGCGACAACTGCGGCTCGATCACGGTCCGCAACGGCAACTGCTATCTCTGCCACAACTGCGGCAACAGCATGGGCTGTAGCTAGGCTCTGTCTGAAAACTCAGTACCTGGCTTCGAGCGGCTCATTTGCCCTCTGGCTACGTCCGGCTCCATCGCCAGATCTGCAATCTGGCTGCTGCGCCGTCCTTGCCAGATACCAAAGCAGCTCGCTCTCAGGCCAACGGTAGCCTTTTCAGACAGAACCTAGCTTCACCGGTGCGGGGGCCTCACGCTCTTTCTGGCAGCCCCCAGCACACGTTGTGATATGGCAGCCTCGCGTCTATCCACAGCAATCCCCCTGCTTCGAACACACGTTGTGATGTGGCAGCCTCACGTCTATCCACAGCAATCCCCCTGCTTCGAAGCCCGAAGCGCGAGCTGAGGGAAACCGCGTTTTTGATTCACGAACCGCATTCCCTCGGCTCGCGCCTCGGGCTTCCCAGCATTTGTTTCCCCGCACCGCACTGGATGCTCGCATCTCTCTGTGGCTCTGTAGCTCCGCGTGATCACCTCGCGGTCACCTAACCAACCAAAACCGTCCCGGGAAACTTTGTTGAAGCCCGCTGGCCGATTCAGCCGAAAGCATGGTCTGGCGAGGGGAAGCCCTCGCGAGTCAGCAAGACAACTGAATCTGCCGTCGGCCTTTTTGGCGGAGGTGCCACACTCAACCGCGTTGGTCCGGATCCTTTAGCCTCGGTGGCCGCACGTCGGCCGGGTCCGCATCAGTTACGCAACTCACACTGTTCGCAAGACGGCGGCAGCTTCACACAGGCGGCCCGGAGTGTCTCCCGACACCCCGGGCCGTTTTGCTTCAAGCCTGGTCATCGAGCAGCGCCACGGTCTCGAAGGCCTTGCCTTCAAGCATTTCCAACGACGCCCCACCACCTGTCGAGACATGGCTGACCTTCTCCGCATAGCCCAGTTGTTCGACCGCCGCGGCTGAGTCGCCACCGCCGATGATCGTGACCCCCCCGGCAGCCGTGGCGTCGGCCACGGCATCAGCCACCGCCTTGGTGCCGGCGTCGAAGGGGGGCATCTCAAAGACCCCCATCGGGCCGTTCCAGACAACCGTGCCGGCGGCACGGATAATCTCGGCATACTGCCTGGCCGTCTTCGGACCGATATCGAGGCCCTCGAAGCCCTCCGGAATTTCACCCGCCTTCACGATCTGTTTGTTGGCGGCGCTTGAAAAGTCGTCGGCGCAGTGGGTGTCGATCGGCAGGACCAGCTTGTCACCCCCCTGAATCAGCAGCTGTTTGGCAAGCTCAACCTTGTCGGGCTCAACCAGCGACTTGCCCGTCTGCCCCCCCTGCGCCAGCGAGAACGTATAGGCCATCGCCCCGCCAATCAGCACGTGGTCACAGATCGAGAGCAGGTTGGTGATCACGGCAATTTTGTCGCTCACCTTCTTGCCGCCCAGGATGGCCACAAACGGCCGCTTGGGCTGGCCGATGGCTTCAGCGAGATACTTGATTTCCTTGTCGACCAGAAAGCCGACCACCGCCGGCTTGCCCGCAGCTTTCATCGCCTTGGGGACGGCGTACATGCTGGCCTCAGTGCGGTGGCAGGTGCCGAAGGCGTCGTTGACGTAGGCATCGGCTAGGCCGGCCAGGCCGGCGACATAGGCTGGGTCGTCCCCCTGTTTCTCGCCCGGGTTGAAGCGGACGTTCTCCAGCACCAGCACCCCGCCAGCCGGCAGGGCCGCCGCCTTGGTGGCTGAATCAGGCCCACCGGTATCAGCCGCCAGCGCAACCGGCTGGCCCAGCAGTTCACCGAGCCGGGCGGCGACCGGGGCCAGCGACAGGGCCGGGTCAGCCGCCCCCTTGGGCCGGCCAAGGTGGCTCATCAGCACCGCTCTGCCGCCCCGGTCGATGATCGACTTGATCGTCGGCAGGGCCATCCGGATCCGCCGGTCGTCGGTAATGGCACCGGTGTCATCCTGGGGCACATTGAAATCGACACGGACGAGGACGGTCTTGCCGGTGGGATCGAGATCGGCGATCGACTTTTTGGCCATTGGGTGCGGCTCCTGGTGGAAAACGGGCAGAGGAGTGAAACGTGCCTCGGTATTTCACAACAGCAGCCAACAGGCCGCAAGGCTCACGCCATTCTCCCCGGCTTCAGTCATTGGTCATCCGTCTCCCGTAGACCTTCACATTTGTGAAGTCGTTCATGTCATCGAACGAACCAATCCCGACACGGCCAGCAGTGAAGCTGCGATCAGTTGCCTCCATCAGCGGGCGTTCCATGTTGTCAAAATAGACGGCGATTCGGCCACTGGTCGTCTCCCGTACAAGCTTCACCCGGTGCCAGCCGTCATCCCAAGGCACCGGGCTGGTGTTTTCGGTGAGCGGCCGTCGTGGGGCCCCATCGACAATCATGATCTGCCCGCTGTTGGGATCAGGTTTGGCCCCCAGATGGACATAATAGAAATGCTCGGGGTCGCGGTAGTTGAAAAACACGCAGCAGTCGCGGTGGTTGCCGGTGTCACGGGTGCTTTTGACGTCGAAGCTGATGACCGTGTCACTCAGCTCCAGATCCTTCACCAGGGCGATGTTGTGCGGGCTACGAACCGTGGGCTGATAGTCACTCGTACGGCGGTTGAGCCCCCAGACCGCCCGGTCACCGTCGCGTGAGAGTGTCCAGGCCGCCGGGTCGGTCGGCTCCCAGCGTGCAGTGCCATCGGCAAAGGTTTCTTGAAAAACCAGCGGCAGTGCTGGTTCAGCCCCGCGGATCAGCCCCGCGGAGAGCACCGCCCCGCCACCGATCACCCCAACCAGCACCACACGACACCAGACAGTCTGCATCGAAGCATCTCCAGAGAAACCACAGCTGATCGAATCGGTGTCACGCACCACACCGATTTTCCTCGCAGCATACCCTCGGATTTCACCCCTGTCCTGCTGCCGCCACACTGACACTGAAGGCATCGACCACGGCATGGCCCCGGCAGCCGCTATGGGGCCTTGCAGGCGTCAGCAACGAAAGCCTCGGGGGAATTGGGCCGACCGGTCAACGTGATCGATCAGCCGTGGGCTTGTGGTGGCGCGAATGACACGATCTGCCGAGGGCGGGCCTGCCGTGCCGCGACACTGCGGCCTAGGAAACCCGCCGCATCGCAAAGCAGCCGTTCAATCTCTTGCAGAAACATCCGCGCCAGCGTGGTCATCGCCTGCGGCCGGTCAGCCAATATGCCCCGCAGCCGCTTCGGCACTGAAATCACACATTGCCGCATTGAAACAGGTGGAATGACCTGGTCAGCAAGGTGCGCCGCCGTCTGGGCCATCCGTCGACCCGTGCAAGACGGGCAGACCCCGCGGCCCTTGCGCGAAAATGCCACCAGAAAGCCATGGCCGCAGCTTGAGCACCCGGGCCCGCGGAAACCCAAAGCAGCGCAACCCGCAGGTCAGATACCGACGGAACACCTCTTCAACATGCTGCCGGATCGGCCGGCCGCACTGGTCGTGCTCGGCAAGCCAGCTCTCCAGGTGCCGGGCGATGACCTGACAAAGCGACGTTTGCTCAGGCCGCTGGCGGATCGGTGCCTGAGCTACCCCGGCTCTCAGGGCACGGACACCCCTCCCGGAATATCGAGTGTGGATTTGATCAGCGCAGCATGAACCTCCACGCGGCTCCGAGGCCGTGACCGTCCTGTCGCGGATTCCTTTCTGCTTTTCCTGAAGGTCTCGAGTTTTTTGAGGCTCGCAAGGCCAATCAGGGAGCACCAGACCATCTGTTCCATCGCCCGGTAGGGCTTCACGCCGGTGGAGATCAGGATCCGCATGCAGACGATCATGGCGCAGTACGCTTGGATCTCTACGCCATTGGGGTTGTCCGAGAACAGGTGCCGGCGGCCATCGTCCACTCAGGCCAAGCACCGACAGCCATTGAGCCCCGCGCCGCCGTGCTGGCCCACGCCCACGTCCAACACCCAGAGCGGTTCGTTCAGGGCCTCCCAAGGCCCTTCACACCACCCGCCGAGGTCTGTGCCAGCGGATGCGGGCGAAGGATAGTCCACTTGGGCAACTCCCGAAAACGCCGAGGGTTGTCGGGGTTGCTGGTCGCCGCGTCCGGCGGCGGCAGACTTCTTCAACAGTCTGCGAAGCCCACGCGTCCTCACCGTTTTCGGCTGTTCCCGACGGGCGAGACGCTTGCGAAAGTGCCGTTGACCATCCTATCCTTTGCTGGTGACAGCCTTCTCGCCTGGGCAACACCGAAAAAATGGCAGCATTTGTGGCGGGCGGGCCGCTGCCGTGGGTGGCAGCAACGATGTCGCCACGATCTGTCTCGAGGATGCCGCCCGAGCATCACTCTTCACCCAACCCCTTCCCGACGTCGCGGGAAATACTTCACGATGAATTCAGCGGTCATCCCCCCGAGCAGCCGCCACGTCCGGCTGCTGCTCGACTCCTTTGCCCGGCTCCTGGGCCGGGAGCTGATTTCCCGCGAGGGGACCGAGGCCGAGCAGGCCGAACGACTCTTCCAGGCTTCTTTCATAGTGGCCTCCCACGGCACTGAGGCTGACCCCATCCTCAACTATGGGAATGCTGCTGCACTTGCCCTCTGGGAGATGCCCTGGGAAGCCTTCACCCAGACCGCATCACGACTGACGGCCGAGCCGGTTCACCAGGACGAGCGCGCCCAACTGCTGGCACGCACCCGCGAACATGGCTACGTTGATGACTATTCCGGCATCAGAATCGCCACGAGCGGCCGCCGCTTCCGGATTGAGCAGGCGATCGTCTGGAACCTCACCGATGCCAACGGCAGCCACCGCGGGCAGGCCGCCACGTTTGACCACTGGACGCCGCTCGACTCGTAATCATCAGCCGCAGCAGAACATCTCATTCCACCGATTCCCCATCTTCCGGACGCAGGTGCTTTCATGAACCAAGCTATTCGTGCCGTACTTTTTTTCCTGCTCACTGTTGCGGCATCGATCACGTCCGCCGCAGCCGCAAAGCCCACCGCCCGACCAAACGTCATCTACATTCTGGCTGATGACCTCGGCTACGGCGATCTGTCGTGCTACGGCCAGGAGAAATTTGCCACCCCCAACATCGATCGGCTGGCCGGGGAGGGCATGAAGTTCACCGGCCACTATGCGGGCAACACCGTCTGCAGTCCCTCTCGGGCCGTGTTGATGACGGGCCTGCATCCGGGCCACTGTGCTATCCGCGGGAATGGGGCAGAGGAGACGACCATCCGGCTTGAGCTTGACGACTTTGTCCTGCCGGAACTTTTCAAGGCCGCCGGCTACGCCACCGGGGCCTTTGGCAAGTGGGGCCTGGGCGTTACCAACTCCAAGGGCCGGGGCAATCCGCTTGTCCACGGCTTTGACGAGTTCTACGGCTGGAAGAGCCAGATGATTGCCCACACCTATTACCCCAGCAGCGTTGTCCACAATGGCCGGGAACTGCCACTGGCAGAAGGCACCTATGTGCACGACCTGATCATGGACCAGGCCCGCGACTTCATCCGGCGGCAGGTGGACGCCAAGACCCCGTTCTTCTGCTATATCCCGACAGCGGTCCCCCATGCCGCCATGCACGCCCCCAAGGCCCTGCATGAAGCGTGGCGAAAGAAGTTCCCGCAGTTCGACCAAAAGATTGGGAAATACGGTGCCGGCCCCGGGGAGGACTGCCCCGACGTCGTCAATCCGATAGCCGGCTTTGCCGCAATGATGGAGCACCTCGACAACGAGGTCGGAGAGATCCTCGATCTGCTGGCTGAACTCGGCGTCGATGACAACACCCTGGTCATGTTCGCCAGCGACAACGGTGCCCATCTGGAAGGAGGCCACGACCCGACGTTCTGGAACTCGACCGGCGGCCTCCGCGGACACAAACGCGACATGCATGAGGGGGGTATCCGCTCACCGCTGCTGGCCCGCTGGCCCGGCACGATCACGGCTGGTTCAACCAGCGACCACATCAGTGCCTTCTGGGACATGCTGCCGACAATGGCCGCGTTAACCGGCCAACCAGTGCCGGCTGGCACGGACGGCATTTCCCTCCTGCCGACGCTGCTGGGTGAACCTGACCAGCGGCAGCACGAGTATCTCTACTGGGAGTTTCACAAAGGCAAAAAGCCCTTTTCCAAGGCTGTTCGCATGGGCCAGTGGAAGGCCTATCAGGAGACAGGCAAGCCGCTCGAACTTTTCGATTTGGCAACCGATCCCTTCGAACAGCACGATCTGGCAAAAGAAAAGCCCGACCTCAGCGCCCGTATGAAAGTGATCTTTGCCGAGGCTCACCAGCCGCTTGCAAGCACTCCCTGATCGCCAAATCTCACTCTGATCGTTTTTTCTTGGTCCGACGCTGACCACACCGATCGGCGAGGATCGTCAAACGTCAAGGTTCCGCACGTCGAGGGCATGCCGTTCGATGAACTCGCGGCGAGGCTCCACCTTTTCCCCCATCAGCACCCGAAAGAGATCATCGGCGGCCGCGGCGTCGTCCATCGTCACCCGCAGCAGCGTGCGGTTGGCCGGGTCGAGGGTCGTCTCCCGTAGTTCTTCAGCGTTCATCTCGCCCAGCCCCTTGAAGCGGGTGATCGACAGACCCTTTTCACCAGCCCGTCGCACCGCCGCCAGCAGGCCACGAAGATCCTCCAGGCCGATTTCATTTTCACCCCGCCTGAGGATGTACCGTGGGTCTTCGGTGCCGGTGCGGTCCTCCGGCAGCAGGGCCTCGATTCCAAAGCCCATGTCAGCAAGTTCCTTCAGCCCGGCATTGATGCTCCGCACCTCGTGCAGTTCGATCACAATCAGCTGGTCTCCACTCGCGTCCGGCTCGGCCGCTCCGCCTCCCCCCGGCTTGTTCTCATCAGCCTTGCCAGCCGCCAGTTCACCACCGGTCTCCTGTTCCTTGCCCGTGACATACCGCTCCAGATCCTCCCGATTGGCGAACCATTGTTCCTCGGCTCCGAAAAAGACGTGGTACAGCGGCAGTTTGCCGCTCGCCTCATCACGGCGGGTGGCGTGATCTCGCAGGCTGATCCCCCGGCGTTCCAGCGCCAGGAGCGCGTCTTCGAGACCGGCCAGCGTCCGGCAGAGCTTCTGCATGGCATCACCGGCGATCTCACGGCCATCGCCCGGTAGAAAGACACCCTCACCCAACCCCTGATCGAGCAGCTGTTTCTTCATCTCCTCTTCGGTCTGGACGTAATAGACCTGCTTCTTACTTCGTACCCGGAACAGGGGCGGCTGGGCAACGTAGACATGCCCGGTGGCAACCAGCTGGTACATCTGGCGATAAAAGAACGTCAGCAGCAGCGTGCGGATGTGCGAGCCGTCGACATCGGCGTCGGTCATGATCACGATCTTGTCGTACCGCCGCTTGCTCAGATCGGCTTCCGGCCCAATGCCGGCTCCGATCGCCGAAATCACACTGCGGACTTCCTCGTTGGCCAGCACCTTGTCTTCGCGACTTTTGTAAGCATTGATGATCTTGCCGCGGAGGGGCAGGATCGCCTGATATTGCCGCAGCCGGCCCCCTTCGGCTGACCCGCCGGCCGAGTCACCTTCCACCAGGTAGAGCTCGCACTTGGTCATATCCTTGCTGGTGCAGTCGCGCAGTTTGCCGGGCAGCCCACCGCCGGACAGAGCACCTTTGCGCTCCCGCAGGAGCGCCTTGGCCTTCTGAGCAGCGGTGCGGGCCTCCGCCGCGAGTACGCCCTTTTGAACAATCGCCTTGGCGGTCTTGGGATGTTCCTCAAGGTACTTCGCCAGAAACTCGCCCACCGCCGAGTTGACGATGCTCTCGACCTCGCTGTTGCCCAGTTTGGTCTTGGTCTGGCCTTCGAACTGCGGTTCGGGCACCCGCACGCTCACCACGGCGGTGAGCCCTTCCCGGATGTCGTCACCGGTTGGTACGAGGTCTTTGTAGATGCCCGTCTTCTTGCCGTAGGCATTGATGCTGCGGGTCAGGGCCGAGCGAAATCCCGAGACATGGGTGCCACCCTCATTGGTCGTAATGTTGTTGACGTAGCTGTGCAGATTCTCGGTGAACTCACCGGTGTACTGCAGGGCGATGTCCCAGGTGACCCCCTCGTTTTCTCCGCTCAGGGAAATGACATCGGGATGCAACGCATCGCTTGAGCGATTGAGCCATTCGATGAATTCCTCGACGCCCCGCTCGTAATAAAACTCTTCAGTCCGGCCACTGCCGGCATCGGTGAAGATGATCTTTACGCCGGAGTTCAGGAAGGCAAGTTCCTGGAGCCGGCGGGCGAGGATGTCACCGGTGAACCTGGTCTGGGGAAAAATCTGGGGGTCGGGCTTGAAGGTGGTCTTGGTGCCAGTGCCAGTCGCCGTGCCCATCTTTCGAACCAACCCGGTTGGCTCGCCCCGCTGATACTCCTGCTGCCAGAGATGCCCGTCCCGGGCCACCTCGACCTCACACCACTCTGAGAGAAAATTCACCACCGTCACACCGACACCGTGCAGACCGCCAGAAGTCTGGTAGGCCCCCTTGTCGAACTTGCCGCCGAACTTGAGGACCGTCATCACGCCCTCAAGTGTCGAGATCTCGCGGTCCATCTCCTCGGAGAGTTGCACATGGATGTCGGTGGGAATCCCCCGGCCATCGTCCTCAACCGTGACGCTGCCGTCGACATTGATCGTCACCGTCACCCGCTTGGCATAGCCGGCCATGCACTCGTCGATCGAGTTGTCGACCACCTCGTAGACCAGGTGGTGAAGGCCCCGGGAGGTGTTGTCACCGATATACATGCCGAACCGCTCGCGGACATGGTCCCGGTCCGAGAGATGCTTCAGATCGGTGCTGGTGTAGCCGGGCTGGGTGGGATCATCGGCGGGCGACGGGCTAGATTCGGCCATGGACAGCTTTCAGCAGGAGAAACAGGGTGACGGAATGACGGGAAAAAAATGGTGCATGCTCAACGGCCGGCATCAATCAGCAGGCGGCAGCGGATGTCGGTGATGCCCTCGGCCGGCACCAGCCGCTGCAACCCGGCCAACACCTCCCGCTTGTGGAAGCCAAATTCCTGCACCAATGCCGAATGGCTGACGAATACCTCCAGCACCCCTCGACGGACAGTGCCTGGCTGGGAACTGCCCTGCAGGCTGGCCGGTGCCACTTCGGCCCAAGCCGATCGGAGGGCGTCGCTGCCCTGCTGCCGGTCGTAGCCGGTGCGGGCCATCAGCCGGGTCAACAGGCTGCCGAGCGGGCGGGGTTCGGGCATGGCACCAGGTGATTGGTGGAATAAACATCGCGGCACCTTCGCCTAGTCAGCCGCCAGCGGCATGACACAGTAGGCATAGCCGTCTTCAGTGCGGCAGACACAGGCACTCTGGCCATCGGTTAGTTCGATGTCGACAGCAGTGCCCGGATCGAGTACCCGCAGGAACTCACTGACGAATCGGGGATCGAGCTTGATCGTCACTGCTTCACCGCTGAACTCCATCGGCATCTCGACACGGCTCTGGCCACTCTCAGCCGACTGCCCGGCCAGCACCAGCTGCCCCGGCTCAAAGCTGAAATCGACCCCCTTGGACTGTTCACTGGTAACGATGGCAGCCTGCCGCACCGCCGAAAGCAGCGGACCGGTGACCACCTTCACCGTGACGGCGTCAGGCCGCTCGGGGAAAACGTCCCGCCACCGTGGAAACCGTCCCTCCACCAGCCGGGCCGAAATGGTGGTCTGGCCGGTGTGCATCAGGATGTCGCTGCCCTGCACAGCAAGTTTGACCGGCGTCTCGGCCTCGCCAAGGCTGCGTTCCATCAGCTGCATCGCGCGGGCCGGCACGATCGGTTGGGTAGCTGGCGGCTCTCCTCCCTGGACGGCTGCCGGTCCTTCCATCTTCGCCAGCCGCCGGCCGTCGGTGCCGACGGCAATCACCCCCGATTCGGTCAGCTCGATCAGCACGCCACCGAGCGCGTAACGGCTCGATTCGTTGTCGGTGGCAAAGACTGTGCGGCGGACCAACTCCCGGACCAGCGGAGTGGCCAACTCGAAGCAGGCATCGGCGGGAAAGGTTGCCACCGAGGGAAATTCCAGTGGGTCCTCCGCCGGCAGCCGAAACTGGCTGCGGGCAGCCTTGACGACCGTTGCGGTGCCGTCGGATTCAATCTCAAAGCTGGTGCCCGGCGGACTCTCCCGGACGATTGCCATCAGCCGGGCACTCGGCAGCAGCACGCTGCCAGGGGCTGAAGTCTCCACCCCTTCAACCTCGGTCCGAATCCCAATCTCAAGATCGGTCGCCGAAAGCACGGCGGTCGGGCCGTCGACGTCGAGCTTGACGTTGGTGAGCACCGGCTTGGTGGAGCGGGATGGGACAACAGCAGCCACTGTCTGGAGGGCTTGCAACAAGGGTTCACGCGTGCAACGCAGATTCATCGGGGGCGATAGTCCACGGGGAAACGTCTTGGGAAAACCGGCTCCAGCAGAAGTGGCGCGACCGAAAAAACCAGTCGGGCTGCCGCCTGTTTGGAGACCCGTCAATCTACCCGATTTGGGGCCCGTTCGCAGGCGAGCCGCGGGGATTTTTCGCCGGCGACCACCACGCTGTGGAACTGCTTCTATTGCTTTTCTTTAAAGAAAGAAAAACAGAAGAAAACAGTCGTAGCAGATGAAGAATTAGAAGTATTCATCCCGGCATTTTTTGTTCTTCACAGGGTCGACAGGCTGCCCGTGGGCCCCGGCGAGGCGATCGGAAACAGTTGTTTTCAGCCGATCTTGACGCCATTTGGCAACCCGGTCGAGGCTGGTGGTCGTGGTGGAAGGTTTGCCGTCGCGTTGTCGCAAACATGTCAGTATCAGCCTGACATCAGCGTCGGCTTGAGCCTGGGTTTGACGCAGGTTGGCTGGCAGGTGAATCGGGATTGAGGGCGAGGGGCCGGTCGCAAGCCGGGCAGGTTGCCGCCGTCGGCACGTCAACCCGACGCAGGCTGGCCGACTGTTCCTGACGCTTGCCCGTGGGCACTGCGAAATCAACAACGTTTCGACAGGTCGACTGACCGGGGACGCAGGCTTGCAAGAATGGCAACGCGGTCGCCGGCAAGGCCTGGGTCAGTCAGCAGCAGTTGGTTGGTGACCTTCAAACTGTGCAGCACTGTCGTGTGGTCGCGGCCTCCACAGGCGAGGCCGATGGCATGGGTGCTTTTGCCGGTCAGCAGGCGAATACAGTGGATTGCCAGCCCCCGGGGACGGACGTGGCAGCGGCGTTGCGATCCGCCCAGGATATCTTCCGGGTCGATGCCGTAATAGCGGGCGACACTGGCGATGATCCGCCGGACGGTCGGCGGTCGCTCTGGTCGGAAAGATCCGACGGGAGGGTCAACCTGCTGCAGGGGCAGCACGAGGCCACCGGTCAGTCGTGATTCAAGTGAGGGATGCAGCGGCAGGCAAGCGGGATGCTCCGGCAGCGTCACGGCCAGCAGGGTGGGGGTCTGCAACACGGCGTCGATCAGTTGGCAGAGCACCAGCTGGTTGTCCGTGCGTCCGGCAGCCTGATCGATTCGATTGACCAGAATGATGGTCGGCTCAGGCCGCATGGCGGCTTTCCCCCGGCGGCGGTCTCGCACGGGCCCCGCGGAGGGTGGAGCTGACCCGAACATCAGTAGCTTCCGGAGCGGATCGAGTGAACCGTCAGCCCGGCAGCGGCGAAGTTCCTTGGCCAGTTGCCGGCCGTCACAGCGGCTTAGCCGCAATGGGGACCCGGGACCGGTTGCTGACTGACGCAGGGCAGCCTGATCCTGCCACCGGAGGGCTGCCTCCAGCAGCCAGTCGGCCCGCCGCCGGGGCGTGCCACCGATGCCGACCAGCAGCCGGCCGGCCGGATCACGGGTGGTCATCGTCCCGGTCGGGATGGCGGTGCTCCCGGCGACGACGATCTGGTCGAGCCCCAATTCGATGGCATACCGGGGCAGATCGCGACGCTCTCGCAATTCAGCACGGTCGCGGGTAGCGGAGCAGGCAGGGGGCATGACGCGGCCAAAAACTTGCACCTGTGGTGCCGATGGGATGGGCAGGTCCGTGCCGCAGTCAATCCGAGCCGTGTCCCAGCGGCCCGCCGAAGGATCGCAGCCTATGAGATCGAAAGCGAGGTCGCAAACCGGTCACCGTGAATCATTCAATGCCCGGTTCGAGAAGCGACAGGCCCGGGGCTTGCCGGGTTCGACCCAGGTTTGAGCCGCTGGAGAATCTGCCCGATGCGGATGACAGCCTCGTCGATGTCGCTGGCAGTGGTCGGGCGACCAAAACTGAAGCGGACGGCAGCCTGGACAAGCCAGCGGTCGAGTCCCATGGCAATGAGTGCCGGGGCCGGCTCCTGAGAGCCACTGGCACAGGCGGTGCCAGTGGCCACGGCGACCCCGGCCAGGTCCGCCGCCATCACGAAGGCTTGGCGGTCGATACCGGGGAAGGCGATGGTGCTGACATGGGGGCTGCGGGGGCCGGTGGCGGCGATGATCACCGGCCCGATGCCGGCCTTGCGGCTGCAATCCACCAGGTGCTGCTCAAACCGCTGCTGCAGCCGCTCCAGCCGGGTCGCCTCGCCCTGCTGCCGGGCGACGGCCAGCGACACTGCCAGCTGGCAGCCGGCAATCAGGGCGACTGGCTCGGTTCCCCCGCGTAGCTGCAACTGCTGCGTGCCGTGGAACAGCGGCGTCAGCTCGAGGCCAGATCGGATGATCAGGCAGCCGATACCCCGCGGGCCACCGAACTTGTGCGGGGTGAAACAGAGGCTGGTCACCCCAAGATCGTCAACGTCGATCGGCAGCCGGCCGACCGCCTGGGTGGCATCTGTGTGCAGCAGACAGCCGGGGGCCTGCCGTGCCAGCAGGCTCGCCAGTCCTGGGAGATCCTCGATGCTGCCGCTTTGACCACAGATGAGCGTCGTGGCCAGCAGCTGCGTACCGGGCTGATTGGCGGCCTGGTGTCCGGCAGCCAGCCAGTCGGTCAGGGCCGCCTGATCAAGCTGTCCGGCCGGCGTCAACGGCAGGCTGGTCGGCTCGGCCCGGTTTCCCGCACTGGCAGCGGCCAGTCGCAGGCTGTCGTGATCCCGCGGGCTGGCGGCCAGCCGCAGTGGTTGGCCGGTGGCAGGCTCAGCAGGCAGCAGCCCGTGGACGGCGAGATGGTTGGCCTCCGTGGCCCCAGAGGTGAAGACCAGTCGGGCCGTCGGGCAGCCGAGGTCGGCCAGCAGCTGCTCGCGGGCCTCGTCGAGGATCCGGCGGGCCTGCCGGCCAGCGGTGTGGGGGCTCGACGGATTGGCGAAGACCTCGGCCTGCACACAGGCCACCCGATTGGCAACCTCGGGGTCGAGCGGCGTGGTGGCGGCGTGGTCGAGATAGATCGCGCGGGGTGGCATCGCTAGCAGCCCGTTGTCCGCCCCACCCGGGGCACCGACCCTGTGGCCCGTTCCTGCTGGGCCAGCTCCAGATCGGCATCGACCATCATGGCAATGAGGTCGGTGAAGCTCACCCGCGGCTGCCAGCCGAGCTGTACCCGGGCCTTGCTGGCGTCTCCGACCAGCAGATCGACTTCGGCCGGCCGCTCCAGCCGCTCGTCGTGGACAACGTGATCGCGGTAGTCGAGGCCGACGCGGCCGAAGGCGGCTGCGCAGAGATCGCGCACCGAGTGGGTCTGGCCGGTGGCAATGACAAAGTCATCAGGCGTTTCCTGCTGCAGCATCAGCCACATCGCCTCGACGTAGTCACCGGCGAAGCCCCAGTCGCGGCGGGCTTCGAGATTGCCCAACGGCAGGTTCGCCTGCAGCCCCAGGCTGATCCGGGCCGCGGCCTGCGTGACTTTGCGGGTGACGAAGTTCTCACCCCGGCGGGGACTTTCATGGTTGAACAGGATGCCGCTGGAGGCATGCAGGCCATAGCTCTCCCGATAGTTGATGGTGATCCAGTGGCCGTAGAGTTTGGCGACGCCATAGGGCGACCGCGGATAGAAGGGCGTTGTCTCCCGCTGGGGTGTCTCCTGCACCTTGCCGAAGAGTTCAGAACTGGAGGCCTGATAGAATCGCACCTGCTGCCCGGAGGAATCCTGAAAGTCGCGTACCGCCTCGAGCAGCCTCAGGACACCGACGGCGGTGACTTCGGCGGTGTAGCTGGCCTGATCAAAACTCACCCGCACATGGCTCTGCGCGGCCAGGTTATAGACCTCCTGGGGCTGCACCTCACGGACGAGTCGCACCATGCTCATGGTGTCGGCCAGATCCCCGTAGTGAAGTTTCAGGCGCGTGGTGGCGGCTGGAACAGTCCTGGTGAGCTGGTCGATCCGTTCGCGTCGGAGGCTGCTCGACCGGCGGATCATGCCGTGGACCTCATAACCCTTGGCGAGCAGCAGTTCGGCCAGGTAGGAGCCGTCCTGACCGGTTATGCCGGTGATCAGTGCGCGGGGGGGGATGGTCATGGGGGGCCGGTGGCGAAACGGTCTGTCGGAGAACCCTTGTCATGGTAACGCCGGGCCAGAGATGTGAGAATTTTCCTTTTGGGATGCGGCGGCCATACATTGAACTGGGTTCAACAGTGGCCTCGGGCAGACAGAGCCTAGCACAGGACGCCAGTGGCAGGCCGCAGGCCGGCAGCATGAAATGGTGGCTCTATGCTCAATCGCAGTGCGGCTGTCATCGGCCCGGAGCCGATTTTTTTGGAATGGCTGCAGACGATCGGCGTGTCTGTCGCTTCAATCGGCGGAAGGTCAACGGGGGCCGACCGGCGGGTCTACCTGATTCCCGCCTGCGCCACCGCCGACGAGGGCGAGGAGGTCATCGAAGACCTCTTCCAGGAGATCTTCCTCCGGGAGCTGCGGGCCTGGCAGGCCGATGCAAGCAAGTGGCCCGACATCAGTGATTTCCGGCTGTTCACCCGCTGGTTCACCGTCGATGTCGTGCCGGTGGTGGCCGACATTGGCCGGGGTGAGCTGGCTGAGGAAGAGCCCTGAGTGGCACTGGTTTGCCGATGATCATCGGCTACTTCACGTCGAGCAGTTCCACGACGAAATGCAGTGTGGCGTTGGGGGGAATGACCGGCGGGGCACCGCGGGCGCCGTAGCCGATCGCACTCGGGATCTGCAATTCAATCATGCCCCCCTTGCCGACCAGTTGCATGCCCTCAGTCCAGCCGGGAATGACCCGGTTGAGTGGGAATTCAATCGACTCGCCCCGCTTGTAGGAGCTGTCGAAGACGGTGCCGTTGTCGAGCCAGCCGTGATAGTGAACCGAGACGGTGTTGCTGGCGGCCGGCTTTTGTCCGCTGCCGGCCCGGAGAACGCGGAATTCAAGGCCTGAGTTCGTCTTGGTGAAGTTCTTCGGGGCATCGGCGTCTACCTGGCCGGCACCCTGGGGCAGTGTGGGGAGGGGAACGTCGGAAGCGGGGGTGTCGGCGGCCATGGCGGTTGCACTCACAGTGAAAAGGGAGACGAGCAGGGCCGCAGAAAACGGGGCGACAGCATGCATGGGAAGACTCCGGGGAATAGTTTTTCAGATTCTACCCAAAACACCCGCTGGCTGTCGCGTCGGGGTTCCCCGCACCGGCTAGCGGGACGTTCCCGGCAGCCCCCCCCGCCGTCCTTGAAGCTATCCGTCCATCCAGGTCTCGATCTCGTCAGGTTCCAACGGCACGTCGGCACAGAGATCGACCGGCCCGTCGGCAGTGACCAGCACGTCGTTTTCCAGCCGGATGCCGATGCCCTCTTCCGGCACATACAGCCCTGGCTCAACCGTCATCACCCAGCCCGGCTCGAGCGGTCCGTCGGGTGGGGCGAGGTCGTGGACCCCCAGTCCCAGGGAGTGGCCCAGCCCATGCATGAAATACTTCCGGCAGGCTGGGTTCTCCGCGGTGTCGGCCGCCAGTTCATCACGGGTGATCAATCCAAGGGTCACCAGTTCTTCGGCCATCTGGCGTTGGGCGGCCCGCTTCCACTCCCGCAGGCTTGCCCCGACCACCGTCCGCTCAATCGAACTTTTCAGCACCCGCAGGACCGCTTCGTAGAGTTCTCGCTGCCGGGGCGTGAACCGGCCGCTGACCGGAAACACCCGGGTCAGGTCAGCCGTGTAGTTGGCATAGCTGGCCCCGATGTCAAAGAGCACGAGGTCGCCGTCCTGGCAGGGCTGGTCGTTATCGAGATAGTGCAGCGTGCAGGCGTTTTTGCCCCCGGCGACGATCGGCTCGTAGCCGAAGACCGCCCGGTTGCGGGTGAACTCACCGATAAATTCTGCTTCGAGTTCATACTCCATCACCCCCGGCCGCAGGCAGGCCGCGACCCGGTCAAAGCCCTGGCGGGTGATACTGACCGCATGGCGGATCAGGTCGACCTCAGCCGGATCCTTCACCGCCCGCAGGCGACGGAGGATCGGGGCCAGCCGCCCGTAGTGGTGCAGCGGATAGCGAGCCAGCAGTTGCCGGGCTAGCCGCAGGTCCCGCTGTTCGACCTCCAGGCTTGCCCGTTCGTGTTCGTTGGCGTTCAGGAACACCTGCTCGCTTGAAACCATCAGGCTGTGCAGCACCGCCGGCAGGTCACTCAGCCAGCGGATCGTAGCCACGCCCGAGACTGTCCGGGCCTCATCCTTCGACAGGCTGTGGCCCTCCCAGGTGGCAAGATGTTCGTTTGGCTGCCGGATGAAGAGCAGCTCTCGCTGGGCCGGGTCGACCGCATCGGGGGCGAGCACCAGCACACTTTCGACCTGTTCGATGCCGGAGAGCCAGAACAGGTCAGCCGCCGGGATCAATCGCGACACGCCGTCGCCATTGGTGGGCGGGGTATCAGCTGCATGGACGATGGCCAGGCTGTTCGGTGGCAGTTCCGCCACCAGCCGCTGCCGGTGGTCACAGAAAAGAGCAGGGTCGATCGAAGCGTGTCGCATCAGCAGTCCGGGATGGCTCGGGGCGTCGCTGCAGGATCTTGCAGCCTGCCGGATAGCCTACCGCCGCCTGGCATCCTGCAGGCTACGTAATTCCTGCGCAGCCCTCGTGGCTTCTTTTTCGACTTCGTGTTCAACCTGTTTGGCCCGCTCCTTGTTGACGGTGAAGCTTGGCCGGCTGCCGGTCCACGAGATCGTGACGATGCCGGTCAGCACCAGGGCCGGGACGACAATGATGATCAGGGTTGAGACCCAGCGGGAGGTGACGACCTGACGGACTGGGGCGGGCATGCCGGAGGTGACGATGCCGAGGAGCTGTTGGGCGAAGGTCTGTTTGCTGCGGGCCATGGTAAGGTCCTGGGACGGGGAGCGGGCGAGGCCGGTCGGAGGCCGGCCCTGGCAGGGCCGCAGACTGTAGGAAACAAAAACGCGGCGAAGCAAGGGCTGCTTCGCCGCGTTTTTTCAGCAGAACACGCTGGGCTATTGCGGTCGAAATCGACCTGCCGAACGACCGTCCTACGTCAGCACGTCGTAGATCGGGTCGCCACCACCACCGATCTTGAAGGGCCGGCCACTGGGCGAGAAGTGCTCCTTGAAGGGGTCGAGCCCACAGGCCACGGTGATCGTGCTGTTGAAGTCGGTGAGGCCGACCGGATCCTCGTCGATGCCATGGCCCCGCTCATCCGACTTGCCGTAGATGGCACCACCTTGGACGCCCGCCCCCGCCAGCAGGAATGAGAAGGCGGCCGGATGATGGTCGCGGCCGGCGTTCTGATTGATGCCGGGCGACCGGCCGAACTCGCTGGTCAGCACGATCAGGGTCTCATCGAGCATGCCGCTGCTGTCGAGGTCACGGATCAGTGAACCGAGGGCCTGGTCCATTTCACCCCCTCTGCTGGCCATGTTGGTGGCCACGCTGTCGTGCATGTCCCAGCCACCGTACTCGACCTCGACGAACCGCACCCCCGACTGCACCAGCCGACGGGCGAGGAGCGCCCCCTGACCGATCCGGGAATCACCGTAGCGTTCCCGCACCTCTTCTGGCTCTTGCTCAAGGTCAAATGCTTCCAGATCTTTGCTGCCCATCAGCGTGACGGCATCCTTGTACATCTGGTCATAAGACTCGATCTGATAGCCGTTGTAGCGACTCTTGAACTTCGCATCGATCCGGTCGGCCAGTGACAGCCGACGCTTGAAGGCCTTCTCACTAAGATACTCCGGCAATTCCGTGTTCTCGATGCCCTTGGCCGGGTCGGCCACCGGCACCGGGGTGAGTGAGGGATCGAGGAAGCCGGCTCCTGGGTGGCCGTTGCCATTACCGACCAACACGAACGGAGGCAGCGTCGGGCTGAGCTTGCCCATCGTGTTGACAATCCAGGCCCCCATCGAAGGATGTCGGATGCTGTTGAGCACCGGGTAGGACGTCTTCAGCCAGTAGCGGCCCTTTTCGTGGTCGGCCGTTTCGGTTGTCATCGAACGAACAATGGCGAGCTTATCCTGGAGTTCGGCCAGGTTTTTCATCGGTGAGCCGAACTTCACACCTGGGGTCTTCGTGCTGATGGCCTCAATGTCGCCCTGCACATCTGGGACTTCTGGTTTGGGGTCGAAGGTGTCGATGTGGCTCATCGCCCCACTCATGTAGAAGTAGATCACCTGCTTGGCCTTCTTGCTGCCGGCAGCAGGTGCCGCTTCGAGCATGCGGTTCCAGCCCGACAGCAGGCTGACCCCGAGGGTGGACTGGGCGATACCCGACATGATGGCCCGGCGGGTGTGCCGGTCATCGAGCAACTGCAGGCCCTGGCGAAGGTCACGGGACATGGGACTGGTTCCTGGGGGAGTGGCGGCTGGTAATGGGTGAAACGGTTGGTCGAAGCTCGAGTTGCGGAACGCTACTCGATGAACATGAACTCACGGGTGTTGAGCAGGGCCCAGATCAGGTTGCCGCAGCCGGCGGCCGGTGTTTCGGCCTGCTTGATTTCCCGCTCGGCGAGCTGACGCATCTGGGAAGTTGGCTTATGGGTCAGGATCGCCAGAAAGATCGTGTCGACGGCCCCCCGCATGGTCTTCTGCTTGGCGACCTCGTCGTAGATCACCGAGCCCTGCTCGAGCATGGCATGGGTCATCCAGCCGTTGAACAGCGTGAGGATCTGCGGCACCGTCGCCACCTGCCGGGCGGTCTCGATCGCCAGCCGGTCGCCCTGGCCAAACTGCTGCATCAGATGGTTGGCCGGACTCGGCTGGGGCAGCTCGCTGGCCCGTACCAGCTGCAGCCCCTTGTAGCTGCAACGATTCAGCTGTCCGCGGAAGTCATTCCTGATCTGTTTGTAGGTCTCGTAGGCCTCCACGAACTGCTCGTAGCTGACCGCTGAAACATCGACACTGATGCCCGGAGCGAGCTCTGCAACGGTCGGCCGCTGGTAGGCCCATTCATTGACCGCGATGAGCGTCAGCAGGGAATCCCAGAGCTGCTCCGCGGTCATCCGCTTCAGGGCCGGTGCGGTATAGCGATAGGGCTCTTCCGCGGTCGAGTCATACTCCACCGCCAGTCGCTGGTAGACATCGGTTGAGACCAGGGTGCGGACAAACTCCCGCAGGTCGAAGTCGAGCCGGAGCATTTCGTCGGTGAGGTGCTCGAGCAGTTCGGGAATGGCCGGAATGTTGCCTTCCTGGAAGTCGTCGACCGGCTCGACCAGACCGACGCCCATCACTTTTTTCCACATCCGGTTGGCGATCGTGCGGGCGAACTGCCGATTGTCCCGAGAGGTCAGCCAGACTCCGAACTGGGTTCGCTTGTCGGCATTTTGGGCAGCACTGGGAATTTCCCCCCAGAGGACGGTCGGTTTGATGACATCGAGCGGCTGGGCGTCGTCGTAGCGGTAGTCGTATGGCAGCCGGAATTCGGTGTCGAGATTGCTGACCATTTTGGTCAGGGCTTCGAGATAATCGCGGGATCCCCGGTCGATTTCGCCTGCGTCCTCCGCCAGCCCGCGCTCGTAGTTGATTTTGCTGATGTTGTAGACCAGGTCATCCTGGTTCTTAAAAAAGGCGGTCGCTGCCGCCGAGAGATCTTCGGCTGACCCCACGCCGGCAGCCGTGTTCAGGTTGCCAAAGAGCACCTGATTGATTGAGTAGCGGGTGCCGTTGGTCAGCCCGGCCAGCTTGTAAAAGTCTTGCTGGGTCCACTTGTCGAAGGGATGGTCGTGGCACTGGGCACAGCCGATCTGGGTGCCCAGAAAGATCCGCACGGTGTTGTCAAGGTAGACCAGCGGTGTTCCGACATCCCGCAACTGGAACCCGGCGGCTGGGTTCTCCGAGATCCGTCCGGTGGCAGTCAGCATCTCGAAGACTAACTCATCGTAGGGCCTGTTCTCGGCGATCGACTCCTTGACCCAGGCCATGTAGGGCTCGAACCAGACCTCACGGCTGGGCCGCTCGCGGAGCCTGAGGATGTCGGCCCAAAAGTTGTAGAAGTGGCTGACGTAGCCGGGACTCTCCAACAGGTCATCAATCAGTTTGCCTCGCTTGGCCGAGCCGCTGGCAGCACAGAACGACTCAGCCTCTTCAATGGTCGGGATGCGGCCGGCCAGTTCGAGATAGACCCGGCGGACGAACTCATGGTCATCGGTCTTGCTATTGGGCTCGGCCCCATGTTCCTGCCAGTAGGCCCGGAGAATGGCATCAATCTTCGCGGCTGCGGCTTCGACCGCTGGACGAGCCTTGCGGTCGATCGGGGCGACCTTCATGACCGGCCCGTCGGGCTTTTCGGTCACTGCCTTGGGCAGTTTGCTCGCCGGCGGTTTCCATTCTTTTTTGGGCTTGGCCGCCTCGGCAGCAGCCGGCACCAGCAGCCCCGCTGCACCGCAGCAGGCCACAAAGAGGATTCCCCGTCCGGTTGACCTGATGAATCCCCAAGGGGTTTTCATGCCGCGCATAGCAACCTCCACAACAATGGCCCCGATAATTACCCTGATTCTAAAGCCTGTCATCGGCAATGGAAAGACTTTTCCTGGGGCGATCTTCGCGGTTTTGGGGGATTGCAGGGCATTTTCTGCGCAACCCTGCCGAGGTGGTGCCCGGCATTGGCGGCGTTGGCGGCAGCCGGCGAGAGGAGGTTTTCATCGTAGCATCAGCGTTTTTGCTGCTGTTCCGCGGTGCCGCTGCTCACTGGATGAACAGGAACTCGCGGGTGTTGAGCAGGCCCCAGATCAGATTGCCGCAGCCGGCAGCCGGGGTCTCGGCCGTTTTGATCTCGCGCATCGCCAGGCCGCTTTCGTCGGCGGTCGGCCGCCGGGACAGAATCGACAGAAAGATGGTGTCGACCGCTCCCTGCGACGAGGTCTGCTTGACGACGTTGTCATAGATCACCGAGCCCCGCTCGAGCATGCTGTGGGTGGTCCAGCCGTTGAACATCGTCAGCACCTGGGGCACCGTCGCCGCCTGCCGGCCGCTCTGGATCGCATTGCGGTCGCCGATGCCAAACTGGCTGAGGAAGTGGTTGGCCGGCAACGGCATGGGCAGTTCGCTGGCCCGCGTGAGCACCTGGTCTTTGTAGCCGGCAACCGAGCGGAGGCGGCGAAGGTAGCCCCGGCCGAAGGTCTGCTCGTAGTCTCGATAGGCGGAAACGAACTCGTCAAAACTGATCGCGGTGAGATCGACCTCGAAGACCGGCGCCACCTCCGCTGCCGTCGGCCGTTGAATCGCCCATTCATTCTGGGCCACCAGCATCAGGATTGAATCCCAGAGCTGCTCAGCCGACATCCGCCGCAGGGCCGGCCCGGTAAAGAGGTATGGCTCCGAGGCTGTCGGGTCATGCACAACCGCCTGGGATTGCCAGGCCACCGTCGAGGCAATGACCTGGATAAAAGCCCGGAGGTCGAAGTCAACCGCCAGCATGGTATCGGTGAGCTGCTCGAGCAGCCGTTCCGAGACCGGCACGTTACCCGCCTGGAAGTCATCGACCGGCTCCACCACGCCGACGCCCATCAGCTTCTTCCAGAGCCGGTTGGCGATTGCCCGGGCGAACTGGCGGTTGTCGCGGGCGGTCAGCCAGCCGGCGAACTGCGTGCGGCCGTCGGCCGTGGCGTACCGCGCCGGCACATCGCCCCAGAGCACATTCGCGGCGACCGGCGACTCGGGCTCAGCATTTTCATACTTGTAGTCATGCGGCAGCGTAAGGGCGGCCTCCGCAAAACTCACCTCCGTTGTGTTGAGCCGGAGGAACTGGATGGCACCGGCGGGCACCTCCCGGCTCCGACGGGCCTCCCGCAGCTGCCGCATCAGTTCACGATTGCCACCCGCTGCTGACCGCATCTCCATCGCCATCTGCCGCTGGCTCGGCTTCTCAAAGCTCTGCTGGCCGATGCGGTCGCGGGTGCCCCGGGTTAGGGCCGCCAGCTCGTAGAACTGCTTCTGGGTCCAGTGGTCGAAGGGGTGGTCATGGCACTGGGCACAACCAATCTGGGTGCCAAGAAAGACCCGCACCGTGTTGTCAACATAGGCCAGCGGCATGCCCCGGTCCCGCAGTTGGTAGCCGACCGCCGGGTTGTCCCAGAGCGTGCCGTCGGCGGTGAGCATGGCGAAAACCCAGTCGTCGTAAGGTGTGTTGGCGGCAATCGACTGCTTCACCCAGTCGAGGTATGGCTCGAATGCCAGGCCTTTGTCGGGTCGTTCTTTGAGCCGGAGAATGTCGGCCCAGAAGTTGTAGAAGTGGCTGACGTAGTCGGGGCTTTCCAGCAGATCAGCGATCAGGTTGGCCCGCTTGTCGGCGTCCCGCCGTGCCAGGAACCGCTGCACCTCTTCCAGCCGAGGAATCCGGCCACCAAGTTCGAGATAGGCCCGCCGGACAAACTGCTCATCTGAAAGTGGTTCACCCGGACGAATGCCCGCCGCTGCCTGTTCACTGGCCAGAATCGCATCGATCGCAGCGGCCGCATCGGTGATGGTCTGCCGGGCCGGCTGGCTGCGGTCAATGGCGGCCACCTCAAAGACCGGCTGCCGGGGCTTTTCGACCACAGCCTCGGGCAGGCGGATCGGGGGCGGCTGCTGCTGCCGATCGGCCGGCTGGCCTGCCCGTCTCTGCTGCGGGAGGGCTGCCCGCTGCCTGGCCAGGGCGGCGGCCCGGGCCGCCCGGTTGGGGTTGGGCGGGGCGGCGGCGGCCTGAAAAAAAGTGTGGCCGGCCAGCAGGACGACCATGACGGCCAGGCTGATCGGGCGGTGCGACATTGAGTGGTGCAAGCGAGGCATCGGACGGCTCCTCCGAACGCGGTTCAAGCTGGCCGGCTGTCGGGGCTCGGCGGCCTGCAGGATTCAACGCTCCACCGCCGCCGAGGTTGCGAGACTGCCGAACTGATGCGGGGATTTTCAGAGGTTGTTTCTCAAGCCCCGGGACGAGCCCCGGGGCGAGCCCATCCCATCTCGCCGGACGTTCGCTCCGGACATCCTGTCCTTCACTCACTCGACGGAAACTTCGCTTCGCCATCCAGGCTGCGCTCAGTTTCCGACGCCGCTCGATTGGCATGGGCCCGCCCCTCGCCCATCCAATTCTGAGAAGAACGGACCGCCGAACGCTTGCCGCAGCCGCCGCAGGCCCTCTTCCAGCCGGGGGGTGGGGCAGCCGAGGTTCAGTCGCAAAAAGCCAGGGCTGCCGAACTCCCGGCCGTCGGATGGACCAATGCCGGCCGCCTCGCAGGCCCGCTGGGGATCGGCCCGGTCGGCCGGCTGGGCCGCCGCCCACTCGCGGCAATCGAGCCAGAGCAGGTAGGTCGACTGCGGGGGGATGCAGCTGATCCCCGGCAGGCTGGCGACCGCGTCGAGGGCGAGCCGGCGATGCAGCCGCAGCAACTCGATCAGTCCCAGCCGCCACTCCTCGCCCTCCCGCCAGGCCGCCTGCGAGGCGGCATAGCCCAGTGGATTGACCATTGGAACCAGCCCCCCGCCGGCGGCCCGCCAGTTCTTTCGCAACCGCTCGTCGGGCACGATCGCCGCAGCGCAGCCGAGGCCGGCGATGTTCCAGGTTTTCGATGCCGCCACAAAGCTGATCGCCCGCCGGGCCACCGGATGGTCGAGGCTGGCGAAGGGGACGTGGCGGATGTCGTCATCGAGCACCAGGTCGCACCAGATTTCGTCGCTGATGACGGTCAGCTCGTGCCGCTGGGCCAGATCGGCCAGCCGCAGCAGGTCATCGCGGGAGAAGACCGTACCGGTCGGATTGTGGGGCTGGCAGAGCCAGAAGAGTTTGATGCAAGGATCACTTGCCAGCGTCTTCTCGAGGTTGTGCCAGTCGATGGCCCAGCGGCCAGCCGCAAGATCGGCGACGAGCGGCAGCCGCACACTGTGACGTTCAGCAAGCTTCGGTAAAAACAAAAAGGGCGGGTAGACCGGCGTGAAACTGGCGATACCATCTCCTGGTTCGCTCAGCAGCCGGGCCGTCACGGCCAGCCCGCTGACGATGCCGGGCACACCGATCACCCAGGCCGGATCGATTGTCCAGTCATGCCGCCGCTGCAGATGGTCAGCGAGGGTTGGAGCGAAGCCCGGGGTGTCGTGGGTGTAGCCGAAGACGGCATGCTCGGTCCGCCGCCGGATCGCCTCCAGGACACATTCCGGCGAGCGGAAGTCCATGTCGGCGACCCAGAAGGGAATGATCTCGCTGCCGTCGGCGGTCCGCCGGTCGGCGTAGCGGTCCCACTTCTCTGCCCCGGTATGGTGCCGGTCGGGACAGTTGTTGAAGGGATGATCGGCTGCAGCTTGAGTATGGTCGGCAGGGGCGAATTTCATCCCGCTATCCTGCCGAACATCACTCCTTGAGACCAGCCCGGCAGGGTCCCACAGTGGCGTTTCCCACGGTTCAATAGCGGTAGATTGCCGCTAGGCCGCTGTCGGTCGGCATCCGGCCGCGCTCCAGGGAGAGAATCTCGCCACCGTGCAGCAGGACCGTCTCGGCGACCGCGCCGAGGATGTCCTCGGTGCGAATGGCCGGTGCGTCGCCGGTGCGGGACAGGTCGGCAGGGACTTCACCGTCACCATGGATCGCCCCAGTGGTCCGGTCGAGCCAGCCCGGCTCGAAGCGGTCATCCTCCACCAGGAGCGTGGCCACCCGGCCGGCCACCGCCGCCCGGGCGATGCCGGGCAGGTCACCGGCTGCCAGGCCCCGGTCACGGGCAAGCGTGTACAGCCGCAACTCACGGTCGATCCGCCGGCTGCGGTCGGCAGCAAAGATCGGCAGCACCAGCTTGGCGATCTCGGGTGGGGGCAGCAGGTGGACACCCTTGGGCACGTAGGCCTCCAACAGCAGCCTGTTTTGGGACAGTCCCCGGAAGACGGCCGCCAGTTCGGGGAGCGCGACCAGCACCAGCGGGAGCCCGCCCGGCAGCGAGACCCGCTCGCGAATCACCTCATCGACGTGCCGGAAGAAGATTTCAGTGTCGGTGTCGATATTTTCCTGCTTTGAGCGGAACCCACCGTGGACTACCCCGGCTGTATTCAGCAGCCGCCGCATCCGGTGGGGTTGCAGCAGTTCGTCGTCGATCACGCTCGAGCGGTTGAGCGGCTGCGCGGCCGGCTCGGCCACTCCCCGCAGGGGTACCGGCTCAAGCTCGAGCGGCTCAAGCGGATCGACCGCTCCGGCGATGAACCGGCCTTCGTAGACATGGGCCTCGCGGCTGGTCAGCGTCAGGACGTTAAAGCGGTCGATCGCCGCGGCCTGCCGCAACAGCGGCAGCGTATGAAACCGGGTGCTGACCAGGGCCAGCGGCTTGACCGGCTTGGGGAGCAGGAAGGCTCGGGCCCAGCCCTCGGCTCCAAAGACCGCCAGACCCGCGCGGGTGTGTTCCCAGAATCGCCGGTCGGAGGCGAGCTGGTGAAAGGGCCGCAGCAGCCGCTCGATCTCATCGCGGCTGCGGGAGAGTGAGAGGGCCATCTCGAGCGATTCGACCAGATGCCGGTACGAGGGCAGATCGGCCCGGTTCTCGGGGACGTTGCGGTGGGTCGGCAGCGAAAGCGTCAGGCAGGGGCCTGATGGCGCTGCAAGCAGGTCACGGACAGCCGCCAGCGCCAGGCCGGTGATCGCCAGGCCGTTGGTACTCCGGCCGGCGTTGGCGAGCGTTCCTGGTTCGGCCATGGCAGTCTCCACGAAAGGGAAAGGCAGCCGTGCCGAGAAAACCGGGGAATCTTCCCCGCTGGTCCGCGTCAGTCACGTGTCCTCACAATGTGGGTCCGGGGCGGCGCCACTGAGGATCGTTCAGCGGGCAGCCGGTGCTGGTCAATCTCGGATGATAACACTCGGTTTTTCATCACCTGCCAACATGGACAGGCCTGCACACAGCTTCGCTGACGGGTCGCCCACGGCGAGAATCGATGAACGCGACTGCTGGTGGAAGCCAGTTGTATTATCCTCCTGCGCAGGGATATGATCCCGGCTGAGGGGTAGTCGGTTCGGCCCGATCGCGAATTGGATCGCGGGAGGCTTTTGGCACGAGAAGACGAGGGACAACCATGAACGCTCAGTTAATAGTGCAGCTCGCCATCGGCCTTTCTCGGGTCTGGTTCACGGACACTGCCCAGCCACCGCAGCCCCGAGTGGTTGAACAGGCTTCCCCCGCGGCCAAGGCTCCGCCCTTTTGCGAAACCCGGACGGTCACGGTTGCCGCCGAGCACGGCAGCATTCTCGGGTTCGTCCCCGATGCCGCCGGGGGGCTGGTGGTCGTGAGCGGCCAGCATCTCCAGTATGGCGGCTATCGGCGGCCGCAGGCTGACGGCCCCATTCCCAACCGGCTGGTCTGGATGGATGCAACTGGGGCGGAACAGCGGGCTGTCGAACTTCCGGAAAATCCTCGCGGCTTGAACCGTGCGGACGACGGTACGGTCTACGTGGTGGGGAATGCGACCGTGGCCTGGTACGACGCAGCGGGTCAGCATTTGGGAACGTGCGAGGCCCCCCACTTCGTGCTGCCGGAGGCTGAGCACGAAGCATTTACCGAGGAAGCGGTCGAGCGACGCGATCTCAGCCTGACGCACCAGGAAACGCAGCTGAAAGCATTCGAAGAGACATTGGCAGCAATCGAGGCCAAGCCTGAAGAGGAGCAAACGCCCGTCGACGTGGCCCAACGCAACAATCTGCAAAGCCGAGTCAGGAGCCAGCGCGAGGCCATCGAGCAGCGGCGGGCGATGACCCCGGATCAGCTTTTTGACGAGGCGGTCAGCAACGCGAAACAGCTCTACCGCGTTGCCGTCTCCAAAGAGCACGTGTTTCTGGTTGGCCGGGAAACCTTTGGATACGGCTATGCGGTCTGGCGTTGTGACCGAGAGTGCCGACAGCCGGAGAAGATCATCTCGGGTCTGAGCGGCTGCTGTGGGCAGATGGACATCCAGGTGATCGGGGACCGGTTGGCGGTTGCCGAAAACTCACGGCACCGCGTCATCATGGCGGACTTTGAGGGGGAGACCGTCACCAGTTTCGGAAAGCGGGACCGATCCGGCAGCGCTGCTGGTTTTAGCGGTTGTTGCAATCCGATGAATACCTGCCGGGCTCCAGACGGTAGCCTCCTGACGTCTGAGTCGAATGGCTGCGTCAAACGGTTTGCCATCGACGGCAGCTTCCAGGAGGTGGTCGGAAATGCAGCCGTCCGTTCGGGTTGTAAAAACTCGACGGTCGGGATGGCTGCTGATGGCAGTCGGATTTACTACCTCGATATCTCGAAAGGGCAGATCATCGTGCTGGAAAAGCCACCGGCTGTGCTCGCCCAGGAGGATTAGCCATGCGTCGTATCTCCTCAACGGTTGCGGGCTGTTCGGTGCCGGCCGTCGTAGCGACCTCCGCCATGCTTCTGCTCACAACCGCGGCGGTAGCGGCCGAACCGCCGCTGACGATGGTCGTGATGGATCCTTTGGCAGCCCCCCTGTCCTGTCCCTGTGTGGCGGGTTATGCCCAGCGTGACTACGCGCAATTGGCCGACTTTCTGAAAGGTCGACTCGGGCATGAAGTGGCGGTCAGCTTTTGTGAGTCGCTGTCCGCAGATGGCAAACAGGTCGGGCAGGCCGACATCGTGATCGGCAAGCGGTCGGTCGTCGAGGCAGACAGTCGAAGGCTCGCAGCAACAGCTGAATCACCCTATCTCCCGGTTGCCAGCCTGACCGATCAGGAGGGTTCACCCTGGCAGCATGGGCTGCTTGTGGTGCATCGGGATGACCCGGCCCGTTCAATCGAGGACCTGCGGCAACATACGATCCACCTCGGTCCCGATGACTGTACTGAAAAAAATGCCGCGGCCCGACTGCTGCTGCAGCAGCATGGCCTAAAAATTGCGGCTGATGCACCAGTCTCCGCCGCCTGCAGTGACGGTGCGGCGGCCGTGATTGAGGCTGCTCAGGCGGCGGGCCCTCCGGCTGCAACGGTGATTTCGAGCTATGCCCAGCCCTTGCTGGAGGGATGCGGCACCATAAGACGAGGTGATCTGCGAGTGATCGGCCGAACAGCAGACGTGCCCTTCGTCACCGCCTTCCTTTCAGCCCGGTTGGCAGCTGAGTTGCGGACAGCCCTGACCCAGGCTTTGCTGGAGGTTGGCGATCAACCGCTGCTGCGATTGGCGTTGGAGACGAAGCGGGGTTTCATTCCGCTGGTCCCGCTGGGGGCGGCCGCTCCGGCTGGTGCTGATCAGTCATGGGCTGAGCCGAAGCGGATCAACGGGGATTGGCCCGGCTGGCGGGGGCCGTGGCGTGACGGTCGGGTTGCCTGGTTGCCGGAGGTCCTGCCAGCCCGCCAGACGCGGCGGTGGCAGGGCACGCTGTTTGGTGAGGGGGTGGGGGGTGTGGCGGTAGCCGAAGGCGTCGTGGTCGTCGGTGATCGTGATCTTGCTGATGAGCGGGATGTCTTTCATGCCTTCGACGCTGCCACTGGTGAGCGGCTCTGGATGTTCGACTATCCTGCTGCCGGGCACCTCGACTACGGCAATTCGCCCCGGGCCACACCCTTGCTTGCTGCTGGCAATGCCTATCTGCTGGGGGCGTTTGGTCAGCTTCACTGCTGCCACCTGCGGACTGGAAAACTGGTCTGGAAGCGACATATCCGTAAGGATTTCAACGCAACCGATGAACTGATCTGGGGTGTTGCCTCTTCGCCGCTGATTGTCGATGACCAGCTGATCGTCAATCCCGGCGGTCCGGAGGCGGCGGTCGCTGCGTTGGATCCGCGTACCGGGAAAACGCTTTGGCAGACTGCTGGTCAGCCTGCTGCATTTGCCTCGATCATCCTCGGGGAACTAGCGGGAAAACGGCAGCTCATCGGGCTTGACAAGGTTTCCTGTGGTGGCTGGGATCCCGGAACGGGTGCCCGGCTCTGGACGTACACCCCCAAGGTGCCGGGAGACTTCAACGTTCCCACCCCGCTGGTAGTGGCCGACGGGGTGCTCCTTGCCAGTGAGAACAATGGGCTGAGGCGTCTCGGGTTTGCCACGCAGGCACCGGCCGTTGTGGCTCGCTTTTCTCGACTGAAGCCCGATATGCACACCCCCGTGGTTACGGCCGGCCGCATCATTGCCGTACACGACGGCCGGGTTTTCTGCCTTGATGCGACCACACTGCAGCTGCTCTGGTCGGCATTCGACCGTTCACTGAAGGGGCATGTCTCGCTGATCGCGGCTGACGACCGAGTGCTGTTGCAGACGCAGGGGGGCGAACTCCTCATCATCGCTGCAGCGGCCGATCGGCTCAGGATCGTCAGCCGGAGTCTGCCTTTCCGGCGCGAGGTGTCGACCTATGCCCATCCCGCTGTCGCCGGCGACGCCATCTATGTCCGGGGTCCTGGAAAATTGATCTGCCTGCCGCTGGTGCCCGCCGGCGGAGCGACCGCGAGTGACTCGTGATGGTGCGGCAGCGCCGGCTTGGGCCAGTGCCTCTGCTGGTCATGCCTCTGACCTTGGGGCGGGAAGACTCATGAAAATATCGCCCCAACCGGTTTGCCGTGGCCGTCTTCGGTGGCGTAAAACGGCCGGTTCTCGATCTCGTAGACAGTTTTGGGGCTGATGCCCATCGCGGTGAACAGCGTCGCATGGAGGTCGGTGACAGTGACCGGATTTTCAACTGCGATACAAGGCCGCTCGGCGGCTGTTTTGCCGTAGACAAAGCCCCGTTTCACCCCGCCGCCGAAGAGCACCACCGACGAGCCACCGGTGAAGTGCCGGTGCTGGCCGTAGTGTTCGGGTTTCTGTAGGAAGTCCTTGGGTGAGCGGGCCTGGTCATTTGCTGTCGAGCCGGGCTGGCCCTCGGTGATCATGTCGCGGCTGAACTCACTGGCAATCACCACCAGCGTCCGGTCGAGCAGGCCGCGGGCTTCAAGGTCGCGGATCAGCGTGGCGATCGGCCGGTCGATTTCCCGGTGCATCCGCACGAGGGTCTCATGGCCCCGTTCATGGGTGTCCCAGTGCTTGAAGGGAATGTATTCGGTGGTCACTTCCACATAGCGGGCCCCACCCTCGACCAGCCGGCGGGCCAGCAGGCAGCCGCGGCCGAAGCGGCCGGTGTCGTAAGCTTCCTGAACCTCCTTGGGCTCCCGCGAAAGATCAAAGGCCTGCCGATCCTCTGAACCGAGCAGCCGGTGGGCCTTGTCGAAGCTGCGGAGCAGTGATTCGTGGTGGTAATCACTGGCCAGCTCCCGCTGGGGCGAGGCGGCCACCAGGCTCTTGAAGTGCTTGTAGCGGCTGGCGAACCGGCCCGGTGCCATCCCCTTCGGTGGCCGCACCGCCAAGGCTGCCTGTTCAGGGTAGGGCAGGTTCAGCGGCCCAAATTCACTGCCGAAGAAGCCACCTGTCGTGAAGGCTTTGATCTCTTCGTTTTCGCCGATGCCCTCCAGCCGCTGGCCGATGTTGATGAAGGCCGGCATCACGGGGTTGCGGGGACCGAGTACCCGGGCCATCCAGGCCCCGATGTGCGGGGCGGCCACGGTCTGTGGGGGAACGTAGCCGGTATGCCAGTGATACTGGTGCCGTGAGTGCAGGATGCTGCCCAGATCGGGCTGGACATGCGACCGGATCAGCGTGGCCCGATCAAGCACACTAGCGATCTCGGGCAGGCCGGCACAGATTTCCATGCCGTCGGCTGCGGTCGGAATGGCAGGAAAGGTGCTGATGCAGTCTGAAACAGCAAGGCCCGGCTCGAAGGGCTTGTAGACCTTGGGGTCGAAGGTGTCAGGCGCAGCCATACCACCGGCCATCCAGAGCACGATGATGGCGTCGGCCGTTGGCTCAGGATGGATGATGGCACTGCCGTCAGCCGTGCTGGCCCGGGCTCGCGGTTCGGGCAGGGCGAGGGTGGTGGTCGCGGCGGCGGCGAGGCTCTTGAGCAGTTCACGTCGGGTGTTCATGGTAAGGCTCCGGGAATGGATGGTGGCTGTGCCTCAGCTTTTGTGAAGAAAGAAGTCGAATTCGCCCTGTGGGTGCCAATGACACTGTGCCGTCGAGCCGGTGTTGCCCACACCCCATCGCCGGACGTTCGTTGCGGCCATCCTGGCCCCCACTCTCTCGACGCTGCCTGCGCTCGGGGCATGGGAAACCCCTCGTCCGTCTCCCAATTCTTGTGCAGCAGACATGATCGGCCAGTGAACGGTTCACGGGATGGTTCGGTCAGCGGGAAAATTGAAACTCTGGCAGCATGACGACGGCCCAGAGGCAGTCGGCAACGGTCTGGGCTGTCGGGGTGTCGGTCAGAATCTCCCGGGCGGCAGCCTGCTCATCCAATGACGGTGGCCGGGACAGGGCGGCACGGAAGAGCCAGCTGCTGATCGTGTCGGCCTCTGGGCCATGGTCGGCGAGCATGCGGCCGCCACCCGCGGTCAACAGGTCGAACAGCCCCTGTTCGTTGGCCAACTGAATGGCTTCCAGTGTGGTCAGATCAGTCGGCCGGCTGGTGACGACCTGGTCGCGGTTGGGCCGGCCGAGGGCAGCCATCAATGCCGTCGCCTTCACCAGCGCGGCCCGCACCATCGGCAACGGGCCGCTGATGGTGGCGGTGAGCACCTGCCGGGTAAAGTCAGCTGCGGCCCGGGCCCAGATCTGCTGCGAGCGGGCGACAACTGCCGGAGCCCAGTCAGTTGGCTGCTTGTTGCCGGAAAAGAGGGGGCGGCCGTCGTTGACAACCCTGAGCGTCGTTGCCGTCCATTCCCAGCCGTCATCTGTTGCCACGACCGCTTTCGAGCCATCCGCGAGCGTTGCCCTGATTTCCAGCTTCAGGGCCGCCGGCCCACCTGCAGGGGCATTGGCGGCAGAGACAAGAATGCTGTTGCCTCCTGGTTTCAGTTGTGAGGCAACTGCCTGGCTCACCGGCTGCATCCAATCATTGCAGGTGGTGACCTCTTTGCCGTTGAGAAAGACCTGTGCCTCATTGTCAGCTGCCACCACGAGCTGGGCATGGACAGCCGGGCTGGCAAGTGTGAATGATGTGCGGAAGGTCAGTCTTTCGCCAGGGGGAGACTGTGCCAGATCGTTCGACCAGATCCAAACGGCCTGCGGCGGTGTTGCGTCAGTTGGGACAGCAACCTCTGAGTTGACCCGCATCACGTCACCATCAGGCTTGACCGGGGCAGCATCAGTCAGCTGCCAGAGGCAGTCCATGAACTGCTCAGCCGTCAGCCGCCGCGGCAGCGGGCCCGTGAAGACATAGCTGCCCGCGGTCGGGTCGGCCGCTGCCGGTGTCACCGCCCCGTAGGCCTCGGAGGTGCAGATGATTGCGAGTACGTGCTTGACGTTCCAGCCCTGATCGACCAGTTCGCCTGCGAGCAGGTCGAGCAGATCGTCGTTCCAGGGACGGGTCCGCAGGGCCGCGACTGGATGGACAATGCCCCGGCCGAGCAGCCGGGCCCAGAGCCGGTTGACCAGGTTGCGGGACAGCCAGCCGTTTTCGGGCTGGGTAATCAGCGTCGCCAGCTGCTCCAGCCGCTGCTGCCGCGGAGCGGCCGGGTCGATCTGGCCAAGGTCGGCAAACAGCCAGCCGGGTGTCGCCATCCGCCCTGTTGCCTTCTCGCAGCGGTGCAGTTCCAGCGGGTTCTCGGCGGCGATTGCTGCCAGGTCATAGGTCTCTTGTAACGTCCAACGGTCAACAAAGGAGTCGTGACAGCTGGCACACTTGAGGTTGATGCCCAGAAAGGTCTGGCCGATGTTCTGGGCAAACTGGATCGGGACGGTCTGACTGGCGTTCACCGTCCCCCGCCAGACGATCCCGTCGATGAAGCCGCGGGACTCAGCGGTCGGGGCGATCAACTCGCGGACAAACTGGTCGAACGGCTTGTTCTCGACCAGCGACTGGTGTAGCCAACTGGTGATCTGCCGACGGCCACCGGTGATGAACCCGGTGCCGCTGTAGTCGTTGCGGAGCAGATCGTTCCAGAACGACAGCCAGTGTTCGGCATACCGCAGGCGGTGGTCGAAATCAGCTCCCAAGAGCTGTCCGACCAACCGCTGCCGCTTGGCCGGATCGCGGTCGGCCACGAAGGCCTCGACCTGCGCCGGCTCGGGCAGCAGGCCGACCAGATCGAGATGAAGCCGACGGATAAAGCTGTGGTCATCACACCGGACCGGCTGGGCGAGGCCCTGCTCGCGATGATAGGCGTCGATGATGCGGTCCACCGGGTTGGTGCGGCCCGCTATCGCCGGCGGCAATTCGATCTGCCGCAGGGCCAGTGGAGGCTCCCAGCTGGTGCTCTCAAAGGCGAAACCTTCATCCCAGGGGGCTCCGGCATCGATCCAGCGGGTGAGGACTGCGATCGCCTCGGCCGGCAGGGGCTCGCCGTCAGCGGGCATCCGCTCGTCGGGGTCGGTGGTGGTGATCCGGCGAATCAATTCACTGGCGGCCGCCTTGCCCGGCACGAATCCGGCAATTTCTGAGTCGCCCCCGGCCAGCGTCAGCTCGCGGGTGTTCATCGAGTAGCCGCCCTGCCGGGCATCAGCCGTGTGGCACTCGCCGCAGTGCTGTTTCAGCAGCGGGACCACCTTGTGCGCAAAGTCGATGGCTGAGGCTGATACAGCGGCCGTCAGGACCAGTAGCAAGGCCAGCCCGACGCGGCTACCGCTTGAAGCGACCATCGCGGCGGTTCCCTCGAGAGAGCGTGTAGGCCAGCAGGTCGAGCACCTCCTGGTCGTTCAGCTGGTCGAGCAGCCCTGCCGGCATCAGCGACTGATTGGCGGTGAACATCTCGTCGATCTCATCCCGTTTCAGCACCACAAACTTGGTGGCGTCCTCGGGATCGGTGACGATGGTGAGCTCCTTTTCGTTCTCGCTGATGATCCTGCCGGTGTGCACCTTGCCGGCGGCCGTCTGGATGACATGGGCCTGGTACTGATCGCTGACCACCTTGCTCGGTTCAACAATCGCCTCGACCAGATCCTTCAGCTTGAACCGGCCGGCCGCCTGGGTCAGATCGGGGCCGGTTGCGCCGCCGTCGCCATCGAACCGGTGACAGACCACGCAGCGAGCGGCAGCGAAGGCCCGCTTCCCGTGCTCAAAGTTCCGGCTGCCCTTGCCCATGCCCGCTTCGGCAGCTGTCAGCACCGACTCGACCGTCCACTTGCGGCCGGGCCCTTCCGGCTGCGGCAGCGGTGGCGGGCTGTAGGGTTTGCGGGCCCCGAGGGTCTCGAGGGCCAGTTTTTCATTATCGTTCAGCCCAGCCAGGCTCTCGTTCTCAATGTTCAGCAGGAACTTGCGGTAGCTGTTGCCACCGGTCCAGCTCCGGGCTTGGTCGAGCCAGGTGAAGTAGCCCTTGCGGTCGTCGAGCGACCAGAGGTCTTTCTCGTTGACTGTCCGGAGCACGTAGGCGTAGTGGATCTGCAGCAGGTCGGTGCGGTTGTCGAGCGTGCCAGCAACGGCAGAGCCGTAGCGGTCATTCCGTTTAAGAAGACGCTTGAGGTCGGCCTCACTCGGCGCCAGGTTGGTCTCGCCGGAGGCTTCGTTCTTCGTCGCGAGCAGGCCGACCAGCTTTGAGACAATGCCCGGAGCCCGCACCGCCACGAGCAGGCTGGAGAGGGCCCGGTCGAGTTCCAGGTCGCCCGCCGGAAACAGCGGGGCGAATCTCGCCGCCAGCCTGGCCTTCACCTCGGCTGTCGGCTCACCGAGCCTGATCAGGGTGAGTTCGTAGGCCCGCACCAGGTCAAGCTGTCCAGCAGTATCGAGGCTGACCGGATCGATCTGGTCAAGAGCAGCCAACACCGCGGCCTGGGCAGCCGGCTCGGCCTGCCGGGCGAGGCCAATCGCGCCGGTGATGATGGCTGCCGGTTCGCTCCGGCTGAGTACCTGCTGCTGCCACTGGGCGACCGGCTGATGCTCCAGCACGATCCGGGCCGCGTAGCGGATGAAGCGATCGGGGCTGCCAAGATGCTCCAGTGCCAGGGCAATGGCGGCAGTGGGGTCGGCCTGCAGTGCATGGAAGGCCTCCAGTTTTTGCCGCAGGGCCCGGTCGGCCGCACCGGCTGTGTTCCGGGCGTCAACCGGGTCGGTCGATTCGGTGCCGGTGTAGGTCACCCGATAGAGCTCACTCTGGCCGCCGCGGCCACCGACCGCGAAGTAAAACGCACCGTCCTTGCCAATCGTCAGGTCGGTCAGCGGCAATGCGTTCCGCGACAGGAACTCTTCCTTTTGAGCGGTGTAGGTTGAGCCCGCCGGCGTCAGGTGAATGGCATAGATGGTGCCGAAGGTCCAGTCGCAGATATAGAAGGCCTGCTGGTACTTGGCGGGGATCTTGGCGCCGTAGCCAAAGGTAGCCCCGACCGGTGAACCGGGGCCGATGTCGACTGCCGCCGGCAGGCTGTCGGGGTAGCCGCCCGCCCACTTGGCCGTGCCGCTGCGCCAGCCGAGTTCACTGCCGCTGGTGGCATGGTTGACCCTGGTGGGCCGGTACCAGGGCATGCCGAAGTCCCACTCCATGTCGGCGTCGTAGGCAAAGAGTTCACCGTCGGCATTGAAGCCAAAGTCATACGGGTTGCGGTAGCCGGCACTCCAGAGTTCCCAGGTCTTGCCCTTGGGGTCAGTACTGACGACGAAGCCACCGGGGGCGAGTTTGCCGGTGGCGTGGCCGTTGCCGTCCCACATCCGGCGGATGATCTGGTCTTCGTCCCAGTTGGCCGGCAGCCGGCTGCTGCCGTCGCCGGACAGCTCGACCCGCCGCTGGTTCGGTCTGATGCCTGCCATCGTCTGCGGCTCGGTCAGGTTCTTGATACCGAAGGGGGGGGTGGTATGGTTGCCACAAATAATGAACAGCCGGGTGCCATCGGGTGAGAGCAGAATGTTGTGGGGGCCGTGTTCACCGCCTCCCTGGAAGGCTCGCAGTTGCTCGACCGCATCGAGCCGGTCATCGCTGTCGCTGTCGGTCAGGCGGTAGAGCCCGCTCCCGGTGCCGCCGTTGCAGACGACATACAGGCAATCGAACGCCCAGAGCATGCCCTGTGCGCCGGTGATGGCCGCCGGCACCTTCTCAACGATGGTCTCAGTCGAGCCGTCAGCCGCTGCGGGCGAGACCCGGACAAGTCCCTTCCCCTGCTGGTCACTGCAATAGAGCCGACCCTGAGGGTCGCTGGTGATTGACACCCACGAGCCGAGTTCCTCGCGGGGTACCACGAAGAGCCGTTCAACCTGGTAGCCCGGGAGGACATGGAAGGGCTGGCTGTCGGCGGCCGCCTGCGCGCCCGGCTCGACCGTCGGCATCAGTTCCCGCGGCTGCTGCCACTGCCGGGGCTCTTCTGCTTGTGCGACAGGTAGCTGGGCAGCCAGAAGCATCGCCAGCGGCAGAGCAAAACCAGCACGAACTAGAAGGCTTCGTGAGTCCATCGAGTTTCTCCGATAAAAGAACAGCGATCGTCGAAAGAGCCTGCCGCCGCGACAGAATTGTCTATTTCAAGGAGGCATTAGTCGCAGTGTTTCTCTGCAATCAATTGCTTTTTACTCGTCGTCTTACAAATCATCGTAGATCGCACGAACGACAACTCCAACCGAGATTGGCGAGAAGACTGGTTTCGGTCAGGCTGCTGACCGGAACCAAACGCCGCGGAAGAACTGCCGCCCTGGTCTCGACGGAGCAATTTTCATGGCTGGTAAAGAATGGCGGTTGGTGCGGACTTAAGGCCCACTGTGTTGACCGCAACGACGCCATAACGCCTGCCAGCAGTTGGCTTTGGGAGGGTGAAAGCCATCTCGGCCAGCGGCTGGGTCGGGGTGTCGCTGTAGAGCAGATTTTGAAACAGCGGCCGTCCGAAGTGGTTCTGGGGCTGCTTCGGCACCTGCGCGATGACCAGGCCATCTTGCTCAATCACAAAGGCCGCCAGTCCGCTTTCAAGATCGGCGGTGCAGGACCAGCAGAGTTGCCCCCCTTCGATCCGCACGTTGGTTGGGCTCGGTGGTGGCGTGGTGTCAGGGATCGCGGTGTCCTTCACATAGTGCGTCCAGGCCGCGGCAATCTGTTCGTTCGGCAGCCAGGCGAGCGTCTCAGCCCGGCCCTCAGCCTCAGCGGCGGGCCAGGCTGTGAAACCGGCCACCTCGGCGAGCCAGGCAGCGGCCGTGGGCATCGGCCGGAGCGGATCGCCCGTCCGGTCGGGCAGCCGAGCGGCAAGGCAGGCGTCGAGCCAGAGGATGGCGAGGTACCGCTGGTTGCCGCACTCGTGGCTGGTGAGCGGATCGACTGCCACACCGAGCAGGCCGCCACGGCCACGAACCGCCTGGATGAATTGCTGATTGGCCGGCCAGACACCGGCAAAGCGACCTTCCTTTAGCGTGACCCCTTCCTTGGTGCCGGGATTACACATCAGCGGTACCGCGAGGGCGGCCTCCGGCAGGGCATGTGGCTTGATCCGGGACCGGTCCGGATTTGCCGTGAACAGCGGCACCCCCGACCGCAGCCAGGCCGCCACGGTTCGTTCGGGGAACAACAGCGTCATGCCACCTGCCCAGTGGCCGCCGCCACTGTGCCCCCAGAGTGCCCAGGGGACTGTCGCCAACTCCGGATGCCCGCTTGCTTTCCCGAGATCGGCCAGGGCCCGCCGGAAGGTTTTGGCCGAGCCGTTCCGTGGATCGCACCACATCTGGCAGTCCGCCTTCTGTGGCTGCTCGTAAGCCGGCGCCAGCAGCGCACAGTCGTGCCGCCGGGCCAGGGCCTGCCAATGCAGGTCGTACGCACCGGTCAGTCCGGACGAACACGAGCCCTCGCCGCAGCCATGCTGATGGACCACCAGCCCGCGAAGCTGCTTCACCCCGGGGGGAATCCAGATGGTGTAATTGACCGAAAAGATCAACTCATCGGGCTGCGTGGACGCCTCGTAACGGACCCGGTAATACGGTGGTTCAGCCGCGGGAAAGACATCATAGGGTGGCGCTTGGGCCAGCAGGGGTGGCGACAGGAGCAGCATCACCGCAACGAGCGGCAAACGCGGACGGATTGAAAGGGAGCGCATCAGGCTGAAATTCTTTTCGGGAGGAGTTCAGTCATTTCCACCGGCGGGGCTGATCGGAATCTGCACCTCCGAAAACTTCATGAAGCCCGGCACCATCGGGCTGTTGTAGCCGAGGGTGCGCGGGCTACCGGCCGCCTGCCACTCGGGGTGTTTGGCCAGCCAGGCGGTCAGTTTTTCATAGCCCTGCACAAAGGTCTTCTTGCCGTAGCTGCCCCGCAGGCCGACGGACACCACCTTCAGTGCGGGAATGTCCTCGACCATCACGCTGGCATCCTCGGGATCGGCTCCGGCCTCACCGAGGGTCGGCTCACGGTAGAGGAAGGCCATTGCGTTTGGCTCACCGGCCGGCTTGCCGCCCGCCTCGGCAACCGCCTTTTCTCCACCCCACGACATCTCAACGGGCGCCGTCATGGCGATGTCGTTGCGTTTGATGTGGTTGAACAGCTTCCAGAACATGCCGTCGGTGCCGCTGTCTGACCGCACCCGGGCCAGCCGATGGGCCGGATAGGTCTTGATCACCACCTCATCGACCGGCCCGGCGGCCGGGTAGCCCTGCGGCAGATTGGCTTCAGAGACCAACCACGGCTTGTCGTTGGCGGTTGCTGCAGGTTCGGCGGCACCGGCCTCTGCGGCAGTGAGGCCAAGCAAGGCCAAGAATGAGCAGCATCGTGTTGACCAGCGGTTCATGGGGCTTCCTTTCAGCGAGTGTGCGGCGGACTCTCCAGCGGTACGGTGACGGGCCAGCCCGGGAATTGTAGGGGCTTGCCGTCGGGGCCGAGGCTGGCAAATCGGGGAAAGCATTCGAAGGTGACAGTCTGGGCAGACAAGTCAAAGCGGGCCATGCCATAGCCGTCGGCCCGCTGCCTCTCATCGCTGGTGTCGGCCGGATTGGCGTAGGCCACCATCGTGATCTTGTTGCCCAGGCCATCCTCAAAGTCACCGGTCCAGGGCAGGGGACTGCCGGGCACCGGGTTGGGGCCTGGCCGTTCATCCTCCGGATGCCACCAGCGGCCATAAATCGTATTGACCAGCGCCGGTGAGGTGAATGACCAGGGCCCGTCGCGGTAGTCATCGACGCCGTGCTGCACCACGACGGCCAGATGCTGATCACCGCAGAGGTGCACCGCCCCGGCCCGCTTCAAGATTCGCAGTGCCGCATTGCGGCCAGCCTGCGGCCAGCCGTTGCAGTCGAGATCGGCCAGCAGGCGGTTGCCCGGATTGCCATGCAGATGCACCGCGCCGCAGAACGCGGTCTGTGACAGGGCACATTTGGCCCGCACGCCCCGCCACTGGTCAGCCCAGGAACTGAGCCAGGCGAGCTGCCGCTTCCCGAGCAGTTCGAGACCAGGCAGGTCGATGGCTGCCCGGTCATAACTCGGATCGACGATGTGATCGGGCCGGGGGCCCATCTGGGGAATCGTGCCGTCCGGGCCCGTCTTGAACTTGCGGTCTTCCAGAATGGCAAAGTCGATCCCGCCGACGATGAGCCGAGTGAAATAGACACCAATGCCTCCTTTGATCGGTGCCGGGTCGACCGGGTCGGGCAGATGGGCCGTCTGCTGCCGCTGGACCATGTTGACGTAGCTGGCCGGATAGAAATAGCCACCACTGGCCCCGGCTGGGTTGGTTGCCCGGCCACCGCCGTTGCCCCAGAGGTTGGCCTGTCCGACGTCGTGGTCGTCGGGAATGGTGACCGTCGGCCGGTCGCGGATGACGTCGCGGAACTGGAGGCCGAACTCGATCCAGCCGACTGTGTGCTCGGTGTGACGGTAGGTCTGGTCACCGGCGAAAAAGAGCAGATCGGGGTCGGCTGCCCGCAGGCCATCGATCAGTTCCTGCCGTTGGCCGGGTGTTCGTGACGAGTTGCAGGACAAGACGGCGACCGCGATCTCGGGCTTGCCGGTCGGATCGGGCCTGATGGTGCCGGTGAACATCGCCCGCTCACCGTGCCGCACGCGGTAGGGTACGGTCTGGGTGGCATCCCAGTTTTCGATGCGGAAGCTGGCGTCCCAGCCGGGGTACTGAATGGCAGCCCGGGCAAGCTCTTGCCAGCCATCGCCCCGATCGACCTCCAGCCGCACGTCAGCTGCCTCGCCCGGCTTGAGTGGAAAGAGCTGGGCAGACAGTTTGAGGGTTGCCTGCTCGGGATCACCCGGCGGCACAGTGAGCGTGTAGAGAGCAAAGGCAATCACGTCGTCACGGGGGACGTCAAGCAAGAAGGGCACGGCCGGACCGCGGCGTGTCTTCTGCTGTTGCGGGCCTGCCTGCTGGGCCGCCTTGGCCGCTGCAGGTGAGGCCGATCGCTTGGTCCACCACTGGCCCGTGGCCCACCCATCGAGATTGGGGAAGTCGGCACCGAAGGGCTGAGGATCAAGGGCTCCTGGCACGACAGCTTCGCCGGCCCGGCTGGCTGAACTGCTGGAAAACACCAGCACCAGTAACACGAAACCAAGCAAACGGCTGCAGGACATCGATCAATGCTCCTTTGGATGAACTCGATATAAGAGCCGACAGGTCACGGACATTTCGAATCGCTCAGGGCCGTGACTCTGCGGTGCCGTGCATACCGACCTGATTGCGTTATAAAGGTTTCTCGCCACCGCTGCTTATTCAGCAGCCTGGTCCACTCACCATTCGTTCAGGGGTCTTCGTTGCCATGACGTGCCGTGTTGGGTTTCGCTTGATGCGCCTTGGGGCTGGCCGGCTCGCTGCTTGTTTCCTGCTCGTTGCTCTGGTGCTGCCCGCGCGGGCAGCTGTCGCCGCGAAGCCCGCCCGGCCCAACGTCGTGCTGATTCTCTCCGATGACCAGCACTGGCAGGACTATGCGTTTCTGGGCCATGAGCACTTGCGAACGCCAGCCCTTGACCGGCTCGCAGCTGAAAGCCTGGTCTTCACCCGCGGCTATGTGCCCAGCAGCCTCTGCTGCCCCAGCCTCGCCTCCCTGATCACCGGCCACTATCCGCACGAGCATCTGATCACTGGCAACGACCCGCCCGAGCAGCCGGGGCTGCCGCGGCGATCACCAGCCGGGAAGAAGCTGTTCGCCGAGGGCCGCGAGGAGATGAACCGGCGGCTGGAGCGCTGGCCGACCCTGCCCAAGCTGCTCGGTACCCACGGCTACAAGAGCCTGCAGACCGGTAAGTGGTGGCAGGGGCACTACTCGCGCGGTGGGTTTGATGAGGGGATGACCAAGGGCTCGCGGCATGGTGATGAAGGCCTCGACATCGGCCGCAAGACGATGCAGCCGGTCTACGACTTCATTGATCGCCAGCGTCAGGCCGATCAGCCCTTCTTTGTCTGGTATGCCCCCATGCTGCCGCACGATCCGCATGATCCTGGCAAGGAACTCGTGGCCCACTACCAGTCCAAGACAGACAGCGTCCACGTGGCCCGCTACTGGGGCAACGTCGAGCGGTTTGACCAGACAGTTGGCGATCTGCTTGAGCATCTCGACGACAACGGGCTGTCGGAAAATACGCTGGTCGTCTATGTCTGTGACAACGGCTGGATCACTGACCCGGAGCAGGGCAGCTTTGCCGGCAAGTCAAAGCTCTCGCCCTATGACGGTGGCCTGCGAACGCCGATCATGCTGCGGCAGCCGGGGCAAATTAAGCCGGGCCGTAGTGAGGCGCTGGCCAGCTCACTCGATCTGCTGCCGACGATCCTGACAAGCTGCCAGATCGATCCCCCGGCCGATTTACCGGGCATTAATCTGCTCGATACCCAGGCGGTTGCCGCCCGCAAACAGCTCTTCGGCGGCTGTTATCAGCACACGCTGGTCGATCTCGATGAGCCGGGCCGCAGCCTGCTTTGGCGGTGGACCGTGAAGGACATGCCGTCGGGGGAAACCTGGAAACTGATCGAGCCAGTGACTGCTGGAGTGGCTGGCCCGCATGCACTGCCTGCCTATGAAGCCCGGCGGGCCGATCCGGTCTCAAAGGCACGGTTCAAGGCCGGGGAGATCGAACTTTTTAATGTGGCGGCCGATCCCGATGAAACCAACAACCTGGCTGCGGCCCATCCTGATGTCGTGAAGAACCTGCGGGCCGAACTCGATCGCTGGTGGAAGCCCCAGGCTCCGGCTGCGGCGAAGGCTGCTGCTGTGCCCCGGCGGCTCAAGGTCTTGCCGGTGGCCGCCCGCCGGACGCTGTCCGCCTGGCCGAACTGGCGGGGGCCGCTCCTGGACGGGGTGGCAACAGGGGCTGGCTATGCCAGCTCATGGAGCCCGACGGAAAATGTCCGCTGGAAGGTGACCCTGCCGGGACTGGGGGCGAGTACGCCGGTGGTCTGGGGCGACCGGCTGGTGCTCACCTGCGGTATCGATGGCCGCGACGGGGTGCTCTGCCTTGATCGCGCGGGCAAGGAGGTCTGGCGGCAGCAGCTCGGGGAGGTCCGCCCCGGCAAGCACAAGAAGGCGACCGGCTGTAACTCCTCGCCAGTCACTGATGGCGAGCATGTCTGGGTCTATTTTAAGAGTGGCGAACTGGCCTGCCTGAAGCTGGCCGACGGCGGCGTTGTCTGGAAGACCAACCTGCAGGACCGCTTTGGCGAGGACACGCTCTGGTGGGACCTTGGCACCTCGCCGGTGCTGACTGCCAAGGCGGTGGTGGTTGCCGTCATGCAGACCGGCCCGAGCTATCTGGCCGCCTTCGACCGGCTCACAGGCGAGCTGCTCTGGAAGCACGACCGGATGCTTGACGCCCCGGAAGAGGCGGCCCAGAGCTACTCGACGCCAGTCGTGGTTGCGGGTAACCCAGCCTGGCAGGAACCGGCTGAGCTGCTCGTTGTCCTCGGGGCTGATCATGTCACCGCCCACGATGCCGCTGACGGCCGCGAGCTCTGGCGGGTCGGTGGCCTCAACCCGACCAGCCACAAATATTTTCGGTCGATCGCCTCGCCGGTCGTGGCGGGGGAGTATGTGATCGCCCCTTATGCCCGCGGCAAGAGTGTGACGGCAATCCGAAGAGGGGGTAGCGGTGATGTGACCGCCACGCACATCGCCTGGACGCGGGAGCCGCTCGGGGCCGATGTGCCGACGCCGGCGATGAAGGACGGCTGCCTGGTCATCTGCGGTGACAAGGGCGAGGTTTCCTGTCTCGAGGTGGCCAGCGGCAAAACCCGCTGGGAAGGCCAGCTGCCCAAGAACCGCAACGCCTACAGCGCATCCCCGGTGATCGTCGATGGCCGGGTGATTCTCACCCGCGAGGATGGCCATTCCTGGCTGCTGGCCTGGCCGGCTGACGTGGCCGAGCCGGCGTTCACGGTCGTGGGTGAGGGCAGCGTCGACGAGATGACGGTGGCAACTCCTGTCTGCGTCGATGGGGAGATCTTTCTGCGGACGCACGATTCACTCTGGTGCATTCACGATTCCAGCGGAGAACCTCGATGAAGATGTTTCGTTTGTGCAAGCTCGTCGTGCTGGCCGGCTCGCTGCTGCCAGCCGCTGCCTACGGTGCCGAGCCGCCGGCGCGGATTCTGGCGGTGACCGTCACCACCGGCTTTCGTCACGGTTCGATCAATACGGCCGAGCCGGTGCTTGAGCAGCTGGGCCGGGAGACCGGGCTGTTCCATGTCGATTTCCTGCGGATGCCACCCAACCGCCCGGCCCAGCCGCGGCGACCCCGGCGGGGCCGGGACACCAGCGATGAGCAGTGGGCGGCGATTGAGGCCGAGTTCAAGCAGGCCCAGCAGGAGTTCCGTACGGCCGACCAGCCCTGGCAGGAGGAACTCAAGCGCCAGTTCGCTGTCGCCTTTGCGCCAGAGTCGCTTGCCCAGTTCGATGGTGTCATGTTTGTCAGCACCACCGGCGAACTGCCGATTCCCGACCTGGGGGCGTTCCTGGACTGGATTGAGGCGGGCCATGCCTTTATCGGCATGCATGCGGCCACCGACACCCTGAAAAGCTCCGATGCCTATGTCGAGATGATCGGCGGCCACTTTGCCGGCCATCCCTGGAACGCCGGTGGTGAGCACGGCTTCGTCAACCATGAGCCGGACCACCCCGTGGCGGCGATGTTTCCGGAGCGGTTCCGCTGGAAGGACGAGATCTACCAGTACGACCCGCGGTACAAGCCGGAGAACGTTCGGGTGCTGCTCTCAATCGACATGGCGGCGAGTAACCCCAAGCTGCCCTGGCATGTGCCGGTCGCCTGGGTCCGTGACTATGGCCGGGGCCGGGTCTTCTCCACCAACCTCGGTCACAACGATGCCACCTGGAAGGACGCGGCTTATCAGAAGCATCTGGCGGCGGGCATTGCCTGGTCGCTCGGCCGGTTTGATGCCCCGGCCAGGGCCAACCCTGAGGTGCAGGCGGCCGAATATCTCCGCAGCGTCGTGGCGGCTGCCGCTGCTGCGACCGGTGCCGACCATGACACCCTGCGGGCCAAGGCTGATGCCAGGATAGCCGCCGATCCTGCCTGGGTGGTCGGCCTGCGGCCCCAGCTGCTGGCCCTCCGGACGATGAAGCCCGATGAAGCCAAGGCGGCACTTGCCAAGCTGATTGCTGAGATTGAGCAGGAATAGCTTGGGCGTTTGGGGGCTGAGACGGGTGGGTCCGCAGTTTTCGGTTGGGGTACCACGAAGGCACGAAGCGTACGAAGGTGCGTCAAAAGCTGGTCGCTCACGGCAACAAGTGATCTCTAAAGGAGGAGTTATGTTTGATTGGCTGAGCCGAACCGCGGCTGTTGCGTTTCTGGCGGCTAGTGTTGTCTGGGCCTGGTCACTCAACCCGGCGACCGCAGCCCCACCCAATGTTGTGGTGATTCTGGCCGATGACATGGGCTTTTCCGATCTCGGCTGTTACGGCAGCGAGATCGAAACGCCGGCCTTTGACCGGCTCGCCCACAACGGGCTGCGGTTCACGCAGGGCTACAACACCGCCCGCTGCTGGCCGACCCGCGGGGCCCTGCTGACCGGCTACTACGCCCAGTCGATCCGGCGTGACAGCATGCCGGGGGTGAAGGGGGGCAACGGCACCGGCCGGCCCGCTTGGGCCCGGCTGCTACCCGAACTGCTCGCACCGGCCGGCTACCGGTCGTATCACTCGGGCAAGTGGCATGTTGATGGTGAGCCACTGAAACAGGGCTTTGTCCATTCCCTCAGAATCGAAGGGGGCCAGAACGATTTCTTTGATCCGGCGGGGGTGACGGTCGATGGTCAACCGCTTGCGGGTGGCGATGACTTCTATGTCACCACCGCCGTCGGCGACCATGCCGCCGCCTGCCTGAAGGAGCATGCCCGGCAGCATGCCGGCACGCCGTTTTTCAGCTATGTCGCCTTCACCGCCCCGCACTTTCCCCTGCAGGCGCCGCAAGCGCTGATTGCGAAATACCGAGACCGCTACCAGGCGGGCTGGGATGTTGTGCAGCAGGCCCGCTACGAGCGGCTGGTGCAGCGGGGGATCGTTGCAGCTCCCCTTGCGCCGATGGAGCGGGATCTCGGGCCCCCCTATGCCTTTCCCGATGCGATCAAGCAGCTCGGCCCCGGCGAGGTCAACCGGCCGCTGCCCTGGAATGAGCTGACTCCTGAGCAGCAGGCCTTCCAGGCGACCAAGATGGCGATTCATGCCGCCATGATCGACGCCATGGATCAGGCGGTTGGGGCGGTGATTAGGCAGCTGGAGGCGATGGACGCCCTCGACAATACGCTGATCCTCTGCCTGAGTGACAACGGCGGCTCGGCCGAGATTATGGTCCGGGGCAAGGGGCATGACCAGTCACTGCCTGCTGGTTCGTCGGGCACCTATCTCTGTCTGGGCCCGGGCTGGTCGAGCTGTGCCAACACGCCGTTTCGTCGGCACAAAACCTGGGTCCATGAAGGGGGCATCGCCACCAGCTGGATTGCCCACTGGCCCCGAGGGATTACCTCGAGGCGGGCGCTCCGCGAGCAGCCGGTGCATGTGATCGACGTGGTGCCGACGGTGCTCGAGCTGGCGGGAATCGAGCCGGCCGCCGAGCACGCCGGCAAGCCGGCGCCGCCGTTGCAGGGCCGCAGCTTTGCAGCCTGTCTGACCAACCCAGAAGCCCCGCCGCCCCACGAAACCCTCTGGTGGTGCCATGATGGGCACCGAGCCGTGCGGCAGGGCGACTGGAAGCTGGTGGCCGCCAAGCGCAAACCCTGGGAGCTTTATGACCTGTCACGGGACCGTACGGAGCTGCAGGATTTGGCCGCCGCCCACCCGGCACGGGTCAAGCAACTGGAACAGGCCTGGCAGGCAATCGCAGCGGAAAACCTGCGGCTGGCCGGCCTGGATGGCAAGCTCAAGCAGCAGGCAAGCCAGCCGCGGAAGAAGCAGCCGAACCCGCCCCAGCCAGCAGCCAAACCAGCACCGCCGGCCCCTGTCAGGGCTGAACCAGCGGCGAAGAAACTCGTCGCCAGGGGGACGGCCGCAGTGGTCACAACGAAAAGACTCACCGGCCGGCGGCCCAACATCATCTATGTGATGACTGATGACCAGGGCTATGGCGATGTCGGCAGCCATGGCAACTCGGTGCTCAAGACGCCGCAGCTCGACCGGCTGCGAAATGAGAGTGTGCGGCTGACCGAGTTTCACGTCAGCCCCACCTGTGCGCCGACGCGGGCGGCCTTGATGACCGGCCGGCACGAGTTTCGTTCGGGGGTCACCCACACGATTCACGAGCGGGAGCGGCTGGCCCTGTCGGCAACGACCCTGCCGCAGCTGCTCAAGACCGCCGGGTACACCAGTGGCATCTTCGGCAAGTGGCACCTGGGTGATGAAGATGCCTATCAGCCGGGCCAGCGGGGCTTCGATCGCGTCTTTATCCACGGCGCGGGGGGCATCGGCCAGAGTTATCCCGGCAGCTGTGGCGACGTACCGAACAACCGGTATTTCAACCCAATCATTCGCAGCGACGGCAGGTTCGTGCAGACCCGCGGCTACTGCACTGATGTATTTTTCCGCGAGGCTGAGCAGTGGATCGAGGCTTGTCAGCAAAAAGACCAGCCGTTCTTCTGCTATCTGGTAACCAATGCGCCGCATGCCCCCTACATCCCACCGGCCAGTGGTGATGAGGCCTATCGAAAACTGCTGAAGGAAGCCGGGTTCACGAATGCCAAGCAGCTCAGCCGGGTGGCGCCGTTCTATGCGATGATTCAGAACATCGACGCCAACATGGGCCGGCTGCTCAAAAAGATCGACGAGTTGGGCCTTGCTGAAGACACCCTGATCGTCTTCTCGACTGACAACGGTTCCGCGGCGGGCAGCAGCGTGTTCAACGCCGGCATGCGGGGGGCGAAGAACTCACCCTACCGGGGCGGCACCCGGGTGCCCGCCTTCTGGCGGTGGCCGGGCACCCTGCCGCAGGGCGTCGATCTGCCGCAGCACACCGCGCATGTCGATGTGCTGCCGACCATCTGCGAGATCGCCGGGGTGACCCTGCCGGCCGATCTGACGGAGAAGCTCGAGGGCCGCAGCCTGGTGCCGCTGCTGCTGGACCAAGACGCTGCCTGGCCCGACCGGCCGCTGGTGACCCACCGGGGCCGCTGGGAGCGGGGTCAGGCTGCTGCGCATGCGTTTGATCACTGTCGGCTGCGGGAGGGCCGCTGGAGCCTGGTCAACACGCAGAACAAGCCCGCAGCCTGGGAGCTTTACAACCTTGAAGCCGACCCCGGGGAACAGACGGATGTCGCGGCGCAGCACTCTGATATCGTCAAGCGACTCGCCGCCGCCTACGACACCTGGTGGCAAAGTGTGCAGCCCGATCTGGTGAACGAAGACCTCGACGGGCCAGATGAAAATCCTTTTCGAACGGCCTACTGGCAGCAGTTCGCCCCCCGGCCGACGCTTGAGGACGTTGCCTATGGCAAGCACCCCAAACAAAAACTCCACTTCTGGAAGACTGCCGCCGCCACTGCTGAGCAGCCGGCACCGCTGTTGTTCTTTGTCCACGGCGGCGGCTGGGTCGCTGGCAATCGCCTGAGTGGCCTGACCGGCAACCTGCAGCCGGTGCTCGACGCCGGGATTTCGATTGCCTCGGTGGAGTACCGCTTCATCCAGGAGGCGATGGAGCAGGGGATTGAGCCGCCGGTGAAGGCCCCGCTGACCGATGCGGCCCGGGCGTTGCAGTTCGTCCGCAGCAAAGCGAGCCAGTGGCAGATCGACAAGCCGCGGGTGGTAGCTGCCGGTGGCTCAGCCGGTGCCTGCACCAGCCTCTGGCTGGCCTTTCATGACGACCTGGCTGACCCGACCAGTGACGACCCCGTCGCCCGGGAGTCGACCCGGCTCGTCGGGGCGGCGGTGGTGGGCGCCCAGACAACGCTTGATCCAAAGCAAATGAAGGAGTGGACACCCAACAGCCGCTACGGCGGCCACGCCTTCGGCTTCATGCCGGGGGTGGATAAGCGAGACACGCAGTTTGCCCGCTTCCTGGTCGGCCGTGAGAAGATTCTGCCCTGGATCGACGAGTATTCACCCTACGCCCTGGTCTCGGCCGATGATCCGCCGGTCTGGCTTTTCTACCGAGGCCCGCCGGCCCTGGGACAGGAAGAGCAGGATCCGACCCACACCGCCAACTTCGGTGTCAAACTGAAGGAGCGGCTCGACGCCGTGGAGGTTCCCTGCGAGCTGGTCTATCCCGGTGCGACAGACGTGAGTCATGCCAGCCTCCCGGAGGCGGTCATTGGCCTGCTCAAGCCAACGGCTGCGAGTGCCAACTGAACAACGCTCAACGAGCAAGACCCCGGAGATGATGTCCGATGACGAGAGTGCTCAATCGAGGGATCGGCCTGTGTCTGCTGGCCGTGGCCTTTTTTGCCATGGATGCTGGTGCCGACGAGCCGCGGCGGCCCAACATTCTTTACATCATCACGGATGACCAGTCGCCATTCGACTTTTCGTTTTACAACCCAGCCGCGACGCTCGACGCCCCGGTGATCGAGCGGCTGGCGGCCGAGGGGATGGTCTTTGATGCGGCCTACCAGATGGGCTCGTTCTCCGGGGCGGTCTGTACCCCGAGCCGGCACATGCTGATGAGCGGCCGCACGGTCTGGCACCTGCCGATCGGCCCGAACATGCCACGGCGAAAGAAGGGGCAGCCCCAGAAGCCGTACGCCCCGCCGCATTGTCCACCGAGGCTTGAGTCGAGCACGCTGGCGGCGATCTTCAATGCTGCCGGTTATGACACGATGCGAACCTGCAAAACCGGCAACAGTTACGAAGGGGCAAACCGCCAATTCACGGTCCGGCATGATGCCGGCAAGCGGGGTGGCACCCACGAGACCGGCAGCGGCTGGCATGGCGATCAGGTGCTGCACTATCTCACTGAGCGGGAGCGAACCGGCGACACCGATCCGTTCCTGATCTATTTCGGGTTTTCCCACCCGCACGACACCCGCGACGGTACGCCGGAACTGTTGGAGAAATACGGGGCAACCAACCATGCTGACGCTACCAGCCTGCCAGCCGGTAACTCCAAGCAACCGCCGTTACCGCCCAACTGGCTGCCGCAGCATCCCTTCGACCATGGCCACCTGGATGTCCGCGATGAGGTGGCCGCCAGCGGCGTCTGGAAGAACCGTGACGAACAGACGATCCGCAACGAACTCGGCCGGGAATATGCCTGTAGCGAGAACATCGACCGGCAGATCGGCCGGGTGCTCGACAGGCTGGCGGCACTGGGTGAACTCGACAACACCTGGATCTTCTACACCTCCGACCATGGCATCGCCATTGGCCGCCACGGGCTGCAGGGCAAGCAGAACCTCTACGAGCACACCTGGCGGGTGCCGTTCATCGTCAAGGGCCCGGGGGTGAAGCCGGCCAGCCGGGTGCCGGGCAACATCTACCTTGGCGACTCGCTGGCCACGCTCTGCGACATCGCAGGCATCAAGCCCCCCGAGACCAACGAAGGGACGAGTTTTCTGCCGGTGCTCCAGGGCCGGCAGCAGACGGTTCGTGACACGCTGTACGGTGTCTACTGCGGCGGCCAGAAGCCGGGCATGCGGAGCGTGCGGCGGGGTGACTGGAAGCTGATCAAGTACGAGTCGGCCACCGGGGGCCTGCACACGCAACTGTTCAACCTCCGGGACAATCCCCATGAATTGCTGGAGGAACACCATGCTGCCGAGGTGGCACCGCAGTTGCTTTCGGCTCCGGCCGCGACACAGCGAAACCTCGCCGACGATCCTGCCCATGAACGCCAGCGGCAGGAATTGGAGGCACTGCTGCTGGCCGAGATGCAGCGGCACGACGATCCTTACCGGTTTTCCGACCAGCCCGCCAAGGAGTGACACCGATGCTACAGCCTGCCTGCCGACGCCTGGTCTTCATGTTGCCGGTGCTGCTAACCACCGTCTCGAGCAGCGTTGCGGAGGACTTTTCCGAGTATTCCTTGTTTCTCGAGACCGCCCCACGGCCCGCGGAGTGTGAGCCGGTGCCAACGACGCTGCCGCTGCAGCTCAAGCGGGGCGACCGGATCTGCCTGATCGGCAACACCCTGTTTGAGCGAGCGCAGCTGTTCGGGCAGGTGCCGGCGACAATTCAGGCCGGCTTTCCTGAGCATGAACTCGTCATCCGCACCCTCGCCTGGTCGGCTGATGAGGTCGATCTGATGCCCCGGCCGGAGAATTTTGCTGACCTAGAGCAGCATCTCTGCTACTCCAAGGCCGATGTCATTCTCGCGGCGTATGGCTTCAATGAGTCGTTCGCTGGTGAGCAGGGGCTGCCGGCGTTTCGCAACCGGCTTGCCAGCTTTCTTCAGCGGCTCAAGGCCAAGGCCTTCAATGGGGAGTCGGCCCCACGGATCGTGCTGGTTTCGCCGATTCCCAATGAAAATGTCACCGGGGTCGCAGCGGCCGATCAGAACAATGCAAACATTGCCCGCTACACCGCCGCCATGCGGGCGGTGGCCGCCGAGCAGCAGGTCGGCTTTGTTGACACCTTTGCGCCGCTGGTCGATTCGCTCGCCACACCGGGTAATCTGACGATCAACGGCTGTCACCTCTCGCAGGCTGGCTACGAGGTGTTCGCGAAGGCCCTGTTTCGGGGCTGCTTCAACCGCCAGCCGCCCGCTGTCAGCGAAGCCCTGCGGCTGGCGGTGGTCGATCTCGAACGGCAGTTCTTTCGTCGCTACCGGCCCCTGAACACCTTCTATTACACCGGTGGCCGTAACAAACAGTACGGCTATCTCGACTTCCTGCCGGCGATGCGGAACTTCGAGATCATGTGCGGCAATCGCGACCGCCGCATCTGGGATCTGGCCCACGGCCGTCCGGTCCCAGACACCATCGACGATACGAACCTACCCCAATTGCCGGCGGTCGATGAGACCCGCGGGGCCAACGAGTGGCTCCCGGCCGCTGAAGAACAAAAGGCCTTCAAGGTCGATCCCCGGTTTGAGGTGAACCTCTTTGCCGGTGAGGAGGAGTTTCCCGAGATTGCGAACCCCATCCAGGTCCGCTGGGATAGCCGGGGCCGGATGTGGGTCTGCACGTCGCAGGCCTACCCGCATGTCTACCCCGGCCAAGAGCCGGGAGACCGATTGGTGATCCTGGAAGACACCGACGGCGACGGAAGGGCCGACACCTCAAAGGTCTTTGCGGATGATCTGCATGTGCCGCTCTCTTTTGAGTTCGGCGATGGCGGGGTCTACGTCTCGGAGCAGCCCAACCTGACCTTCTTGGCCGACACCGACGGTGACGACCGGGCCGATGTTCACGAGGTGCTTCTCTCCGGGTTCGGCACCGAGGACTCCCACCACTCGCTGCACGACTTCATCTGGACCCCCGACGGGGCCCTGCTGTTTCGCGAGTCGGTTTTTCACCACAGCCAGGTGGAGACGCCTTACGGTCCCGTTCGGCAGCAGAACAGTGGCTGGTTCCGCTACCAGCCCCGGATCCACCGCCTGACCTCACTGGGCACCTACCCCAGCACCAATCCCTGGGGCGTCACCTTCGACCCCTGGGGCAACCATGTGGCGAGCCACCCGATCTTCGCTGAGGCCTTTCATGCCCTCGACCCGCCGTATCCGCAGCAGCATGCGTCGCCGGTGGGCCTGCAGGCTTATTCGGGGACCTGCGGCCAGGCCTTTGTCGATGTGCCGGGCTTTCCGGCAGAGCTGCAGGGCGGCTTCATCAAGGCCCGCTACAAGCCGACCAACCGAATTGAAATCCATCGCTGGGTCGAGCACGCCTTTGGTTACGACGAGCAGTATGCCGGCGATCTGATCTTCTCGACCAACCTCAGCTTCATCCCGGTCGACCTCCATTTCGGTCCTCGCGGGGCCCTCTACGTCGTCGACTGGTACAACCCGGTGAAGGGGCATGCCCAATACTCACTGCGGGATTCCCGCCGCGATCGTGAGTCGGGGCGGATCTGGCGGGTGACGCCGAAAGCCGTCGCTGTGACACCGATGCCGGAGATCGCCGGGGCCAGCGAGCTGGGCCTGGCGGCCCTGCTGGGCCACCCAGAGTTCCGGGTCCGGTACCTGGCCACCCGCGAACTGGCCAGCCGCGACCGCGAGGCCGCTGCAGCAGCGATCGATGATTGGGTCGCTGATCTCGCTGCTGCTGATCCGATCCTGCTGCGGCACCGGGCTGAGGCGCTGGCCGCCTGCTCGACGATTGGCGTCATCCGGCCAGCGCTGCTGGTGGACCTCGCCGCCAGCGATGACCATCACGCCCGGGCGGCGGCGATCAGGCAGCTCCGGTTCTGGCATGCATCACTGCCCGATCGGCATGAGCTGCTTGGGCGGGCGGCGGCGGATGAGTCGGGGCTGGTCCGGCTGGAGGCGGCGATCGCCGCCAGTTGGATCGGCACGCCAGAGGCCCTGGAGGCGGTCATCGGTGTCTTCCGGCGGCCGCTGGGGGGGCATCTGGCCTATGCCGCCGTGGCCGCCTTGGAGTCGGCACCGCTGAAGCGGCACTGGGAGGGCGACCCGGCCAGCCCGGTGCCGGGTCTCCTCAAGCTGGCCCGCCGGTCGCTGGAGATCCGTGAGCCGCGGGCACGTGGGAAAGACCTTGCCTTTGACCGGCGGCCAGAGACGGTCGAGGTGCGGATTTCCTGCGCGCCCGAGCGGATGCTCTTTACCACCCAGCAGTTCCAGGTGCGACCGGGTCAGCCGGTGAAACTCATCTTCACCAATCCCGATGCGACCGACCACAACCTGGTATTGGTTCGGCCCGGCGCGATGGCCGAGGTCGGCGCTGCCGCCAACGCAATGGCCCGGGATCCCAAAAATGCCACCAGCGACTTCATCCCGACGGACAAGCGGGACCTGATCATCGCGGCAACGCCGATGATCGGCCCGACGCGGAAGGCACTCGTGCACGTGCTCCGGCTCGAGGCGCCGACGGAGCCGGGGGTCTATCCCTATGTCTGCACCTTTCCCGGTCACTGGATCGTGATGAACGGCACGATGGTGGTTGCCCGCGATGCCGCCGAGGCCGAGCGGCTGCTGGAGGCCTGCCGGCCGACGATCGTGAAGGCGTGGAAGCTCGAAGATTTTCCCGTGGTGAATCCGAGCCGTGATGAGGCGGCACTCTCGCGGGGGATGCACGCGTTTGCGAAAGCCCAATGCACCCAGTGCCATGTGGCGGCCGGCCATGGGGTCAACCTCGGGCCGAATCTGGTCAACAGCGTCAAGAAACTCCGGGGCCGAGAACTGCTGGCCCACATGCTCGATCCCTCACTGAAAATCGATGACCAGTACCGCACGGTGCAGTTTGTCCTTGATGACGGCCGGGTCGAGTCGGGAGTGGTGGCCGGCGAGACGGCAGCTGCCTGGAAGATCCGTACCAACCTGCTTGCGCCCGATGTGATCAAACTGCTTGCCAAGGCGTCGGTCGACGAGCGGGTGCCGTCGCAGGTCTCACCGATGCCGGCCGGGCTGCTCAACGTCCTGACGCATGAGGAGGTTCTCGATCTGGTCTCTTTTGTCGAGGCGGGCGACGGACTGCCACCGGGGCTCACGGCCCACGGGCTCCCAGCGCGGGACTGAATCGGACGGTACTCGCGGTCCGGCCCGGTTCGGGTAGACTTCCGCACGCACCGGCGTGGTGGTGGGAGATCCGGGGCAGGAAGGGGCGTCATCGATGGCATCAGATCAGCATCAAAATCCCCTGGGACGGTCCGGGTCCCGGAATCGCCGGATTGGCCTGGCACTGTTCGCCGTCTACGTGCTGCTCTACGTCGGCTTCATGGGCATCGTGCTGTTCCAGCCCGATGCACTCTCGTGGCGGCCCTTCGGCGGGGTGAATCTGGCCATCGCCTACGGCATGGTCCTGATTGCCGCCGCCTTCATCCTGGCGGTCCTGTACATGGTTGCCTGCCGGCGCCGGACCCCTGACGCCTGATTTTTCCCGCCGCGGAACCGACCATGCTCTACGACTCCTCCCCGGTTGCCATCGCCATCTTTGCTGCCTTTGTGGTCGGCGTGGTGGCGTTCTCATTTTGGCTTGGCCGGAAGGGCCAATCGGCCACGGGTTATTACGCCGCCCACGGGCAGATTCACTGGTTCGTCAACGGTATTGCCTTCGCTGGCGACTATCTTTCGGCCGCCTCGTTTCTCGGCATCTGCGGCATGATCGCCTTCTATGGCTACGACGGCTTTCTCTATTCAATCGGCTTTCTGGCCGGCTGGATCGTCGCGCTGTTTGTCATTGCCGAACCGATCAAGGCGCTGGGGAAGTTCACCTTTGCCGACGCCCTCGATGCCCGTTTCAACAGCCGGGGCATCAAGCTGGCCGTGGCGGTGTCGACACTGGTGGTGAGCGTCTTCTATCTCATTCCGCAGATGGTCGGCGCGGGGCACCTGATCGTGCCGTTGCTTGGCCTGCCCTATGCCGCCGGAGTGATCCTGGTGGGGGTGGCGGTGACCCTGATCGTCGTCACCGCCGGAATGGTCTCGACCACCTGGGTCCAGTTCATCAAGGGTGGCCTGCTGGTCTTTTTCTGCGGGATCCTGGTGCTGCTGATCCTCAACCGCGGCCTGCTGGTCAATGCCGGCCGGAGCAGTGCTGTGAATCTCACACCGCAGGTGCGGACGGTCACACCGGCCGGTCAGGTGTTGATCAATGGCCAGCCCCAGTCCCGGGAGAACGACCTGCGGCCCGTCGGCACGCTCCATGCGTTACCCGAACGCTACGGGGAGGCCCGCTCGACCGGACCGCTGCGGCCGCTGGAATACCTGTCGACACTCGAGGACTCACAGATCATCACCTGGTCGGCCCGGCGGCACAGTGACGAGGCCGGCAGTCACACCACCTACACGCCGACCGTGCGGGAGGGCCGCGATCTGCTCAAGCCTGGCGGCTACTTTAAGGGCCTTTCCAGCGGCAAGCTTACCGACCAGCTCGACTTCGCCAGCCTGATGCTGGCCCTGTTTTGTGGCACGGCGTCGTTGCCACACATTCTGATTCGCTACTACACCGTCAAGGATGCCGATGCCGCCCGCAAGAGCACCGTGGTGGGGATTGCGGCAATCGGCGGCTTTTACGTGCTCACCCTCTACCTGGGGCTGGGGGCGATGACCAGCGGTGCCCTCGACCCGACCAGTTCGAACATGGCGGCGCCGCTGCTGGCCAAGTCGTTTGGTGAAACCCTCTTTGCGGTGATCTCGGCGATTGCCTTCACCACGGTGCTGGGCACGGTCAGCGGCCTGATCATGGCCGGCAGCGGGGCGGTGGCTCATGATCTGGTCGAGAACTGCTGGGGTCTGCAGATGACTGATCACGAGAAGGTCCGGGCCGGAAAGATCGCCGCGGTTGGCCTGGGGATCATCGCCATGGCCCTCGGGATCCTGTTCAAAAACTTCAACGTGAGTTTTCTCGTCGGCTGGGCCTTCCACATTGCCGCCAGCGCCAACCTGCCGGCGCTGGTGATGCTGCTGTTTTGGCCCCGAACGACCAAGCAGGGCATCACCGTGGCCGTGACGGTCGGCATGCTCGCGTCACTCGGCTGGATTCTGCTCTCAGCCGACACCTTCGAGAAGGTCTACGGCCTCGCCCGGGCCGACTCACCGATGCCCTTCAGCCAGCCGGGCCTCGTGACGATCCCGCTCGGCTTTCTGGTGTTGGTGGTGGTCTCGCTGCTTTCACCACCGCCGGCCGGTGCCCCGGCGAGCAGCCGGCTGGAATAGTCGGCCACTCAAGGGTGTGGCCCCATGGAGGGCTTTTTCCACGGACAGCTAGCCGGCTGAAACCGGTACGCCCGTCGCTGGGGTGATCGAGAGCACCCGCGCGGAGCCGCGACTGGCATTGGTGATGGTGTGGGGGAACGAGGCGTCGAAGTAGATGCTGTCCCCCGCATCCAGCAGGATGGCATCGTTGTCGTATTCGAGCCGGGCCCGGCCTTCAAGCACCATCAGAAACCGCTGGGCATCTGTACTCTCGGGCCGCTGGCGGTCGCCACTGCCCAGATGCAGAATCACCGGCTGCATGGCGGCTCCCTGCCAGCCGTTGGCCAGGTTTTCGATATTCACCCCGCCGGCTCGGCCGCGGCCGTTTCGGCTCGGTTTTCGCCTCGCACCGGACTCAGACTGGCCATTCCCCGACCGGACAACCACATGCCGTGGCGGAACAGTGAGCCCTTCAACCAGAGTCTCAATCCCACAACCCAGGGCCTCGGCCAGCCCGGCCAGGCCTTCGAGTGAGGGTGAAAGCTGGCCGTTTTCCAGCTTCGAGAGCCAACTGATGGTGAAATCGGTTCGGGCGACGAGTGCCTCGAGTGTCAGTTTGCGGGCGAGCCGGGCTTCCCGGACCCTCCTACCGAGCGAGGCAAGGTTGATCGTAGACGGCATCGGTGCGTTCGCAGCAGAGTGATCATGAAGCGCAGTCCGGGGGATTACCCCATCCTGCTGCCTTGCCTGGTGCGTTTCTACAAGATCGAGGCCGTCCTCTCAAGGGGGGTTCACCCAATCAAAAAAAGTGGTTGTTTCGGAGGAGTGTCTGTCTGCAAGCAGAACACCCCGGAAATCGGCCGTAGCCGAAAACCGGGGCGTTCAGTGGAAATTATTGAGCGAGGGGTGATCAGGCGCCCGGCCGGCGGAAGTGCCGGTAGGCCTGGAGCACGTCGTAAAGGTCGGATGAAATCGTCACCTCGTCACCCTCAAAATCGGTCAGCCACGTTCGGTCGCTGGCCACCGCGTCGGCCAGCGTCGGCAGGATTTCACCGAGCGTGACCCGAACGGTATGCGGATCGGCCGACTCGCCGAGCAGGGACAGACCTGCTGGCTCAGCTTCGGGACCGGTGTAGACACGCAGTTTTCGCAGACCCATGGCAGACTCCCTCTTGCCGTTTATGCCCCAGTGGGGCATCTGATGCCTGTCAGGCAGGAACGACCACAACCGCGTCCTGCGGTTTGCGGGGTCACACGTCGAGCGTGCCTCCTGCCTAGAATTCAGTATCGGCCAGCAGCGGCCTCAAAGTTTGACCGAATTCGCCAGTTGTGAGGATTTTTCCTCGGTTTTGGCAGCGGATCAGTTTTTTGGGGGTACCACCAAGGCACCAACCGCACGGCGGAAAGCAATGAAGATGCCCGCAGCTGCGGCGAGCAGGCTGCATCCGACTGGTCTCCGCCCTGCCCGCGCGAACAAATCACGATTTCCTGGCCGATCACGATCTCGGCCAGAATCAGCCGAGACCAAAAGCCAACTGGGAATACGCTCTCTGGCGTCTGGCTTTGTGATCTTCGTGCCTCCGTGGTGAGCAACCGCGGGCAGGCATCAGCGACAGATTTCAGCGGCTACGAAACCTGGCCATTGGCCGACTGGCTCTGCATCCGGCCGGCGCGAAGGGCCTCGCCGATGCTTTTGGGCACGAGCGCCTCTGCCCGGAGGACACCGGCCCGGTTTTCCGCAGTGGCGGCCTTCATCTCCTGTTCATGGGCGATTGCCACCGCTCGGCGTTCCTCGGCCTTCGCCCGGGCTACCCGGGTGTCGGCTTCGGCCTGATCGGCCTGCAGCCGGGCGCCGATGTTCTCACCTACTTCGATGTCGGCAATGTCGATCGAGACAATCTGGAAGGCTGTCTGGGCATCGAGGCCCCGCTCGAGCACCGCCTTCGAGATCGTGTCGGGATGCTCCATCACCTCGAAGTGGGTCGCGGCGGAGCCGATCGAGGTGATGATGCCCTCGCCCACCCGGGCGATGATCGTCTCCTCGGTGGCCCCGCCGATCAGCTGCAGCAGATTGGTGCGGACGGTCACCCGGGCTCGGATCTTCAGTTCCACACCGTTGCGGGCGACGGCCGAGAGGGTCGACTTGCCACTGGCCACGTCGGGACAGTCGATCACCTTCGGATTGACGCTGGTCTGAACGGCGTCGAGCACGTCACGCCCCGCCAAGTCGATGGCGCAGGCCCGGTCAAAGTCGAGGTCGAGACTCGCCCGCTGGGCGGCGATGAGCGCTCGGATCACCCGGGGGACGTCACCGCCGGCAAGGGAATGGGCCTCCAGCCGGCCGGAGGAGATCTCTTTCCCGAGGCCCGCCTGGGTCGCCATGATCCGGGCCTGAACGATCGTGCGGGCATTCACCTTCCGGAGGCTCATGCCGAAGAGTTCGAGGAAGGTGACGGTCGCCTTCGACCAGTAGGCCTGAAACCAGATCTGACCGTAATTGAAGATCAGCAGGAGCATCGCCAGTGCGATGACGCCGAGCAGGACACCGAGGACGGCAAGGGCGGCGGGAGGCACGGGATTGCTCCGATCGGAAAGGGGTCAAATCGCAATCTTCATGCTAGTTCGATTTTCACCGCAGGCAAACCGGCTGGAGGTGTCGAATCTGTTGCCGGCCCGGATGCTTCCACTGCCGGCTCCCGGATTCATCGATCGGACCGGCGGTGCGTTTGCCGGCGGCTCAGCCGCCGGCGACCGATTCGCGGCTTATCCAGCCCCCGCCGAGGAGCCGGGTGCCGGCATAGCAGACCGCCGGCTGACCCGGCGTGATCGGTCCGGGGGCATCGATGGTCGGCTCCAGAAACCGGGCCTCGAACCGGTCTGGCCCGTGCCGGGTGACGATGGCCCGGGCCGCCGGCCGCTGGGCCCGGCACTGGACAAGGCAGGGAAATGGTTCGTCGGGCACCGCGGCAATCCAGCTCGCTTCGGTGGCCACCAGCCTGGCGAGTGGCAAGGCCTCGCGCGGTCCGACCACGACCCGGCAGGTCTCCGGCTCGATCCGCAGCACATACAACGGGCTGCCGGCGGCGATTCCCAGCCCCTGCCGCTGGCCGATCGTGAACTGCTCGATGCCGGGATGCCGGCCCAGAACCAGACCGGTCTGGTCCACGATTTCACCCGCCCGCGAGCCGCCGATCCGGTGGGCCACCAGCCGTGGATGCTCACCCGGAGGCACGAAGCAGATCTCCTGGCTGTCGGGCTTGGCCGCCGTCACCAGGCCGAGGGCGTCCGCCCGCTGGCGGACCTCGTCCTTGGCCAGACCACCCACCGGCAGCAGCATCCGGCGGAGGCGGTCGGGCCCGACACCGAAGAGCACATACGACTGGTCGCGAGCCGTGTCATGGCCCCGGTGCAGTTCCGGAACGTCCGGCCCATTCGCCTCCGGTCCGACCAGCCGGGCATAGTGGCCGGTGGCCACGTGACTGGCACCGACCGCCTCGGCATGGTCGAACAGCCGGCCGAATTTGATCCACTGGTTACAGCGGACACAGGGGTTCGGGGTGCGGCCCGCGGCATAGTCGGCGGTGAAGCTGTCGATGATTCGCTCAAAGTCATCCGTCAGGTCGAGCGGGTAGAGCGGAATACCCAGCCGGTCGGCCACCCGGCGGGCATCGAGGGCATCGCTGACGCTGCAGCAGCCCTGATGGCCCGGCCGTGGGGCCGCGGTCACGACCACCGGCAATGTCCCGGCCGCTGCCGGCAGGGCCGGCTGGCCGTGCCGCATGAAAACGCCGATGCAGTCATGGCCCGCTTCGACCAGCAGCGCCGCAGCGACGCTGGAGTCGACGCCCCCCGACATGGCAATGACGATCCGGGACATGGAATTGCTGGTACGGAGACCACGGTGGTGGAAAGCCGCGGTCTGGCAGTGTCAGTAATGCAGGACCGATTCGATCCGCTGGCCGGCGAGCCGTTCGCGGCCGCCGAGACCACCGAGTTCCACCAGGAACGAGCAGCCGGCCACGGTTGCTCCGGCCGCCTCGATCAGCCGTACGCAGGCTTCGGCCGTGCCGCCGGTGGCCAGCACATCATCGACCACCAGCACCCGTGCCCCCGGGGCGAGGATGCCACGGTGCATTTCCAGGGTGTCACTGCCATACTCCAGATCGTAGCGATAGCTGATCGTCTCCGCCGGCAGTTTGCCCGGCTTGCGGACCGGAATGATCCCAACGCCGAGCTTCATCGCCAGCGGGCCGGCGAAGAGGAAACCCCGGGCCTCGACCGCCGCCACGGCATCGATGCCGTCGGCCTGCCAGGGCCCGGCCAGCCGGTCAATCGCCGCCATGAAGGCGGTCGGCTCAGCCAGCAGCGGCGTGATGTCACGAAACAGGATGCCGGGTTTGGGAAAGTCCGGTACGGCCCGGATGTGTGCGGTGAGATCCATCTTTAGAAGGTAGCCCGCTCAGGCCCCCCGCCGCAACTGGCGGGCCGGACGCAGGCTGATTGTGGCCTGCGGCGCCCCCTCGATCTCCGTTGCCAGCGAGGCCAGCGTCTCAGACTCGATCTGGCGGACCCGTTCACGTGTCAGTCCGAGTACTCCCCCGATCTCCTTGAGCGTCATCGGCTCTCCCCCACCCAGGCCGAACCTCAGCCTGATGATCGTCGCCGCCCGGTCGTCAAGCCGCTCGATCCGCCGCAGCACATGCTGCAGCGTGTCTTCGTCCAGCATGACCTCGGCCGGACAGCGGGCGTTCTCGTCCTCGACAATGTCGCCGAGTGACCAGCCGCCGTCGGCCTGGTCGGTCTGGGGGCCGGCCTGATGGACCTGCATCGCCTTCTTGATGATCGGCAGCTTCTTGCGGGCCAGGCCGAGCATGCGGGCCACCTCCTCCGGCGTTGGCGTCCGGCCCAGGATCTCCAGCAGCCGCGCCGAGGCCCGCCGCCACTTCGAGAGAATCTCCACCATGTATGCCGGAATCCGGATGGTCTTGCCGTTGTTGATCAGCGATCGCTTGATCGACTGCTTGATCCAGTAGCTGGCGTAGGTGCTGAACCGGGTGCCGACCTTCGGGTCGAAGCCCTCCACGGCCCGCAGCAGGCCGAGGTTGCCTTCCTCAATCAGGTCGGGCAGCGGCAGGCCGCGGTTGGAGTAGCCGCGGGCGATGTTCACCACCAGCCGCAGGTTGGCTCGCACCATGTGATCCCGCGCTGCGGCATCACCCTGGCGGACCCGGGTGGCAAGTTGTTTCTCTTCCGCTGCAGTGAGCAGTGATGTTTCGTTGATCTCGCGGAGATAGGTCTCCAGCGGATTCTGGGCGGGGCTATTGTCGGATTGGCGAATACGGCTCGGCATGGCGGTGGCTGGGGCGTTCCTTGGGTGGCTTGATAGGGCGGCAACCGCTTCCCGACCGGAATCGATCGGGGCCGCCTGAGGGACCAGGACACAGACTCACGGGATCGCGAGCGGGAGGCGCATCCTGACCTCGAGAGATTCATCGACCAGCCAGCCTGGAAGCCTGCACAAGCGAGAGCGAAAGGGCCCCCTGCGCCGCCTGTAACGGCTACGCAGCGGCTGCGCGGCCGAGCCACCAGTCGACAATGACCAGTTCCGGCGTGGCCCCCAGCCGAATCGGCAGCATGGAAGTGCCCAGGCCACGCGAGACATACATCGGCGGACCATCCTCGACATACCAGCCGGTGACATAGCGGCCGCTGCCCGGGGGGGTGATGATCGGCAGTCCGGCCGGGGCGATCTGGCCGCCATGGGTGTGCCCGCTGAGCATCAGGCTGACAGCAGGCCCGGCCAGTGGTGGTAGCTGATCCCGGGTGGCCGGGCAGTGGGCCAGCACGAGATGCTCGGCCGTCGGGTCGGCTGCTGATGGCGGCTGCGGGCTGGCTGGCCGTCCACAGACCAGATCATCGAGCCCGCTGATCCGCAGCGGGTGGCCGTTGTGCTCAAGATCGACCGCCTCATTGAGCAGGAGCCGGACATCCTGCCGGCTGAGCAGCTGCCGGAAACTGGTGGAATCGAGCCCGGCCTTGTATTCCCAGTTGCCGATGATTGCGAGGCGATCGGGGCCGGGCGGCAGGGCCTGGAGGAACTCGGCCAAAGGCCCGATCCCGCGGTGGCAGTCGAGGGTGTCGCCGGTGAGCAGGATCAGGTCGGGCTCAGCGGCGGCGACCGCCACGATCAGGTCGGTTTCCAGCCGACCGATGCCACGGAGGTGCAGGTCGCTCAACTGGATCAGCCTGAGCGGTCGTCGCGTTCCGGCTGGCCGGCCGACTGACAGCTGGGTGATGGCGAGCGTGCCGGGCGTCACAAAGACCGACTCGGCGAACAGCCCACCAGCCGCGCCGCAGCCGCCCGCGGCGGCCGTGGCCAGCCAGTGTCGGCGGGTGAAGCGACCCGGGTGGAAAGACATGACTGCGTCTTGCTGGGGCTGTTGTCGGGGAACACCGTTCCCGCCACTGGTCGGCCGGCGGCCGACGGAGAATCGGGATGGAGCCCAACCCAAGCAATACCGATTTCAGCCACCGTCCTGCTGGCCGGCAGCATCATGGACGACAACGCTGACGGTGCCGGCGGTGAGTGTGCGATTGAGAAAGGCCAGCAGCAGCCGGCCCACCCGGCTATCGGCAGGAAAGCCCGGCTTCGTCTCATCGTGGATGATCAGCTGGCTATCGACACCGGCTGTCTGCAACGCGAGATGCAGCCGTTCACTCTGACTGACCGGCACCAGCCGGGCGGTCCGCTCATGAATGAGCAGCGTGGGTGGGTCGCCCGGTGAGGCATACCGCAGCGGACTAGCGGCCAGAGCCGCCTCGCGGAGTTCGGGCAGGGGTCCGCCGATCAGTCGACTGGCGGCCGAGGAGGCCCGGTCATGGTCAGGGCCGAGTGTCGGCAGATGGGTGACCGGGCTGAGGCTGCAGATCGCGGCGATCGCAACGGCCGGCTCTGATGCAGTGGGGGCGGCCGCCCCCACTGGTTGGCCATCAAGACCGAGCAAGGCGGCGAGGTGGCCGCCGCCGCCCTGGCCGACCACGGCGATCCGGTCGGGAGCGATCCCCCAAAGGGCAGCATCCTCGGCCAACTGGCGAAGGGCTGCCTGGCAGTCATCCCGCTGGGTGGGAAAGTGACCCACCGAGCTGGGGCGATAGCCGACGCTGGCCACGGCATAGCCATGGCTGGTCAGCCAGATGATCGGACAGTCGTCGCGGTCGATGGTCGACCAATCGACCCCCGGCAACCAGATCACCAGTGGCAGTTGCCCTTGCCGGCAGCCGCCCGGCAGGAAGATGTTGAAACGGTGATGTGGAGAACCCGTGGCGTAGGGGATGTCACGGTGATCGATCCGGAGTCGGCTGTGGGCCGCGACGGGGAGGACAACGTCGATGCCGTTGATCGTGGCCGGCGGGGTGGCCTCCTCCCAACCCCGCCGCTGGGCCCGCCGCCGTGCCCGCCGCGACGTTCGTCGCCGTCCGGTTGACTGCGGCTGCTGCCACTCCGGGGCAATACCGACCGGGAGATCACCCGCCGGCCGGGGATCGTCGCGATACAGCCGGACGGCATGGTGGACGGGTTCCGCTGCTGCCGGTGCGGCCACCAGCAGCGTCAGCCACACGAGTGTGCCAGCGCTGATCAGCCGGCGGGCCACCACGGCGGTGTGTACGGACGAACGTCTCACGCTCACATCGATTCAGCCAGCGGGCAGCAGCCAGAACCAGGACCACCCTGATCGGCTCAGGCCCCAACAACTCATCAGAGGGTACCAAGAGATTCTGGCCCCTGCCCGGGCCAGCCCGAATCCTGGCCGGTCAGCCAGTTTTCGCTGGTGATTTCCAGCCTGCTGTGGCGATTCGCGGGTGGCAGCGCGACGGTCAGGCTGGCAGACCGAAGCGGCCCGGCCACGCAGCCACTCGGCAGTCATTCAGGGAGGATTGGCCACCTCGCCGCCGCTGCGGGTGGCCAGGCCCCGCCAGATCTGCAGGCTGATCTCGTCAGTGATCGTCCGGGTCGAACCATCGACCATGCCCGTGTTGACCAGCCCGCCGTGATGGCTGCGGGCGGTGATGGCAGCATAGGTTGGCTGACTGGCCGACTTGCCTTCCTGCTGCGAGTTGAGGTCGATGTCGTAGTCGGTGCCGCTGTCGCTGAACGGCACCACTGTGTTGGGCGTGAAGGTGGCGGTGAAACCGGTGTGATGGACCCGTCCATCGGGCCACTCGGTATGGCCGGTGTTGCTGTTGGTATCGGGGCCGAGCTTCTGCTGGCCACCACCTGCCAGCCCGGCGATCAGGGCTGGGGCGGCGGGTGGTGAGCCGGCCGGATAGCTGCCGCCCGGGTCGGCGGTATTCCGGACATAGGGCGTGAAGGCTTTGACCTCACTGGCCAGCAGCGTTTTGGACAAGCCGTCGGTGAACAGCTTTGCGTTGTAGTTGGAGTTCGGGTGGAATGCCCCGTCACCTCCCCGGCCAGTCGCCGGGTCGTAGACGAACCAAGTGCCAAAGTTGAAGCCGTAGTTGGTGGGAGAGACATAGTTGGTGCCGTCCTTGGTGCGGAAGGTGTTGTTCACCTCGCTGGGGCAGACAAAGCTGGCGATCTTCGTGGTCCCAACCGTGGCCCAGTTCGTGCCTGCGGTTCCCGCCGGATAGCCGTCGTCCCAAGGCTGCTCAAGATTGATCCGTTCCGCCGCCGTGCCCTCCTCAAGGTAGGGCAGAATCCGGCCATGCACGCCCCATGAGCCGTTGTTGCTGGCGAAGGCGGTGCCGGGCGTGTGGATCATGCTGGGGGGAAAGTGGCCGCGGGCGGCGGCATAGTTGTGAACCGCCAGCACCAGCTGCCTGAGGTTGTTGCCACAGGCCAGCCGCCGGGCCGCCTCGCGGGCCTGCTGCACCGCCGGCAACAGCAGCCCGACCAGCACCCCGATGATCGCAATCACCACGAGCAGTTCAATCAGGGTGAAGGCGGTCCGGGAACGGTGGTGGCGGGTTGCTGGCATCATTGGGCTCACGTGGGGTCGAGAACGGGAAGCGGCAACGCTCGGTCCCGATAAGGCAGGTAATGCAGCTGCTGTGCCAAACCCTCACGACCACCGGTCGGCCGTTTTGTCACCGGTGCCGGGGTGGCCGGTCGCCGTGACCGGCGAAGCGATCAGCAGCCCGAGCAATTATTCGCCGCTATTCGCCACCCAGCCGATTTCGCAGCGTGGCCCGATCAAGGCCCAGCCGGCGGGCCGCTGCGGTACGGTTGCCGTCGGTCAGCCGCACCGCTTCGCGGGCCAGGACACCTTCGACAATGCCGACAGCCCGCTCGTGCAGGTCGCCAGCCGGGTCTTCCTGCCAAGCGGCCAACAGCCACCGGCGGGCCGCCTCCACCAGGGCCTTTTCACAGGTGCCGCTGGGGGTGCCGCGGCCAACCAGCGCCGGACCAGCAGGCGTGGGCAGATGTTCGGGCCCCAGCAGGCCACCCCGGGCCAGTACCAACGCATGCTCGATCGCGTGCCGCAGTTCCCGAACATTGCCCGGCCACGACCTGCTGGCGAGGGCTTTGAAAAGGTCGGGTGAGATTGGTCCAGGGGATGGCCCGGTGCGGCTGGCGGCCGCAGCCAGAAAATGCTCAACCAGATTGGGGATGTCATCAAGCCGATCGGCCAGCGGCGGCATCTCGATCGCAAAGCCCCGCAGCCGGTGGTAGAGATCGGCCCGAAAGCTGCCGGTGGCCGCCGCGGTCGCCAGGTCCCGGTTGGTGGCGGCGACGATGCGGACATCGACCCGTCTGCCGGCGGCTGCTCCGACCGGCAGGATCTCGCCTGACTCCAGCACCCGCAATAGTTTGACCTGCACCTCGGCTGAGGCCTCACCGATTTCATCGAGGAAGATCGTGCCTCCGTCGGCCCGCTCAAACAGCCCGGCATGGTCACGCGTGGCACCGGTAAAGCCACCGCGTCGATGGCCGAAGAGTTCACTCTCAATCAGGGTGGGCGCGAGGGCGGCCAGGTGGGCGGTAACCAGCGGCTGGTCCCGACGCCGGCTGTGGCGATGGAGAGCCTGGGCGGCCAGCTCCTTGCCGGTGCCGGTTGGCCCGGTGATCAGCACCGGCAGCTCATGTGGTGCCACCAGCGCGATCTGCCGAAACACTGTCTGCATTGGCCGCGACCGGCCGATGAGCTCACCGGCGGCCGGTTTGGCAGCGGCATTTCCGACCGCAGCGGCTGCAGCGGCTGGTCCGCCAGGGGGTCCAGCGGCCGCAGTGGCCCGCGTCAGCATCCGGGCGACGGTCGCCAGATCAAACGGCTTGGGCAGATAGTCAAAGGCACCGGCGTCGAGCGCCCTGACGGCGGTGTCGAGGTCGCCGAAGGCGGTCATTACCACAACCGCAGCCGCTGGAGCGGCCGCCCGAAATTCCGGCAGCGCTTCCAGGCCGTCCCGGTCGGGCAGCCGCACGTCGAGCAGCATCGCCTCCGGGAGAAATGTGCGGCAGGCGGCCAGGCCGGCCGCGACGGAGGGGGCGATCTCCACCGCATGGCCGTCATCGGTGAGCACCTCGCGGAGGCTCCAGCCGATCGCCGGTTCGTCATCGACCACCAGAATGCGGCTCATCAGGGGCTTCCTTGGGGCGGCGGTGTCATGCCGGTGGTATCCAGCGGCAGGGCGAGCTCGAACCGGGTGAGCTGACCACGACGAGTCCAGTTGAGTCCGCCACCCCGTTCCTCTGCAACCACTCGGGCAACTGCCAGGCCCAGGCCAACTCCTTCCGGCTTGCCGGTCACGAAGGGCTCGCTGATCGAGTTGGCAAGCGCCGGCGGGAGGCCCGGGCCATTATCTTCCACGGTGATCACACAGCAGTGATCCCGCACAGTAGCTGCGAGCCTGACCTGGCCCCCGGGGCCGGCGGCGTCGATGGCATTGAGCACCAGGTTGACCACCGCCGCCCGCAGGGGCTCGCGGCGGGCCGACAGCAGCAGCGGGGGACAGTCGCGGGAAAGGCCGACGCCGGCGTGCTCCAGTCGCGGAACGGTCAGGTCGTGTACGTCGTCGAGCAACGCGGCCAGATCAAACTCGGTGACTGGTGGCTGGACATCGGGCCGGCCGAGGGTCAGCAGGCCGCGGACCTCTTCCTCAAGAATGTCGAGCTGCCGGATGGCGACTGCCAGGCTGTCGTCGCGGGGGGGCGGATCTGCGGACGATAGCGGGCAGCGGCGCCGGTGCAGGTCGATCGCCAGCCGGCTGCCGGTGATGGCATTGCGAAGTTCGTGGGCAAAGCCTGCGGCCAGCTGGCCGAGCAGCCGCTGCCGCTCACCCGCCACGAGCGAGTCCCGGAGGCTGGCCAGCGTGCTGCTCATCTGGTTGACGCCCCGTTGCAGCCGATCGATCTCATCACCGCCACCGGCTCCAGCAGACCCCGCTGGCAGCTGGCTACCGAAGCCGCCGGCAGCGATCCGTCCGACCAAGCCCTCAATGGCGACAATCCGGCGGGTCAGCCGCCCGGTCACCGCAAGCCCGAGAGGAATCAAGATTGCCAGGATGATGCCGGCGACCACCAGCATCGGGGCGACCGTCTCGAAGGTCATCCGCGTCACTGCCGGCAGCGGGATGAGCAGCACCGCCTGCTGGGGTCGAACGCTCTGGCTCCGGAACAGGCTGACGCGGTAGCGGCCCAACGGCAGCTGCAAGGTGGTTGGGGGCTGGGCCGTGCCCGCAAGGACGGCCCTCCAGTCGGTGTCTCCCCAATCGCCCACCGGCGTCGTGGAGAAGATGCCGGATGCTGCTGCCGGGTCGGTGACGAGGAAGTGGCAGCTGGTGAGCTGATGCAGGGCGGTGAGAATTGGCGGTGCCAGCGGCACCCGGGACGCTGCCAGCGCCTCGGTCACCTGCTGTTCGACCGCTGCTGCTGCTGCTGCGGTGCGGTGGGCGGCCAGCCAGGCGGCTACGGCAACGTTCGCCAGCACCGCGACCAGCAGCAGGCCGATGACCGGTCCGACCAGCCGGCGGAAGAGCAGCGACGACGTGTGGCTGAGCAGCAATGAAGGGATCCTTCTTGGATTTATGCTACGTGATTTGGTGATCCGGTCGAATCACGATCGGCCCGCTCTGGTCTGTGGCAATTGCGTCCGGACCGGCCAGTTCCGTCGGCAGTGGACGATGGATAGATTATTCTTCAGCAGGTGCGCGACAGATGATCAGCCACGAGGGTGAGTGAACGTCCAGCCTCCACAGTCAGTACCGCCTATCTGGGATACCATGACAATGCGTGAGTTGAAGCTTGTTTTTCAGCGGGTTGTTCTCGGCCTGGTCATTGTCGGCACGGGTCGCCAGGCAGCTGCCGAGCTGGCCCCCAACACGCTCACCCAGCCAGAGACTCGCAGTGGCTGGCAGCTGCTCTTCGACGGCGAGTCACTCGACGGCTTCAAGGGCTACCGCACCGACTTGCCCGGGGCGGGCTGGCAGGTTCGGGACGGGGCGATCGTACGAACTGATCCCGCCGGTGATCTGCTGACCAACGAGACCTTCGACAGCTTTGAACTTCAGCTGGAGTACCGGATCAGCCCCGGGGGCAACAGCGGCCTGATGTTCCATGTGACCGAGGATGCCGACCGGCCCTGGCAGACCGGGCCGGAGGTGCAGATCCTCGATAACGCCGCCGGCGAGGATCCCCAGCAGGCCGGCTGGCTCTATCAGCTCTATCAACCCAAGGCGCCCAAGTGGGCCACCCGCCAAGAACAGACGGCAGGCTTGCCGGCTGCCGACGTCATCGATGCGACTCGGCCGGCGGGCGCGTGGAACCACCTTTACCTGCGGGTGACCCCGGGCTCGGGTGAGGTCTGCCTCAATGGCGTGAGTTACTACAAATTCGTGATGGGGAGCGACGACTGGAACAAGCGGGTGGCGGCCAGCAAGTTTGGCAAGTATCCGCAGTTCGGCAAAACCGGCCGGGGCCGCATCTGCCTGCAGGACCATGGCAATGAGGTTGCCTTCCGCTCGCTGAAAATTCGCCGGCTGCCCGACGGCAAACTGCCGCAGGAACCAAACGACGGCATGCTGCCGGTGGCGGCAGTGTCCGCCTTTCCCGAGATCGAGTGGCAGGGCTGGTCGGCTGAGTCGGAGGATGGCAAGCCGGTGCCCCCGCTGCGGCCGCTGCTGCTGACCCATGCTGGGGATGGGTCGGGCCGCCGGTTCGTGCTGGAGCAGTCGGGCATGATCCATGTGATCGACGCGGCTGGCCGGCGGGCCGAACTGTTCCTCGATCTGCGGGAGGCGACCCGGCCCTGGAACAAGGCCAACGAAGAGGGGCTGCTGGGTCTCGCCTTTCATCCCCGGTTTACCGAGACAGGCGAGTTCTTTGTCTGCTACAGCCCCGTTACCAGCCCCAAGGCCGACCGGGTGTCGCGGTTCCGGGTTTCGCCGACTGACCCGAACCGGGCTGATCCCGACAGTGAGGAGGTGGTGCTGGAAGTTACGCAGCCGTTTCCCAACCACAACGGCGGGTCGATCGGCTTTGGACCCGATGGCTGTCTTTATGTTGGGCTGGGGGACGGCGGCAGCCGCAACGACCCGCTCGACAACGCCCAGGACGCAACCAGCCTGCTGGGCAAGGTGCTGCGGCTCGACATCGACCGCCGCGACGCGGGCAAGGGGTATGCCGTGCCCTCCGACAATCCCTTTGTCGGCCGCGACAACGTTTGCCCGGAAATCTGGGCGCTCGGCTTCCGCAATCCCTGGCAGCTCTCGTTTGATCGAGAGACGGGCCAGCTCTGGCTGGCCGATGTGGGGCAGGACCTGCAGGAGGAGATCAACCTCGTTGAAAAGGGGGGCAATTACGGCTGGCGGCGACGGGAAGGGAGCTATCCCTTCGGAAGCGTGACCGCCACAGCCCCGATGATCGATCCGGTCTGGGAGTACGACCATCAGGTCGGCAAGTCGATCACCGGCGGCTGTGTGGTGCGGGGCGGTGCGATTGCCGACCTTGAGGGCCGCTATCTCTACGGCGACTATGTCACCGGCCGGCTTTGGGCGTTGGCGATTCCGGGAATGGCCGGGGCGGAAGCACCGGTCATCTCAAACCTCGGCATTGCCTGGAACGGCCTGCCGATTTTTGCCTTTGGCCTCGATGAGGCGGGTACGGCCTATGTGCTGACCGCCTCCCGGGCGGGCCAGGGCATTTTCAAGCTGGTGCAGCAGGCTGAATGAGCGACTGCCGCGGGAGGTGCCCAGGCTGTCGTTGTTGACCGCTCAGTCAGCCGTGGCGGTACCGGGCGGCTGCTGGCGAAACACAAAGCCGCCGCGCTTGTTGCCGACGACCAGATCGAGCCGGCCATCACCGTTGAGGTCGCCGGTGGCCAACTGGGTGCCGACGCCTGAGGCGTCGTCGATGAGGTGGGGTGTGAAGGAGACGGCTTCCGCTGCCTGCTTGGCCGGGTCGCGGACCAGTTCAAACCAGTAGAGCACTGGCGTGCCTCCGGCATCGGGATCACCCTTGGGCCCATGGGCCCAGTACCGCTTGCCGGTGATGATGTCGGGCAGGCCATCCCCATTGACGTCGGCGACGGCGACGGCATGGGGCTGGGAGAACTGCACGCCAGCGAGTGACTGTTGTGCTGCGTCGGGCAGGATCAGGTGCCGCTTGAAGCTGATGCCGCCGTCGGCAGTGGGAACCTGCTCAAACCAGGCGAGTCCATACTGGTGAGCGGCGAGACTGGTGACAATGTCGCCGTCGCCGTCACCGTCGATGTCGGCGACATGCATCTGGGCTCCACCGGAGCCGAAGTCGAAGGGATGTTTTGGCCACGGATCACGACCCCGCTCCGCCGGCTGCTCCCACCAGCCGGATGCCATCAGGAAGTCGGTCCGACCGTCGCCGTTAACATCGCCGACACCGAGGCCGTGGGTGTAACGCTGCCAGTTTTCCTTTTCGGAGCAAGCCGTAAATGGCCAACGGTCGGTGCCGCTGGGGTCGCTGGGCCCGGCAAAGCCGAGGATTCCGCCGGTGTGAAAGCAGAGTTCCCCCCGGCCCTCGCCGCTGATGTCGGCGTAGGTGGGTGACTCGTTGTCGACTGCCGGGAAGGCGAGCTGCCGCTGCCAGCCTGCTGCCTGCCGTACGCCGCTGCCGGGATTTCTGAACCAGGCCACCTCTTTGCCCGGCCAGACATTGACCAGTACATCGAGGTGGTCATCGGCATCGACGTCCGCGATGAAGGTGGCGAAGTTGTTGGAATACTTGTGGGGGTCGAAGTCTTCCGCCGGGTAGATCGGGAACCGTTCGGTGAAGCCGGGGCCGGCGTACCAGAACGGCCCATAGATAGCATCCCCGTGGCCGTCACCGTCGATGTCACCAAGGCCGGCCGCCTCGGCCTGGAAGTGATCGGTCAGCACGATCTTCTCAAACCCGACTTCGGCTCCGGGAAGCAGGTGACCGCTGGCGGCAATCATCACCAGCAAAGCGAACCGGTGAGGCCAGGTGATCATTGCAGTACCTTTTTGAAAATCTGCAGGGCTTCCATGACGGACGACCCACTGCTCTGACCGAAGAGCAAGCCGAAATCAAGCTGCCATGAGTGTACCCAGCGGCGTCGGCTTAGGCTCTGTCTGAAAACTCAGTACCTGGCTTCGAGCGGCTCATTTGCCCTCTGGCTACGTCCGGCTCCATCGCCAGATCTGCAAATCTGGCTGCTTCGCCGTCCTTGCCAGATACCAAAGCAGCTCGCTCTCGGGCCAGCGGTAGCCTTTTCAGACAAAGCCTAGTACCGGCCCACGGACCGATTTGGCAGGCTGGCGGTGCTGGGCGGTGGTGCCTCGGTGACCGAGAAGGCGGCCCAGACCGGGTTGTGGTCGGAGACTTCGAGCGCCTGCTTGAGGCTGAGGCCGTAGGTGGTCTGGAGGTCGAGTACGCCCCAGCGACCGGTGTATTCGGCGGTGGTTGTGTGTTGGAAGATGAGATTGTCATACGTCTTGGTCCGCCGGGTGTTGGTGGTGACTCCCGACACAGCCCAGCCGATGTCAGTGAGCTGGCCCAGCCGGCCAAACTGCTGCGGGCTGGCGTTGAGATCACCCAGCAAAATGATGTCGTCCTCGTCCGGGCGGGCTGTTTTGAGTGCCAGAAAGGCATCGGCGAGGGCATCGACCTCCTCCGGCACCTCGTCAGGGTCGGTGTGGGAGTTGACCATCCAAAAGGTAAAGCCCCGCTCAGGCTCTTGGACGCGGGCCCGGAACCGCACAAACAGTGGCGGGCGGTGGAGCCGGTCCCCCGGGTCGTGCATGGTGCCGACCGAGGTGGTGTCGACCTCAATCCGGCTGGTGTCATACAGGAAGGTGTATTGTTCTTTGCTGTTGGTGCGGCCCAGCCGGGGACCGATCACATATTGGTAACGGCTGCCGTTGGCGTTGACGTGCTTGACGAAGCTGGGAATGACTTCGTTTGACTTGGCCCGCACCTCCTGGATGGCCACCACGTCAAAATTGCGGATCACCTGGGCCAGTACCTCAACGACATGCTGCTTGGCCAGCTTGGAGGTCCCGAAAACCTGAATGTTGAAGCTGGCAATGAGGATGGCATCGGGTGGCCGGGAGGCGGCCTGAGTGGTGCCCGCAACGACAACCAGGAGCAGGCAGAGGATGGCCCGTAAGCGGCTGAGAACCCGTTGCTGCCTTCCGCGCGAATCCGCCATGCCACCCTCCGGCGGGTGCTATCGGCAATCCGGAACGGCTGACCCCGGGAAAACCGGGCTCGCGCGGTATCCCTTCACGAGCGACAGGGAGGTGGGCGGCTTGGAGGAACTTTGCGGCTGGCCACGGTATGCTCAGTGGTGGTTTCGGTTCACTGTCCCAGAGGAGTGTTTTCGATGATGCTGTGCCGCCCGTTTGCCGTTCTCGTTGTATTTGCGGCCTCATTGCTGGGGCCGGCCATCCGGCCGGTGGTGGCTGCTGAGCAGGCTGACTCCCAGCCGCTCAAGGTGCTGATCGTGGCGGGGGGCTGCTGCCACGACTACGCCACTCAGACCAAGCTGTTGCGGGAGGGGATTGAAGCCCGGGTGAATGCAGCGGTCGAGGTGATCTACAACCCTGATACCTCGGTGAAGGCCCGCTTTCCAATCTATGAATCAGATGGTTGGGCCCGCGATTTCGATGTGATCGTCCATGACGAATGCAGCGCGGGGGTGACGGAACGGCCCTATGTCGACCGGATCCTCAAGGCCCATTCTGACGGCGTGCCGGCGGTCAACCTGCACTGCGCGATGCACTCCTATCGCTGGGGAGATTTCCGGAAGCCGGTTGCGGCTGGTGCGGACAACGCCGGCTGGTATGAGATGATCGGCCTGCAGTCGACCGGTCACGGTCCGCAGTCACCAATCGATGTGGCCTATGAGAAGCATCCGATCACAGTGGGGCTGGCCGGCTGGACCACGATCAACGAAGAGCTTTACAACAACATCCAGGTCTATCCTTCAGCAACCGTGCTGGCCTCCGGCAAGCAGTTGCAGAAGCCGCGGCGAAAGAAGGGCGAACCGGCCGATCCTGAGCCAGCCGAGGTGACGGCAGTGGTCGCCTGGGTGAACGAATACGGGCCCAACAAGACCCGCATTTTCAGCACCTCGCTTGGCCACAACAACGAGACGGTGGGTGCTGACCGCTACCTCGACCTGGTCTCCCGCGGTCTGCTCTGGGCGGCGGGCAAGCTCAGTAATGACGGCGAACCGGTAGCCGGGTATGCGAAACCTTGAAAGGGGCACCGGCTTGGGTACACGAGCCAAGCTCCCCGAGTAGGGCTTGTCACAACCGCCGTATTCTCCCAAAAAAATGGGGGTCGGGGAGAAAGCGACTCAAAAAACGACTCATTTTTCTCTACCGCAGGAGGACGCATGAGTTCGCACGGGGCCCCCGAGCGGTGTTCGGCAAAGGGCCGCGGTCGACGAACCCGCCCCTGGCACCTGCCCAGCGATCATGCCACGGCGGAGCCGGGCTCCGAGACCGCAGTCAGGTACACTTGGTCGATGCCGAAGATTTTCGAACAAGAGGGATATTCGTTTTTCTTCTACAGCAACGACCATGCCCCCATCCACGTCCATGTCCGCCGGGGCGGGGGTGAAGCAGTGTTCGTTGTTGAACCGGAAGTAGAACTGCGTGAATCAGTCGGGTTCAATGTAAGAGAGCTCTCACGAGCGGAGGATCTCATCGATGACCACATCGAACTCATCAAACAAAAATGGGCCGAGCACCTTGGCTGACCGTGCCCTGAAGGCATGGCATGAGCGAGGAATGATCTGTGTCCGATTCGCCAGCGGCCATGAGGTGAGTTTTCCTACCAAGGGTAACCCGCGGCTGGAATCCGCTGCCGAGGAAGATGTGGGCCGTATCGAAATCTCTCCATTTGGTCTGCATTGGCCAACGCTCGACGAAGACCTTTCGTTTGCGGGAATCCTGGAGGGGCGTTACGGACAGCGGTGACTGCAGGCCTTGCGCATAACAAGCCAATGATGAGCGCTGGCCAACGCTGCAACGCTTGATAGACGATGCTGGGTGCGGCTCTCCGCGAGCCAGTGCGGCACCCCGCGAAGAAAACTCCCCGAGTAGGGGCAGTCCAAATCGTGTTTTTCCCGGGAGATACGACTGATTCTGTGAGCTGGTGGCGTCAAAAGTGGCGTGCGGATTTTGTGGCAAGGCTTGGCAGAGGGTGGCACAGAGCCTAGGTCGGCCTGTTTCAAGTTACGTCACCCCAGCTCTTGAAGGCTTGGAATCCAGACCGCCTCCCTACTTCTTTGGGATGTAGGCGTTGACCCCCACGATGACTTTTTTCCCATCCACCAGGCAATCGGTTTCCTTGTTGCCATAGGTGGAGGCAACCACCAGCGTTTTGCCACTGGAGGATTTTTCGGGCTTGGCATTCATCGGAATTCGAAGCACCAATTCATCCCCGACGATTTTTGCTGAAAAAGCCATAGATCCGTTCCTTGGAATATGTGGATGGTGGGAAGGACCAGCAACTCTACAATTTCACTGCGATTCATTCACCAACCTATTTTTCCCATCCCCAACAGAGGAGCCACCCATGAGCGAACACACCTACAAGATGATTGAACTTGTTGGATCCTCCCACACCAGCATTGAAAGTGCCGTCCAGAACGCTATCGCCAAGGCCGAAATCAACGAAAGCAAAATGCGTTGGTTTGAGGTATTGGAAACACGGGGCCACATTGAGGATGGCAAAATTGCCCACTGGCAGGTGCGGGTGAAGATTGGGGCGACACTGGACTGAAGAGGGCACTCCTATGCCATGGCGTGAATGGTACGACGCCCTTGCCAAGCCTTCGTGGACGCCAGCCCCGGCGACCATCGGGCTGATCTGGTCGATTCTGTACCCGATCATCCTCGTCACGTTCGGCTTCGTGTTCGTGCAGGCGATCCGGGGCAAGCTGCCATGGCGGGTGGCTTTGCCGTTCGCCATTAACCTCGTTGCGAATCTGATCTTCAGCCCAATCCAGTTCCAGTTGCGGAATCTACCACTAGCATCGGCAGACATCCTGATCGTGCTGGGTACGATCCCTTGGATGATGCTGGCAGTCTGGCCACATCACCGTTGGGTGGCCTTCGCCCAAGTGCCTTATCTGGTCTGGGTCTCGATTGCCACGGTGCTGCAACTGGTGATTACAGCGTGGAACCGCTAACCGGTCCTGCTCTCAGCTCGCTACGCTCGCTTCGATCAGGCCCATACCGGATTTACAGAAAGAATGTTGCACTAACGATTTTTAAGGCATCGCCCAGCCAGCCAACGATCTGGTCTCGTGACGACCCCGGCACGACCTTCACGTTGAGCCGACCCATCGGTCTCGTTGCCCGCCACAGGTTCGAGTCCTTTTGGCTAGACGGTGACCTCGGGGTTCGCTTTTTTGGGTGACGTAAAAAGCGACGTAAAAAGCGACGTAAGGATTCGTGGCAGGAGGTGGCAGGGACGGGCAGGTCGAGAAACCACCCAACGCCACAACCTCCAGAAACGCCGAGAGGCAGAAGGTTTTGCCACCTCCTGCCTCTG